>DJRZ01000033.1:7045-13901 GCA_002440235.1 Alphaproteobacteria bacterium UBA6347
GACGATTTCGGGACGGGCTATTCGTCGCTGAGCTATCTGAAACGCTTTGCCGTCGACCGTCTGAAAATCGACCAGTCGTTCGTGCGCGACATGACGCACAACTACGACGACGCGGAAATCGCCCAAGCCATCATCAATCTGGGGCATACCTTGGGACTGGAAATCGTGTCCGAAGGCGTCGAAACCAAAGAACAGCTGGAATTGCTGAAAAAGCAGGGGTGCGACATCATTCAGGGCTATTACGTCAGCCGTCCGATGCCCGCCGCCGACATTCCCGATTTTTTGCGAAACGAACGCGAGTTTTAATTTTTTCAAAGAGGTAACGCTATGAAAACGTCCTTTGCCGTTTTGTCTTTGTTGCTGTCGGTTCAATCGGCTTTCGCCGCGGAAACGATCAATCTGCCCGCGCCGCGGACGACAGGCGGCATGCCGCTGATGGACGCTTTGAGCGCGCGCAAATCGACGCGGTCTTTCGCCGACAAACCGATCGAACCGCAGGTCTTGGCGGATATGCTGTGGGCGGCGTTCGGCGTCAACCGTCCGGACGGCAAACGCACCGCGCCGACCGCGATGAACCGGCAGGATATGGACGTCTACGTTTTGAACAAGGACGGCGCGTTTTTGTACGACGCCGCGAAAAACGTTCTGCTTCCCGTTTCGGACAAGGACTTGCGGGACGTCAACGCCCAGCCGTTTGCGAAAAAAGCGCCCGTGACGCTGCTGTATGCGGCAAAAGACGGCAAATTCGCCGGAATGCACGCGGGATCGCTGTACCAGAACGTCGGCTTGTTCTGCGCTTCCGCCGGTCTGAACAACGTCGTCCGCGGCGGCAAAGACAACGAAGAGATGACAAAGGCGCTGAACCTGCCCGACGGCAAGCGCGTCATCGTGTCGCAGGTCGTCGGCTATCCCGAATGATCACAGGGACAGGCACGTAAAGCCGTCCGCCGTTTCCGCGTCCGCGTCAACGGTAAATCCGTTTTGTTCGAAGAACTTCCGCGCGGCGGCGTCGGTTTCAACCGTGACCGCCAATTCGCCGTACCCGTCGTTTCCGGCGCGATCGCGGGCGTCGTCCAGCAACGCTTTGCCCAGCCCTTTGCCGCGCGCACTTTCGGCAACGACGATGTTCAGGATTTCGACCGAACCGTCTTTCATATCCCGCAGAACATAGGCGCCGACGACGTTTTCACCGTCAAAAGCGGCAAAACAATGCCCTTTGTTCAGGCTTTTTTCGATTTTTTTAACGTCGGACTGTCCCTTTAACAGCAGACCGATCGGGTAATTTTGGAAAATTTCCTTGATTTCAAAGGCGTTCATACCGATTTCCTTTCAAAAGCGATAAAAAGAAAATACAATGTTTCAAAACAGATTCATAGGTGAAAAATGAAACCGCATCAACAAGGCGCGATAGATTACTTTTGCGGCGCGAACGCCGTCATCAACGCGTTTCGTCACGCCGCGCGGGGCAGGGCGGAGTTGTCGTACACCGACGGGTGCGCATTTTATCAATACTTAATCAAACGTTTGATTAAATTCAACCGGTTTGAAGAAGTCCTGTGCCGAGGAACGGATGCGGAATTGCTGGAAAAATTGCTGAAAAAAGCCGACGGATACGTCCGGCGCAAATACGGATTGAAAATCGTTTTTTCCGCGCCGTATGCCGACACGGACAATGACGTTTTGACGGCAGTTGACGAAATCGGAAAATTTTTAAAACAGGACGACACGGCGTAGCTGCTGCGTATGAATAACAAGGCTTTGGGCGATCACTGGTCTGTCGCGACAACCGTTTATTCCAACGGCAAGGTCGCTTTGTTCGACAGTTACGGCGCGAAATCGTTTGACGCGAACAAAGCCGTTTGGACGCCGCCCGTCAAAGAAAAAGACAGGACGTCCGACATCCCGTCCGGAATGCCGATCCCGCCTCGCGGCAAGACGATGTTGTTGAAAGAGGGACAGTTCCTGATCGCCGTGTCGCCGGCGTGAAAAAAAATCTTGCTATTTGAGCGGATAAAAACGTATCCTGATTATACGCGCGTAAATGAACGTTTGCGCGCCAGTGCCTGAAAAAGAGGCGCGGAGCCGTCGAAAAGCTCTGACTGTTGCCGGTGCTATGATATGGCATCGAAACCGTTTCGCGTATCCACCAAACGGAATTGTATCCCCGATTTCCTTATGGGTTCGGGGAGCTTTTGGCGTATGTTCAGAAGTATGCCCCGCATGCTTTAAAGGTCAAAAGGATCACCGCAACAGTTGATTTTTCGAACTCCCCGCGCCGCTTTTAAAAGGCGGTCTTTTTTTTGCAAAAAGGGGAGCGTTATGGCTTTTACATTTGGAAAATTAGCAAAAAATCTTATCAAATTGTCTTGTATCACTGTTGATGCGGCACAAAAAGCCGCATGTTATGTGACTGCAGACTTCATAGACAGTCCAGAAAGCAAAGAATCTATCCAAAAATTCAGCAATCAAATATCTGATGCGATAAATGATGTTTCAATTCCCGTATCTAATTTTGCGGAAGATGCGATTGACGGTAGTGTTGTCTTAGCGGGCGATATAACGGGTAGTGTGACAAAAAAAGTATGTGAAATGTGCGATGCATCGCCTGAAACGGTAGCCGCGGCTGAAAAATACGGAAAATTCGCCGGAAAAGTTGCTGTTGGCTTTGCCATTGGAAATGTGGCAGCTTCTGGGCTGACATCTGCGTTGTCTGCGACAGGAACAGCGGGGGCGGCGGCAACAACCAGCGGCTTGGCGGCTTTGGGTGGAGGAATGCAGGCGGGAATAACCGCTTCGCAAGCGATAACGGCGGCAACTACGCTATGCGCGGCAATGACGCCCGATAAAAAAGAGAAACAAGCTCTGCCAAAAAATGAAGAAATTAAACTGATAAGTAATAAAGAGGATAAATAAGATGTTTTGTTCAAACTGCGGAAAGCGGATTCAAAAAAATGCGAAATATTGTATGTATTGTGGAAATCCTGTCAATTTTATAGATGACAAAGATGATGTCGCCAAAGATGTTTCAAATGAAGAAAATGCAGAATGTTGTGTTGAATATTCTGTTTGTTCTGAAAATGACGATTATTCAAACTGCGTTGACGGACACGTCAGTTTTCAGAAAATGTGCAAAAAATTCTTTTCAAAAGACATTAAAGAATATTTTTCATTCAATGGAACATATTCCAGATTGGAATTTTTTTATGCACGATTGATTATTTATCTTTCGTCTGGAATTCCTGTTTTTCTTTACGGGATTTCCAAGCTGTTATCCGAAATAATGGTAATTCCATGGTTTATTGCCTTTGTTTGGTTGTTATGCGCTTCGTATGTAAAAAGATTGAAGGACTTAGGCGTTTCTCTTTGGGTTATGGTCATTCCGCCCATTTGCGGCATCTTGATGCGCGTAGAAGGAATAATAGCATTTCTTGGAATTGTTGTTTTTATTTACTACACAGCCTGTGTTATGTTTCTCCCGGGAGAAAAATTTAGACAGGAAGAAGATGAGTTTATTGATGAAAAGAACGAAAATAAAGAAAATCTGGAAGACGCTGAAAAACAGGCGGATGCAGAAGTATTTTCGATTAAAGACGGATGTGTGCTTGCACTACTTATAATTGCAATAGCAATGATAACAGCTGTTGCAAACAATTAATAGATAAAGAGCCGCTCAAATGAGCGGCTCTTTGGCAATCGGCGAGGTTGATTATTTCAGCAACATCTTGAAGTCCACGACGACCGCGCGGTCTTTGGTGACCAGAACGGGGTTGCCGTCGATGGATTTGATTTCGGGGATTTCCAAAACCAGTTCCTGAACCTTTTTCAGCGTTTCCGCCAAAGGTCCGACCGCTTTGGGTTCTTCGCCGCGGACGCCGTTCAAAATCGTGCCGACTTTGGTTTCCTTGATCATCGCGTCGAAATCGTTCGCGGGCAAGATGCGCATCGTGGTGTCGCGCATGACTTCGGTGTAAATGCCGCCCGTGCCGAAGATCATCACGCGTCCGAAGTTTTTGTCGGAATTCACGCCGATAATCGTTTCAGTCGCTTTGACGATCATTTCCTGAATCAGGACGCTGGCGTTCTTCAGCTGGAATTTCGCGATCGTCGCGGTCAATTCGTCAAACGCGGCGTTGAATTTCGCTTCGTCGTCAATGTTCAGATAGATGCCTTTCATTTCCGTTTTGTGCAAAGCGTCCGGCGCGGACAGTTTCAAAACGACGGGCGCGGGGAACAGCTTTTTGCAGAACGCCAAAGCTTCCGCCTTGTCGGTGAAGTTGCCGCATTTCGGATAGTCGATGCCGTAATGATCCATGATTTTGTTCATCGTGGATTGGGGCAGGGAAGCCAGACCGTCGGCGACCGCCTTTTTGACGTCTTCGCGGATTTCGGCGGGGACTTCGCTCAATTCGGCTTTGACTTCGGGCATACCCTTGAACGCCATCTGCGCTTTCATCAATCCCAGCAAGCGGATGCAGTCGGTCGGGTAGTCGTAGGCCAAAACATTCGCGGCTTTCAGCATATTGACCGCTTCGCGCACGCGCTGACCGCCGATGAACGAACAGAAGATGTTGACGTTCTTGTATTCTTTCGCCAGTTTGACGACGGCTTCGGCGGTTTCCTTCGGTTCGGTGGACATCTGCGGTGTCAGCAGAACGATGATGTTCTTGTATTCGCCGGATTCGCACAGAACGCGCAGGGCGTTTTCGTAGCGGTCGGCTTTCGCGTCGCCGACGACGTCGATCGGGTTGCCGACGGACGCTTCCGCCGTCAGAACCGCGCGCAGTTTTTCAATCGTCGCTTCGGACGGACGAGCCAGATCCAAGTGCGCTTCTTCGCACAGGTCGGAAGACAGAACGCCGACGCCGCCCGCGTTCGTCAAAATGCCGACGGAACCCGAAAAGTCCGTGTGGTTGACGTGCTGCAGCAATTCCAGCGCGCCGAACAGTTCGCGCGTGGTGTAGACCTGGATCGCGCCGCTGCGCTGCAAAGCGATTTCCAAAACGCGGTAGTTCGGAGCCAGCGACCCCGTGTGGGACAGGCTGGCGGCTTGGGCTTTGGACGATTTTCCCGGTTCCATGATGACGCAGGGTTTCGTTTTGCTGACTTCTTTCAAAACGCGCAGGAATTCCTGACCTTTTTTCAGACCTTCCAGATAGAAAACGAACGCTTTGGTGTTTTCGTCGTGCTGAATGGCTTCCAGCAGGGACGCTTCGTTCAAATCGGCTTTGTTGCCGATGGAAATGAAGTGCGAAAAACCGATGCCTTTTTCTTCCGCCCAGTCCAGAATCGCCGAACAGTACGCGCCCGACTGCGAAATGAACGCGACGTTGCCCTGCAAGGGGAAGCACGGCGCGAAACTGGCGTTCAGCTTGTCAAACGTGGAAATATGTCCCAGGCAGTTCGGTCCCAACAGGTTGATGCCCGCGTCCAAGCATTTTTTGGCGATGCTCAGTTCCAGATCCTTGTGTCCCGCTTCGCCGAAACCCGCGGTGATGATGCTGACATTCTTCGCGCCGTTGGCGATCGCGTCGTCGACCGCGGCTTCGCAGAAACGCGCGGGAACCAGCAGAACGACCAGATCGACGGGGTCGGGAATGTCGCGGACGGAAGCGAAGCACTTTTTGCCTTTCAATTCCTGTCCCGCCAATTTCGGGTTGACACCGTACAGCGTTCCTTCAAATCCGGCTTCGATCAGGTTTTTGAAAACGACCGCGCCCAGTTTCGATTCATCGGCGGAAACGCCGACGACGGCGACGGAACGGGGGTTAAAGAACGTGGTTAAAGACATTATTTTTCCTTTCTGAAAGCTTTAAACCTAACTGAGGGTGTATAAAAAATCTTTGACGCCGAAAAGTCAAGGCAAAATTGACTTTTTCATATATGCGCCGGACCGGCGGAACCCCGCCGCGGACGCAAAAAGCTTCAACATTATGCGTTACTTGTTTAAGTTTAAGCGGGATCATATTGAAAAATATTAATTTTACCTTTTTAAGCGGGCTTGCGAAAAGAAAAGCTTTTCTTTCGCGGGCAATCGGTGTAAAAAGGGATAACTTTTTTGACTCTTATAGATAGGACAACATTATGGCTGGAAGCGTTAACAAGGTCATCTTAATCGGAAACGTCGGCAAAGACCCCGAAATCCGTCAATCCGCGGACGGGCGGAAAATCGTCAACCTGACGATCGCCACCTCCGACACGTGGAAAGATAAAAACAGCGGCGAACGCAAAGAAAAGACGGAATGGCACCGCGTTGTCATTTTCAACGCCGGACTGGCGGGAATTGCCGAACGCTATGTGAAAAAAGGAACGAAACTGTACGTCGAAGGGTCGCTTCAAACCCGCAAATACACGGACGGAAACGGCGTTGAAAAATACACGACCGAAGTCGTTTTGGGCAATTACAGCGGCGAAATGACGCTGTTGGACAGCCGCGGCTCTTCGTCCGATTCCGCTTTCGGCGGAGCTTCCGCGGGATTTGACGCGCCGTCGGCTTCGTCCGGCTGGGACGCCAAACCCGCCGACAACGGCGGCTTTGACGACGAAATCCCGTTCTAAGCGGTTGATTTTTAAAGGTTTCGATTTAATTTAAACGGGATTGATGCTGTGGAAAATACTGTGAACGATTCTTCGACCGTCGTTGTCGGCATCGAAGACGAAATGAGACGGTCCTATCTGGACTACGCGATGAGCGTTATCGTGTCGCGCGCCTTGCCCGACGTCCGCGACGGGTTGAAGCCCGTGCATCGCCGCATCTTGTACGCGATGCACGAAAGCGGCTACGATTACAACAAGCCGTTCAGAAAATCCGCCCGCATCGTCGGCGACGTGATGGGTAAATACCACCCCCACGGCGACG
>DJRZ01000023.1:0-66040 GCA_002440235.1 Alphaproteobacteria bacterium UBA6347
TTGTATTCAGAAAACCCCGCGCTAGGCGCGGGGTTCAAAAAAGCTTACAGCTATGGCCAGAAAAAGAACTCCTTTGATACAATAGGTGCAGGTCTGGTGAACCGCGTCTAAAGATGTCAAAGGAGTCATTCAAATGAATGAAATACATACATTATCACATTCAACATGGAACTGCAAATATCACATAGTATTTGCGCCGAAGTACAGAAGGAAAGTGTTTTATGGCGAGAAACGCTATGAAATAGGGAAGTTGCTGAGAACGCTGTGTAAATGGAAAGGAGTGAACGTGCTGGAAGCGGAAGCTTGTCCCGATCATATTCATATGCTGGTGGAAATACCGCCGAAAATCAGCGTATCGGGCTTCATGGGGTATCTGAAAGGGAAAAGCAGTTTGCAGATATACGAAGCGTGGAGCAACATCAAATACAAGTACAGGAATCGAGAATTCTGGTGCAAAGGGTACTATGTGGATACAGTTGGGAAAAATACAAAAAAGATAAAGGAATATATCAGGCATCAGCTGGAAGAAGACGCAGCGTCTGAACAACTAACGCTGGATATGTCCGACCCGTTTACGGGTAGTAAGTAACAAATTGCGCGCACCAGACCAAACAAAACGCCGTTTAGGCGTCGCCAGTAGCATGAGGGCTACGCCCGTTACGGAAGAACCCCGCGTTTTACGCGGGGGTCTCTTTTTTACAAAAAAGCCGCCCCGAAAGGCGGCTTTTTTCTTAATCCTGTTTTTGCTCCGGCTGGGCGGGCGGCTGTTTTTGTTCAGCCGGCGCCGCCGCCTTTGCTTTGGATTGATTGTATTTCGCATCGCGCGTTTCAATTTTCGCGCGGCGTTTCGTGTGGAATTTTTCACGTCTGTTGACAAACACGACGAACAACATCGGAATAACGAAAATACCGAAAGCCGTCGCGGCGATCATGCCGCCGAACACCGTCGTGCCGACCGAACGGCGCGCCATGGCGCCCGCGCCCGTCGCGATGACCAGCGGCAACAAGCCCAGAATGAACGACACCGCCGTCATCATGACCGCGCGGAAACGCAAGTGAGCCGCCTGCGCCGCCGCTTCCTGCGTTTCGACGCCCTCTTCATGCAGAACTTTCGCAAATTCGACAATCAGAATCGCGTTTTTGGACGCTTGGGCGATCAGCAGAATCATACCGATTTGCGCGTAGACGTTATTGACCAGACCGAACGCGTACAGGAAAATCAACGCCCCCAGCAAAGCCACCGAAACCGACAGCAGAACGGTGACGGGAATCATCCAGCTTTCGTACAGCGCGACCAGGAACAGATACGCGAACAGGAACGCCAGCACCAGAACGACAGCCGTTTGACCGCCCGCCTCTTTTTCCTGCAAGGACATGCCCGTCCATTCGTATTCGTATCCTTTGGGCAAAATCTGTTTGGACAGCTTTTCCATTTCGTCCATCGCCTGCGTCGAACTGACGCCTTCGGCGGACGAGCCGTTGATTTTGACCGTCATCATGTTGTTGTAGCGCGTCAGCTGCTGAGGTCCCAGAATGGGTTTCACGGTCAGCAGGGAACGCATCGGCACCATTTCGCCTTTGTCGTTGCGGACGTGAATGCGGAAGATGTCGGCTTCCTTGCTGCGGTCACCCTCTTGCCCCTGCAGGTTGACTTCGTAGTTGCGCCCCGCCAGCGTAAAGTCGTTGATGTAGGCGTAGCCCAAGGTCGACTGCAACTGGGAAAACACGTCTTTGATGCCGACGCCCAGCATTTGCGCCTTGTCGCGGTCAAGCGACGCGAACAGCTGGGGCGAAGACGTGTTGAACGTGCTGTACACCATGTTCAGCATCGGATCCTGATTCGCCGCGCCCAGCAGTTTGAACATGACTTTTTCCATTTCCTGCGGCGTTTCGCCCTGCGCGTTCTGCAAACGGTAGTCGAAACCGCTCGCCGAACCGATGCCGGGAATGGCAGGCATGTTGAACGGACGCACCAGCGCGCCCTGAATCCGCCCCAAACGCGGCTGCAAATACGCCAGCAAAGCCTGAATCTGCATGGATTTGTCCTCGCGAACCTCGTACGGTTTCAGACCGGCGATCATCATGCCGAAATTCGCGCCGCTGCCGCCGATCATGCTGTGTCCGGCGACCCCCATCACGTTTTGAACGGCGGGGTGGGAATGGACGACTTCGAACACCTGCTTCAAAATGTCGATCGTTCTGTCCTGCGACGCGCCTTCGGGCAACTGGACGTCGACCATCACGATGCCTTGATCTTCGTCGGGCAGGAAGCCGGACGGCGTGATTTTGTTCATGCCGACCGCCGCCGCGATCACCGCGGCGATGATCAGAATGGACAGCGACGAATGGCGCACCAAACGGCGGACGACGGCGGAATAACCGTCGCGCCCCTTGTCGATCTGGCGCATCACCCACGGCACCAGCCCTTTTTGGCTTTTTTCCTCGCGATGCAGCAGAACGGCGCACAAAGCGGGCGACAGCGTCAAAGCGTTCAACGCCGAAATCAGCATCGAGCAAGACACCGTCACGGCGAACTGTTTGTACAGCTGTCCCGTAATGCCGGGAATGAAAATGACGGGAACGAACACCGACAAAATAACCAGCGTGATGGCGATAATCGGCGCGGTGATCTGCCCCATCGCCTTCGCCACCGCGTCGGGAACGGACAGATCGGGTTCCTCGTCGATCACGCGTTCGGTGTTTTCGACGACCATAATCGCGTCGTCAACCACGATGCCGATGACCAAAACGATGGACAGCAGGGAAATCGTGTTCGCCGAAATGCCGAAAGGCGCCATGAAAATAAACGTGCCGATCAGCGAAACGGGAACGGCGATCGCGGGGATCAGCGTCGCGCGCCACGTTCCCAAAGACAGATAGACGACCAGCAAAACCAGAATGAACGCTTCGAAAATCGTGTGGACGACCTCGTCGACGGTCGCTTCGATGAAAACGGTCGTGTCGAAAATGATGACGTAGTCGACGCCTTCGGGGAAGAACTGTTTCATTCTTTCCAGTTCGGCTTTGACTTTCGTGGCGACGTTCATCGCGTTCGCGCCGGGGGCGAGGTTGATCATCGCGCCGGACGCGGGACGCCCGTTGTACTGAATGGTCGACGAATACGTCGTCGTGCCCAGTTCGATTTTGGCGACGTCTTTCAAACGCAGGAATCCGCCGTCTTTGTTCGCGCGCAAGATGATGTTGCCGAATTCCTCGACCGAATTCAGACGTCCGGCGGTTTTCAGCGTGAACTGCATCTGCTGTTCCTTCGGCGCGGGGTTCGCCCCGACGGAACCGATGGCGGGCTGAATGTTCTGCGACGAAACGGCGGCGATGACGTCGCTGTTCGTCAGTCCCAAATTCGCCAGACGTTCCGCGTCAATCCAGATGCGCATGCTGTAGTCGATGTCGCCGAACGTGTTGACTTCGCCGACGCCCGTGATGCGCGCCAGATCGTCCTTGACGCGCGAAGTCATATAGTTCGCCAAAAAGTTCGCGGCGCGCGAATTGTCGGGCGAATACAGCGAAAACGCCATCAGCATGGACGACGTGTTTTTCTTGACCGTCACGCCCTGCTGCTGGACTTCGGTCGGCAGTTTCGTCGAAATCTGGTTGATGCGGTTCTGCACGTTGACGGTGTTCATGTCGGGATCGGTTCCCAAAGCGAACGTCACCGTCAAAGAATACGACCCGTTGTTGGAGCTGGTCGATTCCATGTACAGCATGTTGTCGACGCCGTTGACCTGCGATTCGATGATCTGCGCGACGGTTTGTTCGATCACTTCGGCGGACGCGCCGGGATAGGTCGCGGAAACGGACACGGACGGCGGAACGACGTCGGGCAGCTGAGCCACGGGAATCGTTTTCAGCGAAATCAGCCCCGCGATCGTGATGACCAGAGAAATAACGATCGCCAGACGGGGTCTTTTAATAAAAATGCGGGAAAACATAGGCGTTTATCCTTTATTTCTTGGCGTTCGCGGAGGAAGCGGAAGCCTTGGAGCCGGAGCGCGTTCTTTTGCGCATGACGTGTTTTTCGGCTTTGGGCTTTTCGGCGGTCGCCTTGTCCGTTTTCTGCGCCGCGCCGGCTTTGGCGGCGGCGGAATCGACGACGACCTCGACGCCCGGGCGGACTTTCTGCAATCCGTTGACGATCACGCGGTCGCCGGCTTCCAGCCCTTCGAGAACGACGATGTCCTTGCCCTGTTCCGTTCCGACCGTGACCAGTCTGTTCACGACCTTGTTCTGCGCGTCGACGACGTAGACGTATTTCGACGTCGCCGAAGACATCAGCGCCGCCTGCGAAATGACGATTTTTTCAACGGGGGATTCGTATTCCATCAGGACGGAAACGAACTGACCGGACACCAGCTGTTTGGCGGGGTTCGGAAATTCCGCGCGCATTTTGACCGTGTCGGTGTAGTTGTCGACCACGACGTCGGTGAAATCCAGCCGTCCGCTGTAACGGTAGACGGAGGAATCGCCCATCACCAGCGAAATCGCCATGTTGTCGCCGTCCGCCTTCAGCGCGCCGGTGCTTTGCATTTTCAAAAATTCGCGTTCGGAAACGGAGAACATCACATACATCGGATCGCAGCTGACGATCGTCGCCAGCGTCGAATTGACGGGCAGGTATTCGCCGACGGAGTAGTCGGACAAGCCGATTTTTCCGGTAAAGGGAGCTTTGACGTTCGTGTAGCTTAAATTCAGTTTCGCCAGATTCAGCGCGGCTTTCGCCTGCAAAACGGCGCCCTTGGCGACGTTGTTCTGCGCTTCGCGCGTATCGACGGTCGATTGCGAAATGTTGCCCGTTTTGCGCAATTCCAAAGCGCGTTCGTAATTCAGCTTGGCGTTTTTGGCGTCGGCTTCGGCTTTCGCCAGATTGGCGGCGGATTCGGCGACCTGCGCTTCGAACGGTTCGCGTTCCAAGGCGAACAACATCTGTCCTTTTTTGACGATGTCGCCCTCTTCGAACAGACGGTCTTTCAGAAATCCGGCGACGCGCGCCTTTAAAACGACGGAATTGACCGCGTCGACCCGCGCGGGAAAGTTAAAACGCTCGGTATAGGTTTTGTAAGCCGCCTGCTCCACGGTGACATGGGGTTTCTGGACGGATTGGGGCGCGGTTTCCTTTTTCTTCCAGCAACCGTTCAGCATCAAAACGGACGCCAGCGCCGCGGCAAAAAACGACAAAGAATGATTCTTCAACATACAAGCATCTCCCGACATGGGTTCACACGAACGACGGTCCTACGGACGATCAAACTTTTCTTATACAGAAAACACCCGCTTTCTACAAGCGGATTCTGTCAGGCGGACGTATTTAAAAACCACCAGTCCGCGTGTTCTTTTTTCAGCCTTTGCAAACATGATGACGCGTCGCCTTTTGTTTCGAACACGCCGAAACACGTTCCGCCGCTGCCCGACATGCGCGCCAGACGGCAGAGGGGATCGGCGCGCAAAGCGTCCAGCACGTCCGAAACGGCGGGTTCCAAAGCGCGCGCGGCGTCGCTCAGGTCGTTGCGGCGTTTTTTCAATTCGTCGACGAATTCGTCGAAATCCGTCATTTTCCGCGTGAACGGCGCGGGCGCGGTAAAAACGGGCGCGCGCGATTTGAACACGGCGGGCGTCGACACGGGACGGTTCGGATTGACCAGCAGCAAAGCCAGCGGCGGCAGTTCCGGCGCGGGCGTCAGCTTTTCGCCGACGCCGGACACGCAAACGGGTTTCGCCGCCAGACAGGACGGCACGTCCGCCCCCAAAGCCAGCGCGATTTCCATCGTTTTTTCATCGGACAGCCGGACGTTCCACAGCCGCGACAACGCTTTCAGCGTCGCCGCCGCGTCCGTCGATCCTCCGCCGATTCCGGACGCGACGGGCAGATTTTTTTCCAGCGAGATCGCCGCTTTTGGTTCGACGCCCGCCGCTTTCGCCAGCGCGCGCGCGGCTTTCACGACGATGTTGTCCTCGCCGTTCGACAGAAACGCGGCGTAATCCCCGGATATGTCCAGCGTCAAGCCGTCGGAATCGCGAACCGTGACGACATCGCCGTCGGCGACGAACACGAACAGGCTGTCCAGCAAATGATAGCCGTCCGCGCGTTTTCCCGTAACGTGCAGGTACAGGTTCACTTTGGCGGGAGCGTTGACGGAAACGGAAGTCATTTCGATTTTTTCACCTTTTTGGCTTTTTTGGGCGCGGTTTTCACGACGACCTTGTCGCCGACGGCGTCCAGTCCCCTGTCCAGCTTTTCTTTGACGCGGGCGCGGTCGTCCCCCGTGAAATCGTCGTCGACGCTCAGCGCCTTCGCCCACTGATAGCGGGCTTCGCGTTTGCGCCCGACGCGCCAGTAGGCGTCGCCCAGATGGTCGTTGATGACGCCGCTGGCGGGCGAAAGGGTCAGAGCCGCCTCCAGCACCGCGAGGGATTTCCGGTAATCTTTCAGCAGATAGTACGTCCACCCCAAACTGTCGATAACGGCACCGTCGCGGGGGGCGAGAATCGCCGCGCGTTCCAGCATTTCCTTCGCCTTGACGACGTTTTTGCCGCGTTCGATCCACGCGTAGCCCAGATAGTTCAGCGTCGCGGGCTGATCGGGGGACAAGACCAGCGCCTGCAACAAATCCTGTTCCGCCGCGTTCCATTTTCCGCCGCGTTCGTACGCCACGCCGCGGCTGTAATAAAGCGTCCAGTCGGAACGGTCGGGGACGACGACGCGGTCGACGGCTTCGGTATAGGCGGCGGCGGCACGGTCGTATTTGCGCGCCGTCAGCAGGACGTCGCCCAGCTCCTGCCACGGAAAAGCCAGATCGGGACGTTTCGCCGCCAACGCGCGCAACAGCGTTTCCGCCCTTTCGAGATTGCCCAGTTTGGCGAGAATGATCGCCGTGCGCACCTGCCCCGCGAAATACATTTCGGAGCCTTCTTTTTCCTCGGCGTACAGAGCCAGAGCCTCGTCCCAGCGGCGCTGTTTTTCGTACACCTCGCCCAGCAGGACGCGCGCCAGCGACAGTTTCGGATCAAGCGCCAGCCCGAAGCGAATAAAAAACAGGGATATTTCGGGACTGCCCTTGTCCGCCAGACTGCCCGATATGTCGAAAAAAGCCTCGGCGACGCCGGCTTTCGCGGATCCGACGCTTTTCGGCACTTTTTTATCCGCGACCGCCGCCCCCGCCGTAAAGAACGTTTCGTCGATCAGCGGATAGTTTTTCGCCCCCTTGCGGTACGCGTCCAGCAAAGCGGCGAACTTGCCCGTTTCGCCGCGGCGCAGCAGCCAGTTGCCGTACACCTGCGCCGCGCGCAGGGACAGCCCCCCCGGTTCGCGCAGCAAAGCACCGTAGTTTTCCTCGACTTTTTCGTCTTCGCCCCACAGGTCGTACAGCAGGGCGGAATGGAACAGATACAGGGTTTCCAGCCCCTTTTGGTTCAGTTCGGACAGGGCTTTCAGCGCTTTTTTGCGGTTTCCCAGCCCCGCCTGCGTCCACACTTCCAGCAAGGGGTACAGAAAGGCGTTGTCCCCCTTGGCGGGAAAAGCGTCGATTTGACGCTGAGCGGCGGCAAAGTCCCCTTTCGAAACGTGATAGGCGACGACCACCAGCGACGCCAGCAGGGAATCGGGCGACGTTTTCAGTTCGCCGACGGCATAGGGGAAAGCGTCGTCCACGCGCCCTTCGACCGTCAGCAAAGCGAACATTTCGGAACGCAGGTTTTTGTTGTCGGGATCGGCGTCAATCGCCCGTTTCAAAAATTCGACGGCGTTTTTCGCGTCGTTGTTCTGGCGGGCTTGCAAATAAAGCAGATAGCTGTCGACGGGGACGTCCCGCTCCGCCGCCGGCGCTCCGGAGGACACGGCGGCGCCCGTGTGATGCGGCACGCAAGCCGCCAAGAAACAAAACGACAGAATAATAAAGGTACGAATGCTCATTCCCGCCTTTCCCGAAAAAGTTTTTTCATTATTGTTCTGTTTCCCTTTAAAAATCAAGTTCTACGATAGCAAGAAAAAGTTTAAATGCCGCGCCGGATATGGTACGGTATTCCCCATGAACGATATTTCGCCCGAATCCATACTGGAATGGTACGTTTCGGCGGGCGTCGACGAAACGATCGGGGATTCGCCCGTCAACCGTTTCGACGTCCCCGCGGAATCGGATTTTCCCGTTCCCGCCGCCGTCCCGCAAAGGACGTTCGCCCCGATCCGCCCCGCCGTCGGCGTCGCGGACACGGCGCCTTTGGCGGATCGCGCGAAATCGCTGGCGGAACTGCGCGAAATCATCGAAAAATTCGACGGCTGTCCGCTGAAAAAATCGGCGCGGTCGACCGTGTTCGGCGCGGGGAATCCGCAGGCGCGGCTGATGATCGTCGGCGAAGCCCCCGGCGCGGAGGAAGACCGGCATGGACTGCCTTTCGTCGGCGCGAGCGGTCATTTGCTGGACAAAATGCTGCAATCGATCGGGTTGAAGCGCGAGGACGTGTACATCACGAACATTCTGCCGTGGCGACCGCCAGCCAACCGCAAACCGTCGCAAGAGGAATCCGCCCTGATGACGCCGTTCGTGCGCCGCCACATCGCGCTGGTTCAGCCGAAAGTCCTGCTTTTGCTGGGCGGCAGCGCGGTTTCGGCGCTGATGAACATCGGCGACGGCATTATCAAAACGCGGGGACGCTGGCTGAAATACGAACACGGCGGAACGGTCGCCGACGCGATGCCGTCGTTCCACCCCGCCTATCTGCTGCGCCAGCCCGCGCAAAAAAAAGAGGCTTGGCGCGATTTGATCGAAGTCAGGCGCAAACTGGCGTCGGTTTAGTCGTCCGGCTTGCGTTTCCGCGCCGGTTTGTTCGGGTTGTCGNNACGATCAGCCGCAATTCGCTGCCCGACGGCATTTTGGACGACAGAATGAAAACCTCGTTATCCAAAGTATCCTCGTCCAGCGTCGAGAAGTAATCGCGGATCTGCCGCAGCGTCGCGCGCTTCATCGGTTCCACGTCCGGCACTTCGTCGCGCCGTTTGGCAAAGAACAGCTTTGCCCAGCGCGAAATCGTCTGCACGCTGACGCCGACGATTTTGGCGATGGAGCTCATCGACAGTCCCGCCGCGTACAGCATGACCGCGACGCGTTTTTCGTTGTCGTCGCGACCGTGCGGTTTGGTTTTCGTGTACTGATAACCGCACCGTTTGCATTTATAACGCTGCAATCCGAAAATAAACCCGTTTTTAACGGCTTCCTCGCACCCGCATTTCAGACATTTCAACTGCATTTCCGCCCCTTTTTTTCATTTTTTTACATAATGGCGAAAAAAAACGGTCGAATCAACAGATATTCAATCATCATCACGCATATAATGACAAAAACAAAAAATTTTATCTTTTTTAGCGGCTTAAAACATCGTTCAAAAAAGATGGGAAGAGCGTCAACCCAACCCGACGCTCAAGAGCGTAAAAATTTTTTACCCTTAATTTTCATTGCATTGTCGTTTTATATAAAACAAATCCCTCTTTAAAATATAAGCGTCATTATAAAAGTTAACATATCAAAAACAGCTTGCTTTTTCGGTTTCGAACGCCGATTTTAGTTAAAACTTTTGAACAGGAAAAATCGCATGCTCGACCGTTTTTGGATCGCCCCCGCTTTGACAGCCGCCGTTCTGGCGGTGTCGTACGGCGTCGGATTTTTGTTCTACGGAAACGCCCTGACCGTTTTCACCGCGGATTGGAACGCGCTGGATTTGACGACCTACGCCTGCTATCTGGCGTTGTTTTTCAGCCTGTTCCGCCATCGCGGCGATTACGCGACGAAAACGGAAAAACGCAATTTCGCGCTTTTCTGCTTTTTCGCCCTGTCCGCGTTTCTGCGCGAAGCCGGAATCCAGCATTGGCTGGCGTCGTCGGACACGACGGCGTTCAAAATCAAATTTTTCACAAATCCGAACAATCCGCTTTTTGAAAAGGTCGCCTCCGCGCTGTGCCTGACCGCCGTCGGCGCCGCGTTCGCCTATACGATGTTTTTGTACCTGTCGCCGGCGTTTCGGGGATTGTTCAAAAAATACGCGGGATCATGGACAATCATCACATTGCTCGGTTGCGGGGCGTTGTGCAAAATCACCGACCGGATTCCGTCCAACCTGCGCAAAGCGGGATTTTTCCTGCCGAAAGACGGTTTGGCGCAGGGAATTATCGAAACAGCCGAGGAAACGCTGGAAACGATGTTGCCCGTTTTGGCGATTCTCGCTTTGGCGCAGTTTCATAAAAACAAGGGATTGTTTTTCCCGCCCGCGAAACGGGTCACCGAGCCGCCGCGTTCAGAATCCTGAACGCCTCGGCGGGATCGTCGGTGTTTTCGACGGCTTTTTCCCACGGATCAATCCTCGTTTTGTCGCGGTTGTGAATATATTCGACGACCTGATCCGAACTGAACGGGATATTGTATTTTTCATAAACCGGCAAAGCGGCTTTGGACAGAACCGGCGTGTAGACTTCCCGCGCGCCGCCGTAGACGTGCAGCAGCGCCGAAGCTTTGCCGACGACGCGGTCGGCGACGAAAGCGTCTTTGAACGCGCCGTTTTCGACGCGCACCAGCAACGGCGCCAGCCCCCGTTCGTCGTAATAACGGATTTCGCCGTCCCGAACGGCGATCAGCGTGTGAACTTTCAGCCGTTCGCGCAAAAACGCCTTGTCGACGTTGCCGCGGACGGCGCATGCGGCGACGACCAGCATAATCAGGATTGAACAGATTTTTTTCATTGTTTTCCGGCTTTTTACATAAAAAAGAGGGCGAAACAGCCCTCTTTTCAATCATGCGGGAGGAATTTCATTCCTCTTTCAAAATATTGCACAGTTTGACCGTGGCTTCCTGCGCGTTGATCTTGTCCAGCGCCGCCAATTCGTTCGCCAGACGGTCCAAAGCCTGTTCGTAAATCTGGCGTTCGCTGTACGACTGATCGGACGCCGCGGGCGAACGGTACAGGTCGCGGACGACTTCGGCGATCGAAACGGGGTCGCCGGAATTGATTTTCGCTTCGTATTCCTGCGCGCGGCGGCTCCACATCGCGCGTTTCGATTTGGATTTTCCGCGCAGGGTTTCCAGCGCCGTGTCCATGATGTTTCTGTTGGACAGCTTGCGCAACCCCGAATTTTTCGCTTTCGCCATCGGAACGCGCAACGTCATGCGGTCCTTGTCGAAATGAACCGCGATCAGTTCCAATTCCTGTCCCGCCACGGTGTCTTTCGTAATGCTCAAAACTTTGCCGACGCCGTGAGTCGGGTACACCACGAAATCACCGGTCGAAAAAGAAACTTCTTTTGCCATTTTTTAGTATCCTGTTTCAAAGTTCGCTTTGCGCCGCGCGACGGGGGGACGATTTTCAATCCGGCGGACCGTCCGCGGCAACCAGCCGTAAAATAAAGGGAAACGCGCGGTTTCCCCAAAGGATACGTTCCTTATACCACAAATTCCGCCTTTTGGATAGGGATAAGTGGCGAAAACCGTTTTTTTTTAAACGCCGCGTTTCACCGGACGTTTTCAGCCTGTTCGCGTTCGGCGAAATCGAACGCCCGCGCGATCTGATCGGACGGCGACAGTTCGATTTCCAGCACCTCTTTCGAATCGCCCTTTTTGAATTTCAGGTAGTACGCCTGCAACAGCGCGTTGTTTTGAAATTCGCGGCTGTACGACGCCCCGTAAAGCGCGTCCGAAAACAGCGGGTGCTTAATATAGGAAAAATGCGCGCGAATCTGGCGCGGAAAAACCGTTTTCGGGCGAATGTCGACGTAGCTCGACCGTCCCAGACGCTTGACGACCGAAAATTCCGTTTCGGCTTTCACTCCGCGACCGAACGGCGCGGGACGGGTTTTGCCGTCTTCGCCGACCGTCAAAGACCGGTCGACGACGCCCTTTTCAACCGAAAAAGCCCATTCGACGACCGCGCGGTATTTCATTTCGACGCCACCGTTCGCCGCCTGTTCGCGCAAAAAATCGCGCTGGGATTCGTTTTTGGCGAACAAAACCAGCCCGTGCGCGTCCGAATCCACGTCGACGACCGGAAAAACGGTCGACGGCGCGTCGTTTTCGCAAACAGCCTTGCGCCGCAACAGGGAAGACAGGTTTTCCGTTCCGCCTTTCGCGGCGAAAACGGGAACGCCCGACGGTTTGTTCGCGACCAGAACGTCGGCGTCCTCAAACACGATTTTGACCGATTTGGCGATTTCCGCGCAGGTCATCGGGCGGGCGGCGTCCGCGTCCAGCGGTTCCAGCCGGCACGCCGCCAACAGCGCGATTCCGACCGCAAGCCAAGCTTTTTTCATCATTCGTCCCCCGTTTGAAATCAAGCCGAAAACTCGGCGCGCAGCGCGCGGAACTTTTCGTCCCCGCGTTCTTCCCATTCTTTGATTTCGCCCGCGATGTCGTCCTCGTCCATGCCGTTGCGCAAAATCGTCAGCGTCATGTTTTCGATTTCGGCGACGATCCGGCGCATCGCGTCCGCCTGTTTGTCGGCGGGCATCGCGCCGTCTTTGGCTTCGATCATCGAAAACAGGGATTCGGTTTTATACGCTTCGGACACGATCATATAGGCTTTGACGACGGAAACGAACGGCGCGCCGCTTTCGCCGCGCATTTTGCCGATAAAGTTCACGCCGGCGCGGTTGATCAGGTTGTTGGCGATCATCGTCGCGACGATTTCGCGGCGCAGCGTGTGTTTCAAGATATATTCGCCCGCCGTTTCGCGCAACGCTTTGGGGAAATACAGCGGCAACAGGCAGTCCCTGACGAACGGGTCGTCGGGCAGATCGCTGTTCAGCACGATGTCGTGCAGGCTCAGTTTCGCGTAAGCCATCAAAACAGCCAGTTCGGGACGGGTCAGCCCCCGACCGCGCGTAAAGCGGACGTCCAGCTCCGCGTCCTGCGGCAAAGATTCCAGCGCGCGGTCCAGACGACCGTCCTTTTCCAGTTCGCGCATCAGCTTTTTATTGCCGGGGACGCTTTTCGCGCCGCGGTGCTGCATGTAGGAAATGATCTGCGTTTGCAGATAGTTGTCGCGCAAAACCAGCTCCGCCACGTCGTCCTGCATGGATTTCAGCAACTTGTCGCGTTCTTCGCGCGTCATTTTTCCGTCGTCCGTCATCATGTTCAGCATGATTTTGATGTTGACTTCGTGGTCGGAACAGTCGACGCCGCCGGAATTGTCCACGGCGTCCGTGTTCAGCCGACCGCCGTTCATCGCGTATTGGACGCGCGCCTTTTGCGTCAAGCCCAGATTCGCGCCTTCGGCGACGATTTTAGCGCGAATCCGCGTCGCGTCGATGCGGCAGTCCGCGTTCGCCCCGTCTTTGGCGTCCATCTGCGTTTCGACGTCGGATTTGACATAAGTTCCGATGCCGCCGAAATACAGCAGATCGACGGGGGCGGACAAAATCGCCTTGATCAGATCGTCGGGCGTCAGCACCGTCTGCGACACGCCCAAAGCGGCGCACGCCTCTTTGGAAATGGTGATCAGCTTTTCCTTGCGGCTGTACACGCCGCCGCCCGCGGACAAAAGCGACCGGTCGTAATCGACCCAGCCCGCCTCGGCTTTGAACAGGCGTTCGCGTTCCTTGAACGACACGGCGATATCGGGGTTCGGATCGATGAAAATCGACGACGAGTTGAACGCCGCGATCAGTTTCATATGCGGCGAACACAGCATCGCGTTGCCGAACACGTCGCCCGCCATTGACCCGACGCCGACGGCGGTGAAATCCCGTTTCTGGCAGTCGACGCCCGTTTCGCGGAAATGGCGTTTGACGCTTTCCCACGACCCTTTGGCGGTGATCGCCATGCCTTTGTGGCTGAATCCGGTCGAACCGCCCGAAGCGAACGCGTCGTCCAGCCAATAGCCGTATTCCCGCGACAAACCGTTGGCGATGTCGGAAAAGTCCGCCGTTCCCTTGTCCGCCGCGACGACCAGATACGGATCGTCGTCGTCGTAGCGCACGACGTCGCGCGGGGGGACGACCTTGCCCGCGACGATGTTGTCGGTGACGTCCAGCAAACCGCGGATCATGGTTTTATAGGCGTTCACGGCGTATTCGCGGATTTCCTCTTTCGTGCCGTTTTCGGGCGGGTGCTTCGGGAAAAATCCGCCTTTGGATCCGACGGGGACGATCACGACGTTTTTAACCTGCTGCGCCTTGACCAGTCCCAGAATTTCGGTGCGGAAGTCCTCTTTTCTGTTCGACCAGCGGATTCCGCCGCGCGCGATTTTGCCGAAGCGCAGATGAACGGCGTCGACGTCGTCGGAATGAACAAAGATTTCCGCCATGGGCTTCGGTTTGGGCAAATGGTGGATTTCGCGGGACGCGAGCTTGAACGACACATAGTCCTTTCCGCCGCCGTTTTGAAAAAAGTTCGTCCGCAGCATCGCCTTTAAAACCGACCAGACCGCCTTCAACGCCGTGTTTTTCGGCATTTTGGCGTCGATTTCGCGTTCCAGCGGTTCAAATTCGCGGTCGGCGGCTTTGACCGGATTGAATTTGGCGTCGAAATAGCGCAAGAACATTTCCGTGATTTCGGGATTTTCCCGATAAGCCTGCAAAACCGCGCGTTTTGTCGCGATCGTCGTCTGACGGACATAAGAGGCAAAGGCGTTCAGCAGGAAATCTTGACGATTGAAAAGCATGGGACACTCTCTGTTAAATTAAATTTCGGGTCAGAATATACTGTCGCCGCGTTTTCGACAAGCTTTTTTAAAAACGCCGAAAATTCTTCCCTTTTCGCGCCGAAACGGCTAAAAAAGAAAAGTGTGGTAAAGGAAGGACCGTTTGTTTTCGCAAATAAAAAAAATCGGCGTGTCGGCGATCGAATACCTGCTGTTCGCGGGCAATCTGGCGTTGCTTGCGGGGCTGGGCGTCAAAACGGTCCGCCTGTGGATCAACGAACCGTTCGATTTCGGGGACGTCGTCGCCGCTTTTCCGACCGAACCCGAATTCGTCGACAAGGTTTCCGCCGAAAAACAGTTCTGGTTCGCGCTGTCGTTCGAAACGCTGGTTTTCGTCATCGGCGGATTTTTATGCTACGAACTGCTGATCCGGCAAAAAACATTGCGCCGCGGACTGATCGCGCCGTTCGCAGCCGTGTTCCTGTGGGCGTCGGGGGAAAGCGTCAACCTGTTCATGCCCGCCACCGACAAAGCCCGCGCCATCGAATCCTGCCGCGCGGCGGGCATCAGCTGGGACGCGAAACGCCACCGCTGCCGGCTGATGGATTTGGAACTGCGCCGGTTCGAACGGCTGAAAGCCGCCAAAGAAGCCGCCCTGCGCCGCAAAAAGGCTGAAAGAAAAGCCGCCGTCGACGCCGCCAAAGCCGCCGCCGAAAAAGCGAAAAGCCAAGAAAACGCCGTCCCCGAACGCGTTCCCGCCGTCGGGAAAAAGCCCGCCGCCAAACGCGCCGCTCCGCCGAAAAAGCCCGTTCAGCCGTCCCCCGCCGTTTCCGCCGCGCCGCGCCCGTAAAGCGTTTTTATGGACGTTCGCCCTCCGGCGTGCTATCTTAAAGGCGTAAAAAAAACGACGGAGGCGCGATGTTTTCCTTTTTAAACCAGCATTTGGCTTTCCTGCTGCCGATTTTGTACAAGGTTCTGCTGGCGGGCGGCATTTTGTTCGCGTCGTCCGTCGTGTCGCGGTTCGTCGCGGTTTCGCTGGACAAGGGCGTTCACAAAATCAAAAACGTCGACGACACTTTTCTGCCCGTCGCGACGCTGATCATTCAATACGGCGTGTACGGCATCGGCGGATTGTTCATCTTAAACCTGTTCGGCATCAACACCGCCAGCATCGTCACGCTGATCGGCGTCGGCGGGCTGTCGATCGGCTTCGCGCTGAAAGACGCGATTTCCAACATGGCGTCCGGACTGATGCTGCTGTTCCTGCGCCCGTTTAAAAACGGCGACGCCGTCGAAATCGGATCGACGGCGGGAACGATCAGGGAAATCGGACTGTTCACGACGCGGCTTCAAACTTTCGCCGGCGTGTACGTCTGCATGCCGAACAACCTGTTTTGGACGGCGCCGATCGTCAATTATTCGCGCAACAAAAAACGCCGCGTCGAAGCGGGCGTCGACCTGTCCTATTTCGATTCCCTGCAAGGCGCGGTCGACGCCCTGCGTCAAATCGCGCGGGACGAAAAGCGTTTTCTGGACGATCCCGCGCCGCAAATTCTGGTCAAACAGCTGAATTTCGATTCGACCCGTCTGGAACTGCGCGGCTGGGTGAAAAACGGCGAATTTTGGGACGTGCAGTGGAGCGTCAACGAAAAGATCCGCCGTCTTGTCGAACGGGGCGAAATCAAGCCTCCCCTCGTCCGCCGCGAAATTCTGGTCAAAAACGGGGACGGTCGGAATGAAAACATGCCTGACGTTTGACCGTTTCTGGTTTTCGCCCGTCGGACGACGCGCGGCGAAACAGTTTCGAACTGTTTTCGACGTTTCCGGATTCGACGGCGTTCGGGCGGCGGCGATCGGTTCGGCGGTCTTTTTCGACGGCGTTTTTTCAAAAAACAAGCCCGATTTCGTTTTGCGCCGCGACGCGCCGCCCGACGACGCTCCGCTTTTCCCGCTGGGCGAAGGACTGTCGCTCGACGCCGTTTTCATCGCCGAAACGAACGGCGCCGTTTATGAAAAGCGGGACGTTTTAATCAAAGAAGCCCGCCGCGTTTTGAAACCGGACGGCGTTTTTCTGCTGACGGTTAAAAACGACGCGTTTTTCCAGCCCCGCATCGGCGGCGTGCCGCAATCGAAACCGTCCGACGTTTTGCGGGCGCTGACCGCGCGCGGCGGATTTTCCGTTTGCGGACGAAAAAACGTGCTTTACCTGCCCTTTGACGGGAAAATCGCCGAAGCGGCGGACGCCGTCCTGACGCCGATGAACGCCGGCGGAGGCATGTTTTCCGTTTTCACCGCCCGCAAAGAAAGCCTCGTCCCGCAAAAAAGCGAAAATTACAGCGCCGCCCGCATAACCAAAGCGTCCGTTTTCACGTCGCCGCGCACGTAATAATTCGGACGTTTGCCGACGCGTTCGAACCCGTGGCGTTCGTAAAGGGCGATCGCGTGGGGATTGTCGACGGCGACCTCTAAAAACAATTCGGAAATACCCCGACGCGCCAGCGCCCCGAACCCCGCGTCCATCAATTCGTCGGAAACGCGTTTGCCGCGGAAATCGGGCAGGACGCCGAACGTGACGATGTCCGCCTGATCGACGCTGTACGCGAAAACGGCGATGCCCGCGGGGCGGTCGTCCTGATATGCGATCAGCCCCATCGCCCCCGGCATCAGCAGCATCTGGCGCATGGTGGATTCGTTCCACCCCTTTGCGAAACAGGCGGCGTGGATTTCGGCGTACATTCGGGCGAACGACGCGTCGCAAATCCTTATTTCCGACACGGGGTCACCTCCGCCTCGCGCAGATAAAGCGGCGCGGGAAAAGCGTCGCGCGGCTGTTTGGACGCGGCGAACAAAGCGACGTCCCCCGCCGTCGGCATTTTCACGGGGCAGACCGGAACGCCGCCGTTTTCACCGACGAAACGGTCGACGCCGTTGCCCGCGCAGACGTGCCCGCTTTCGACGAAAGGCTTGATTTCGGCGGCGGTCAGCGCGGCGGCTTCGGTCGTCGGGACGCCGTTTTCAAAACACTGGACGTAATAGTCGTCGCGCTTCGTTTCCAAAATCAGGCAGAGCTTTCCGGTTTCCGGAAATCGCCGCGACGCTTTCCACGCCAGAACGTCCAAAACGGAAACGCCGATCATCGGCAGTCCCGCCGCCAGCGCGATTCCGTCCGCCGCCGCCAGCCCAACGCGCACGCCCGTGAACGATCCGGGTCCCGTCGTCACGGCGACCGCGTCGACGTCGGCGAACGACGCGCCCGCTTTTTTCAAAACGTCCCGCACCATGGGGATCAGACGTTCCGCCTGCCCGCGCTCCATCTGCTCGTCGATTTCGGAAACGATCTCGTCCCCGTCGCCCAAAGCGGCGGAACAGTCCCCGTGCGCGCAATCAATCGCCAGTATTTTTCGCATTTTCCTGCCTCAATTTTTCCAACATTCTGCGTTCATACGCCGTCATCGGCATTCTGTCCAGCACCTTTTGCGCCTGATATTCGGCGATTTCGTCCCGCGATTTTCCCTCCATCGCCATGCGGAAAGCGTCGCAAAAATCGTCGCGGGAAATCTGCTGCCCGCTTTGCCGGACGTATTCGCGCCGCGCGTAGGCGCAGGCGTAGTCGAACAAAGGCTTTTCCCCTTTCGCGGTGTGAACTTTCGCCGTTTGCAGAAAACGCAGGGCGTTCTTTTTCCAGTCTTGGTCGTCCGCGGTTTCGTCCCGTTCGACCTTTTGCGCCATTTCGACGCCCGTCAGGTTCAGCGTCGCGTTGCGCGCCCCCCGATACGCGATTTGCAAAGCGCCCGAATTTTCGACCGCCCGCGGCAGAACGACCGCGCAAACCGCGGCGGCGACCAGCGTGAAAAAGCACGCCCGAACCGCGCCGAACAGTGCGCCGCCCGTCCGGTCGATCCCTTTGTATTCGCCGTTTTTCACGCGTTTGATCGCGGGGGACAGCAAAATTCTGATTCCCATGGACACGATCAGCGCGGACATCATCAGCGCGGCGAGGATCCGCGCGGCTTCGTTTTCAATCTTCACCAGCGGTTTGACGACGGGAATCAACAGCCACCCGAACAGCCCCGCGACGGCGTAGGCGGCGAAACGCGTCCCCTCGTCGCAAAGCCCCCGCGACCAGCCGACGAAGACGGAAAGCGCCGCCGCCGCGATCAAAAGAACGTTTATGTTGTCGGCGACCGGCGTCATGCGCGTTTCCCCGTGTTATTCGACGACGGAATCCGTTTCGTCCATGCTTTCCAGAAACAGGCGGTCCAGCTCTTCGCGTTCGCGCTTGTCATAGCCCTGCGGCTGTTCCTTTTTCTTCGCGCCGACCCGCGGGTTGTTCAGGGAATCGAACAGATCCTTTTCCTTTTTTTCGGGGTCGACGGGTTTTTCCTCTTGCGCGGCGGCGGACTTCGCCTTTTTGTTTTTCGATTTTTTCACCGTCTTTTTGGCGGGCGCGTTCAATTTTTCGATCAGTTCCTCGATTTCGTCGGGTTTTTGCTTTTCTTCCTTTTTGACGGGGTTGTCAAACAGGGATTCGGGCATGTGTTCCTTGACGCTTTCGGTCACGCGTCCCAGATAAGGGAACAGCAGGCTTTCCTTTTGCTGTTGCGCCAGATATTTCGGCGTCAGCGTCATCAGCAGGAAATAAACCAGCACCAAAATCACGACGCCGCGCACCGCGCCGAAAATAAATCCCAGAAAGTGATCCAAACGGTTCAGGACGCTTTGGCGGACCTTTTTTTCGATTTTGGAACAGATCAGCGTCAGAACGACCAAAGTGACGATCGTGACGACGACCAGCGACGCGATGTTCGCCAACAGCGGTTTCGGCAGATACCGCAACGCGAACGGTTCCAGATACGGCATCGCGTAAAACCCGACGATCGACGCGATCAGCCACGACCCGATGCCCAGCATTTCGCTGATAAAACCGCGCGAAAACGACAAAATGGCTGAAATCAGCACCACCGCCGCGATAAACACGTCAACGCCGTAAATATTTTCCATCACGAATCCCGTTTGTCCGACAAACCGAACATTTCCGTCAAAGTCTTCAAATGTCCGATTTCGATAAGCCTCAGCGCAGTATCCGACTCTTTTCCTGATTTTTTATTAACGCGGACGGGCGGAATCAAAGCGCGGGCGAATCCCAGTTTAGCCGCCTCTTTCAGCCTTAAATCCGGTTGCGGCACGGCGCGGATTTCGCCCGACAGACCGACTTCGCCGAAAACGACGGCGTCCGCCGGAACGGGAATCTGCGCGACCGACGACAGCAAAGCCGCCGCCACCGCCAGATCCGCCGCGGGTTCCGTGATGCGGATTCCGCCCGCGACGTTCAGATACACGTCCCGCGCCGACATTTGAAAGCCGCAACGCGCCTCCAACACCGCCAGAACCATGTTCAGCCGCGACGAATCCCACCCGACGACCGCGCGTCTGGGAGTGCCGCCGCCGGGGGCGACCAGCGCCTGAATTTCGACCAGCATCGGGCGCGACCCTTCGATTCCCGCGTAGACGCAGCTGCCCGTCACGTTGCCGCGCCGTTCCGCCAGAAACAAAGCCGACGGGTTGGGGACTTCGCTCAGCCCCCGTTCGGTCATTTCGAACACGCCGATTTCGTCGGTCGCGCCGAAACGGTTTTTCACGCCGCGCAAAATGCGGAAATGATGCCCGCGGTCGCCCTCGAAATAAAGGACGGTGTCGACCATATGCTCCAAAACGCGCGGTCCCGCCAAAGTCCCCTCTTTGGTCACGTGGCTGACCAGAAACAGGGCGAATCCGCGCCGTTTCGCCAGCCGGATCAGTTCGTTGCCGCACGCGCGCACCTGCCCGACCGTTCCGGGGGCGGAATCCATCGTGTCCACAAACATGGTTTGAATAGAATCGATGACGACGACGTCGGGGGCTTCGCCGCAATCCAGCGTCGCGATGATGTCGCGGACGTTCGTCGCGCTCGCCAGTTCGACGTTCGCTTTCGCCAGTCCCAGGCGGGCGGCGCGCAACCGCACCTGATCCACGGATTCTTCGCCCGAAATGTAGACGCAACGCACGGGCACGCCCTTGACGTTGCAAACCGCCGACAAAGCCGCCGTCACCTGCAGCAGCAGCGTCGATTTGCCGATCCCCGGATCGCCGCCGATCAGCAGAACAGACCCCGCGACCAGACCGCCGCCGCACACGCGGTCCAGCTCTTTGATCCCCGATTTCAGGCGGAAAGACGTTTCCGGCACGCCGTCCAGACCGACGAATTCGATTTTCCGTCCGCCCTTGCCGCCCGTCGCCTTCGGCGCGGACGCGGCCGCCGTTTCCTCTTCGATAATGGTGTTCCATTCGCCGCAGGCTTCGCACTTGCCCGCCCACCGCGGGAACACCGCGCCGCAGTTCTGGCATACGAAACGCGAAGTGTTCTTTGCCATCAGCCGCGCACTTCCATTTGAATGGGACCGTCGGCGCGACCGTTGATGAACTGTTCAACGTACGGGTTTCCGGAATCGTCAATTTCGTCGACGCCGCCGCACCAGATGATTTTTCCTTTGTACAGCATCGCGACCCTGTCGGCGATTTTGCGCACCGAAGACATGTCGTGCGTGATCGTGATGCCCGTCGCGCCCAAATCCGTGACGCACGACCGGATCAGATCGTTGATGACGTCCGACATGATCGGATCCAGCCCCGTCGTCGGTTCGTCAAAGAAAATCAGTTCGGGATCGGTTGCGATCGCGCGCGCCAGTCCGACGCGTTTTTTCATACCGCCCGACAGTTCGTCGGGGTACAGGTTCGCGACGTCCGCGCTCAGCCCCACCTGCGCCAGCTTTTGCATGGCGATTTCGCGGGCGGGGGCGCGTTTCATCTTTTTGCCCTGAATCAAGCCGAAAGCCACGTTTTCCCAAATGTTCAAGCTGTCGAACAGCGCCGCGCCCTGAAACAGCATGCCCGTTTGCGCGTTGATTTTTTCCATTTCCCGCGCGCCCAGCCCGACGATTTCCCGCCCGTCGATTTGAATCGACCCCGAATCGGGCGTCAGCAATCCCTGAATACACTTGATCGTCACGGACTTGCCCGTTCCCGACCCGCCGATGATGACGAGGGATTCGCCCTTTTTGACGTCCAGCGTCACGCCGTCCAAAACGACTTTTTTACCGAAAGCCTTGCGAACACCGGTCATTTTCACTTTGATATCGCCGTCCATCGCCGCCCCCGTCATTTGGAAAAGAACAGTTCGGTCAGCATATAGTTGCTGATCAAAATCAAAATCGACGACGACACGACCGCGTTCGTGGTCGCCTTGCCGACGCCTTCCGCCCCGCCCTTGGAATAAAATCCGTGATAGCACCCCATCAGCGTGACGATGAAACCGAACGCCGCCGCCTTTGTCATGCCCGACGCGATGTCGACCGCCTGCATGAAATTCCACGTGTTGCGCAAATAATTGATCGCATTGAAGTCCAGTTTGTACACGCAGATCAGATACCCGCCGTAAATCCCGATCACGTCGCCGATCAGCACCAGAACGGGCAACATCAGCATTCCCGCGACGACGCGCGGCACGACCAGATATTTGAACGGATTGGTCGACAGCGTCGTCAGCGCGTCGATCTGTTCCGTCACGCGCATCGTTCCCAGTTCAGCCGCCATCGCCGCCCCGACGCGCCCCGCGACCATCAGCGCCGCCAGAACGGGTCCCAGCTCGCGCGTCACCGTCAGTTCAACGACCGAAGCGACGACCCCCTCCGACGACAGGGTGGACAATCCCGAATAGCTTTGCAAAGCGATGACCAGCCCCGAAAACATCGTCGTCAGCGCGACGACGGGCAGGGAATAAAACCCGATTTCCACCATTTGCGAAAACAGCGTGCGGAAATAAAACGGCGGACGGAAACAGCAGGACAGCGATTTCGCCGAAAACAGCGTCAGCCGTCCGGCGGAGCGCAAAAAGTCCAGAAAAACCCTGCCGATAGGGGCGAATATGTTCATCGTTCTGCCTTTCAATCCGTATAGGCGCGGTAAAAACGACCGCCGAGGTTCGTCAGCAGTTCATAATCTATCGTTCCCGCGATTTTTGCAATTTCTTTCAACGGGCAATGTTCGCCGTAAATTTCCGCCGTTTCCGCTTTTGCCAAATCCGCGGCGGGAACGTCCGTCACGTCAACGGTCGTCAAATCCATTGAAATCCGCCCGACGACCAGTGCTTTTGTTCCGGCGATCCATACGAATCCCCTGTTCGCCAAAGACCGGGGATAACCGTCGCCGTACCCGATCGCCAGCGTCGCGATTTTCGCGGGTTTGTCAAACGTCCGCGTCGCGCCGTATCCGACGGTTTGTCCCGCCGCCGCGTCCTGAATTTGCAGGATTTTAGCGCGCAGGGAAACCGCGCCGTTATATAAATCGTGCCCCAAACGGACGACGTCCTTGTAAAACCGCGCGTCGGGCAGATTAGCCCCGTCGGTCGCGGACAGGCTTTGTTCGAACGGTTCGGGCAGCGCCGCGCGCAATTTGGCGCACAGCGCGTCAAAACGGCTCAGCTGGTCTTCGCTTTTCGGATTTTCGGGATCGTCGGCGCACGCCAAATGACTGATCACCAGACCGATCTTTAAATTTTCCGGCGCGTTCGCGCACAAGACGTCCGCGTCCGCCTCCGTCAGTCCCAGACGGGTCATGCCCGTGTCGACGTGAACCGCGGCGGGCAAAACGGCGTTTTTCCGTCGGGCGAAAGCGTCCCAGCGGCGGATTTGATCAAGCGTGCTTAAAACCGGAATCAAATCGTTTTCCGCGAAATCAGACTCCGTATCCGGCAGGACGCCGTGCAGGGCGTAAATCTTCGCGTCGCGCGGCAAAACTGCCCGCAACGCCGCGCCCTCGAACCCGTAGGCGGTAAAAAAGTCGCGGCACCCCGCGTCATACAGGGCGCGGGCGATTCTTTCCGCCCCCAGTCCGTAGGCGTCGGTCTTCAGCACCGCCGCGACGCGGGTTCGAGCGCCGACGCGGGCTTGCGCCGCGCGCCGGTTTTCGACGATCCTTTTCAAATCGACGGTCAGAACGGCGCCCGCCCGTTCGGGGGTCAAGCTCATGCCCCCAGCGCCTTTTCAATGACGGACAGGACTTCCGCGGTTTTGGAAACGTCCGAACCGCCCGCCTGCGCCATGTCGGGACGACCGCCGCCGCCCTTTCCGTCCGCCGCCGCCGCGCCCAGACGAACCAGATCGACCGCGTTGATTTTGGCGGTCAGATCGTTCGTCACGCCGACGACGATCGACACTTTGCCGTTGTCCGTGCAGACCAGAGCGACGACGCCGGAACCGATCTGTTTTTTGATTTCGTCCGCCATGCCTTTCAGTTCTTTGGCGGGAATGCCGCTGAGCACGCGACCGACAAAGGACACGCCGTTGATTTTCTTCGCGCCGTTGTCGCCGGACGTTCCGCCCGCCGCCAGCTTTTTGCGCAAATCGGACAGTTCGCGTTCCAGCTTTTTGCGTTCGTCGATCAGCGCCTGAACGCGGGCGGGAATGTCGGCGACGGGAGCCTTCAGGCTTTCCGCCGTTTTCGCCAGCAGATCGTCGCGGCTTTGCGCGTAAGCCAGGGCAGGCATGCCCGTCACGGCTTCGATGCGGCGGACGCCCGCCGCCAAAGCGGCTTCGGACAAAATGCGGAAAGAACCGATGTCGCCCGTGCGTTTGACGTGCGTTCCGCCGCACAGTTCGACGGACACCTTGTCCGCGCCCGATCCCATGGACACGACGCGGACTTCGTCGCCGTATTTTTCGCCGAACAAAGCCATCGCGCCCTCTTTCACCGCCGCGTCGGGCGTGGTGATGCGGGTCGCGACCTCAAGGTTTTTCAAAATGTTGCGGTTGACTTCGTTTTCGACGGCGCGCAGTTCGTCAAACGTGATCGGACGGGGCTGCGAAAAGTCGAAACGCATGCCGTCGGGGCGCACCGAAGACCCTTTTTGCGTCACATGGTCGCCCAAAATCTTGCGCAAAGCCGCCTGCAGCAGGTGAGTCACGGAATGGTGGCGCGCCGTCGCCGCGCGGCGTTCGGCGTCAACCGTCATCAAAACGTCTAAGCCCTTTTTCAGATCGCCTTTTTTCAAAACGCCGAAATGAATGAACAGATCGCCGACTTTTTTCTGCGTGTCGGTCACGTCGAACAGAACGGAATCCGCGACCGCGATCGTCCCCGTGTCGCCGACCTGCCCGCCGGATTCGCCGTAAAACGGCGTCTGGTTCGTGATGACGGCGGCTTTCTGTCCCTCTTTCACGGAATCGACTTCTTTGCCGTCGACGACCAAAGCGACGATCTGCCCTTCCGCCTGCAAGGTTTCATAGCCCAGAAATTCCGTGCCGCCGACCTTTTCCTTTGTTTCGAACCAAACGGCGTCCGTCGCGGCTTCGCCCGATCCCGCCCAAGCTTTGCGCGCTTCGGCTTTCTGGCGTTCCATGGCGGCTTCGAATCCCCGCGTGTCGACGCTCATATGCTTGCCGCGCAAAACGTCTTGCGTCAGATCCAGCGGGAAACCGTAGGTGTCGTACAGTCTGAACGCGACATCACCCGACAAAACGCCGCCGTCCGCCAGTTTTGCGGATTCCATGTCCAACAGTTTCAAACCGCGTCCCAGCGTTTCCTTGAACCGCGTTTCCTCCAGCCGCAGGGTTTCGGTGATCAAAGCCTGCGCGCGCACCAATTCGGGGAACACGTCGCCCATCAGCCGCACCAAAGCCGGCACCAGCCGCCACATCAGCGGTTCCTGACAGCCCATCATGTGCGCGTGGCGCATCGCGCGGCGCATAATGCGGCGCAGGACGTATCCGCGCCCCTCGTTCGACGGCAGGACGCCGTCCGCGATCAGGAAGCAGGACGAACGCAAATGGTCGGCGATGATGCGCAGCGACGTTTTGAATTCGCCGTAGGGCTCGACGCCCGCCGTTCCCGCCGCCGCCAGAATCAAGCCTTTCAGGATTTCGGTTTCATAGTTGTCGTTGGTGCCCAGCATCACCGCGCCCATGCGTTCCAGCCCCATGCCCGTGTCGATGCACCGGTGCGGCAGATCGATCAGCCGACCGTCCGCCAGCTGTTCGTTCTGCATGAACACCAGATTCCAGATTTCGACGAAACGGTCGCCGTCTTCGTCCGGAGATCCCGGAGGACCGCCCTGAATATGCTCGCCGTGGTCGTAAAAGATTTCGGAACACGGTCCGCACGGTCCCGTGTCGCCCATCGACCAGAAGTTGTCCTTTGTCGGAATGCGAATGATCCGTTCGTCGGGCAGACCGGCGATTTTTTTCCACAGGTTGTAGGCTTCGTCGTCGGTGTGATAGACGGTCGCCGTCAGTTTTTCCCGCGGCAGACCGAATTCCCGCGTCACCAGATTCCACGCGTAGTAAATGGCTTTTTCCTTGAAATAGTCGCCGAAGCTCCAGTTCCCCAGCATTTCAAAAAACGTGTGGTGGCGCACGGTGTACCCGACGTTGTCCAGATCGTTGTGCTTGCCGCCGGCGCGGACGCATTTCTGGTCGGACGCGGCGCGGACGTAGGGGCGTTTTTCCATGCCCGTAAAAATGTTTTTAAACTGCACCATTCCCGAATTGGTGAACATCAAAGTCGGGTCGTTATGCGGCACCAAGGAACTGGACGGCACGATTTCGTGATCGTTTTTGCGGAAATAATCCAGAAAAGTGCGCCGAATTTCGCCGGTTGTCATCATGGTCGTTGTATCCTGTGTTAAAAAAATTAAATCCTTTGAAGGTGAGTTATAGCGCAAAATCGCCAAAGAAACACCTTTTTTCGCACACTAGAATAAAATATTTAACCCGACTGTTGACCTGACGCGTCAAAAACCGTATTAAATGGGGAAAAACAAAGGAAAACGCCATGGCTTTACTGAAAATTCTGGAAGTCCCCGACCCGCTGTTGAAAAAGAAAAGCGCGAAAGTCGAAAAAATCGACGACGCCCTGCGCAAAACGCTGGACGACATGCTGGAAACCATGTACGACGCGCCGGGGGTCGGGCTCGCCGCGCCGCAGGTGGGAATTTTGAAACGCATGGTCGTCATCGACGTGACGCGCGACGACGAACCGAAACGCCCCTACAAAATGATCAACCCCGTCATCACCGCGCACGGCGACGCGACCGTCATGCACGACGAAGGCTGCCTGTCCGTCCCCGAACAGTACGCGCCGGTCGAACGCTATGAAACCGTGACCGCCGAATACACGGACGAAAACGGCGAACGGCGAACCGTGCGCGCCGACGGACTGCTGGCGATCTGCATTCAGCACGAACTGGAACATCTGGACGGCAAGCTGTTCATTGACCATTTGTCCAAAGTCAAACGCGACATGATCGTCCGCCGCGTCGAAAAGGAACGCCGTTGGAAACAGGACAACGAATAGACCGCGTTTCGCGGCTGGCGGCGCTTTACCTGATTCCCGTTTCGACCGTCGTCGGTCTGAAAGCCGGAACCGACGCGCTGAACGACGGGTCTCTGCCGCTTTGGTTCGTTTTGCGCTATTACGCGACCGCGGTCGTCCTGTGCGCCGGATTCGGCTATTACTTTTCGCGGCTGTTCCTGCCCGTCTTCAAGCCCGCCGTTTCCGTCTGCGCGTTCGTTTTCTGGTTCGCGGCGTTTTGCTATTTGCTTTCTTTCGCCCTGACGAAAAGCCTGCCGAACGAAAGCGTTTTCGTCACGGTTTTCGACGCGACCGCCCCGCACACCCGCGATTTTCTGAAAATCGTTCCCGTTTGGATTTGGGCGGCGGTCGCGCTTTACTGGGCGCTGTTCGTCCTCTGCGTCAAATCCGTCAAGCCGTTCGACCGCCGAAAGGGCGACGTCCCGCTTTACGGCGCGCCGACCGTTCTTTTCGCCGTTTTGTGCTGTTATACGCAATGGTCGGATTCCCTGTTTTCCCGCGCGGTCAAATCCTGCCGCCTGTACGCGGGATTGAAAGCGCAAATCGCCGCCGCGCTGAAAAACGAACGGACGGGAACCGTCGACGTCCTGTCCCCCGAAATAAAACGGACGATCGTCGTCGTCGTCGGAGAATCGGCGAACCGCCGCGTATTCAACGACAACATCGCCGATTTCGAACAAAAAACCGCTTTTTTGAAAAACAAGCCCGTTTTCGTCCCCGACGCGACGGCGAAACACGTTTCGACCGCCTACATCGTCAAAGACATGCTGATGCCGGAAAACGTCAATCTGATCGCCGCCTATAAACGCGCGGGGTTTAAAACGTTCTGGCTGTCCAACCATTTCAAAAGCGGCAAACACGACAATCTGATTTACGCGACGGTGCGCGATTTCGACGTTCTGCGGTATTTCAACTTTACGCAGACGGACCAATCGTTCGAATGGACAAGCTCGCGTTACGACGACGTCCTGCTGGATCCGTTTTCCGCCGCGCTGAACGATCCCGCCGGCAAAAAGCTGATCTTCGTCCACCTGTTCGGATCGCATTTCCCCTACACCGGTCGGTATCCGGACGCGACGGAAAGCTTTATCGTCGACCAGTACGCGGCGTCGATCCGCTACACGAACCTGATTCTGGCGGAAATTCTGAAACGGACGGAAGCGTCGAACCAAAACGCGGCGCTGTTGTATTTTTCGGACCACGGGACGATTCCGGAAAATCCGTTCGAACGCTTTTCGACCGTTCCCGACATGATCGAAGTCCCGATGTTTTACTGGCTGTCCGAACCGTATTTGAAAACGCCGGCGGCGAAAGCCGCGAAGACGCTTTCGACGCTGAAAAAAACGACGACGTCGGAAACGTCCTTTATCATCAACGAATTGTCGGGTATAACTGTCAAACCCGCTTTACCAACCGAGGAGCCGTTATGAAAGCCGTTTTTATGGGAACCCCCGATTTCGCGCTGGAAGCGCTGAAAGCCCTGCGTTCGAAACACGACGTCGTCTGCGTCTACACCCAGCCGCCGCGCCCCAGCGGACGCGGACACAAATTGACGCCGTCGCCCGTCCAGCTGTACGCCGAGGAACACGGCATTCCCGTGCGCTGTCCTCCGTCGTTCAAACCGCAAGAGGAAAAGGACGCGTTCGCCGCGCTGGACGCCGACATCGCGGTCGTGGCGGCTTACGGACTTTTGCTGCCGAAAGCCTGCCTGAACGCGTTTAAACGCGGCTGCGTGAACATTCACGGGTCGCTGCTGCCGCGCTGGCGCGGCGCCGCCCCGATTCAGCGCGCGATCATGGCGGGGGACGCCGAAACGGGCGTCACGCTGATGCAGATGGACGCCGGCATGGACACGGGCGACATGCTGCTGGTCAAAAAACTGCCGATCGGATCGAAAGACACGTCGGGAACCGTCTTTGACAAGCTGGCGGCGCTGGGCGGCGAAGCTCTGCTGGAAGGGCTGGATTTGTTGGAACAAGGCAAACTGCCGCCGGTCAAACAGCCCGCGGACGGCGTCACGCACGCCGCCAAGGTCGCGAAAGAGGAAGGCTTGATTTCCTTTAACGTTCCCGCGCGCGAACTGGATTGCAAAATCCGCGGACTGCTGCCGCACCCCGGCGCGTGGTTCTTTTACAACGGCGAACGGATTTCCGTTCTGGACGCCGATCCGGTCGAACTGGACGCCTCCGTCCCCGCCGGAACGGTGTGCGCGAACCTGACCGTCGCTTGTAAAACGGGCGGGTTAAAGCTGAACATCCTGCGCCGCGACGGTAAAAAAGCGTTGCCCGCCGCCGATTTCCTGCGCGGTTTCGATTTGCCCGAGGGGGCTGTTCTGAATGCCCAGATATAAAATCACCGTCGAATACGACGGCACGGACTACGCGGGCTGGCAACAGCAAAAGGACGCCCCGTCGATTCAGGAAGAACTGCAAAAAGCCGCTTTCGCCTTTCTGAACGAAAACGTCGTCGTCACGGGCGCGGGACGCACGGACGCGGGCGTTCACGCGACGGGACAGGTCGCGCATTTCGACACGGAAAAGAACGTCGATCCGTTCCGCGTGAGCCAAGCGTTCAACGCCCACCTGCGCCCGCAACCCGTTTCCGTTTTGGACGCCGAAATCGTCCCCGACGACTTTCACGCCCGTTTCAGCGCGCAAAAACGGCACTACGTCTATAAAATCCTGAACCGGCGTTCCCGCCCCGCCCTGTACGAAAACCGCGTGTGGTGGGTTCAGCGCCCGCTGGACGAATCGAAAATGGCGGACGCGGCGCGGATTTTGATCGGCAGACACGACTTCACGACTTTCCGCGCCGCCGCGTGCCAAGCGAAATCGCCGGTCAAAACGCTGGACGAAATCAGAATCGAACGGTACGGGGATTTCGTGTTTTTCTATTTTTCGGCGCGGTCGTTCCTGCATCATCAGGTGCGCAACATCGTCGGCACGCTGAAGCTGGTCGGCGAAGGGTTATGGACAAAACAAGATGTCGTCAACGCCTTGAACGCCAAAGACAGAAAAGCGGGCGGCCCCACCGCCGACGCCGCCGGATTGTATTTCGACCACGTGGATTATTGACGTGATTTTAATCCTTTCCGCCCGCATTCTTGTACGACATAAGATACAAAATAAACATCTGCTATAATCCGATTGACCGCAAATATTCGAATGGACGGACGTATCCCGTCGCCGCACTGTCAAATGCTGAACGTCGTTGCCGGACAATCTGGCGGAACTGCTGATGTTCAAGCGCGAATCGTTTGCTGAAACGAGGCGGTTTCCCGCAAGCGGTTCAAAAACAGCACGGCTGCGGGGGAAAAGATTTGCCCTTTCTTCCACACAATATCCAACCCCGATTCAACCGTCGGGGACAAAGGGCGGAATGCAATATTTTCAACCGCCATTGTATCAACCAGTCCTCCCAAACAGAGAACGCAGCCGACATTCCGCTCTGCCATCAAAGCGGCGTTGAACAACAGGTTATAAGTGGCGACAATGTTTGTTTTTTCAAAATCCGTGCCGAACAAGCTTTTGAAAAAGCCGTCTGCTTCACGCTTTTGAAGCAACTGTTTCGAACACAGCAGAGGTATTTCGGTCAAATCGGAGGGAGAAACGTGTTTCTTTCGCGCCAAGGGATGACTTTTGTTTATCAGCACGCCCCAAATATCTTTGACGGGCAAGGACAACGAAGCGTATTTTGACAAATCCGTCGGCTGAATCAGAACGCCAAAATCTAACAATCCTTTGTCCAGTCTTTCGGTTATGTCTTCGGCGTTGCCGCTGTGCAGATGAAAACGAATGTCGGGAAAATCGCGGCGCAAATCGGCGATGACGGCGGCAATCAACCGCATGCCCTGCGTTTCGCCGCCGCCGATGTATACATCCCCCGCAACGTCGTCGGCGCTTGAAAAGTCGGCTTTGGTTTTGCCAACCATATCCAAAATTTCCTCGGCGCGCTTGCGCAGGACATATCCCGCCGCCGTCAGCGTTACGGCGTGCGCCGAACGGACAAACAGCGGCTGCCCCAATTCGGCTTCAAGATCTTTGATTTGCCGCGACAAAGTCGGCTGGGTTACATTCAAACTTTGCGCCGCTTTGGTATAACCGCCTTCGCGAGCGATTGCCAGAAAATACCGTAAAACACGAAATTCCATAGAGTTCCCCTTATTATGCTTTTTAGGTATAACATAGCATACAGTATAAGTATTTGCTATTTCAAAAAAACATCCTTACCATAAAAATCAGAATGAAACAAAGAAGGAGGTTTCAAATGAAGCTGTGCAAGAAAAAGATTTTTCCTTTGTTACTGACCGCGTTGTTTGCCGCGCCTGTTTCCGCCCAAAACACGGATATTCCGAACGGAGCGAACAATTTTTACCAAAGCGCCGTTTTAAAATCGGAAAAGGTCGAATTCAAAAATATGTATGATATGACCGTTGCGGGACGGTTGTACGCGCCCAAAAATCAAACCGCGAAACTGCCCGCTTTGATTGTCGGGCATCCGATGGGCGCGGTCAAGGAACAGTCCGCTCAGCTGTATGCGCAAAAAATGGCGGAAAAAGGTTTTGTGACTTTGGCGGTTGATTTGCCGTTTTGGGGCGAAAGCGGCGGATTGCCGCGCAACAACGTGTCGCCCGAAATCTATGCGGACGCGTTCAGTGCGGCGGCGGACTATTTGTCAACCAGAAACGATGTCGATGCTGACAAAATCGGCGTTATCGGCATTTGCGGGTCGGGCAGTTTCGCCGTCAGCGAAGCCAAAATCGACCCGCGGCTGAAAGCGGTCGCCACGGTCAGCATGTACGACATGGGGGCAGCGTCCCGCAACGGGCTGCGCAAAGGCGTATCCCTTGAACAGCGCAAAGAAATCATTGCGGAGTCAATCAAACGGCGCGAAGCCGAATTCAAAGGCGCAAAGACAGCATATACAGGCGGGACGGTGCATGAATTGACGGACAAATCGTCCCCCGTCGAACGTGAATTTTACGGCTTTTACCGTACAAAACGCGGCGAATTCACTCCGAAAGGGGCGACGGATTTGACGACGACGCATCCGACTTTGGCGTCAAACACGAAGTTTATGAACTTTTATCCGTTCAACGACATTGAAACGATTTCGCCGCGTCCGATGATGTTTATCGCGGGGGAAAACGCTCATTCGATTGAATTCAGTCAAGACGCTTACGCCAAAGCGGCGGAACCCAAAGAGCTGGTCGTTGTGCCGAACGCGGGGCATGTCGATTTGTACGACAGGATCGATTTGATACCGTTCGACAAGCTGGAACGGTTTTTCAAAAATGCTTTGAAATGATATCAAAGGCGGGGAGTTTTCTCCGCCTTTGCGCTAAACGCCTTCAATAATCGTGCAAGATTTGGTTTTATAAGTTACAATCTTGCTGACGGGGCAGACGGTTTCCTGCATTTCACCCGTCAAGAACGCGTGCAGTTCGTTTGCCGCGTTTTTGCCCGAAGCGACCGCTTCGACGATTGTCGCCCCGCCGTGATTGCAGTCGCCCGCGTAAAGGACTTTGGCGGCTTCTGTTTTGGGGTCGGCTCGATCCCACAGCCATAACGACAAGTTTGAAATCGGGGCGTTTGACGGTGATTTCGGGAATGTCTTCCAGCCCGCGATCCGTTAAATCGCAGTCAAGCGCATGTTGCGAACACGCAGATAAAGCCGGCAAAAAAAACGACCAAGCGTCCGAACAAAATCCCTCTCCTCTCGCGGGTTCATTATAAAACGTCGCCGTGAAAGAGCAACCCTTAAACAAAATCCCGCCGACTTGTCCGTCCGGCGGGAGAATGCGCTTTTACGCCTTTTTGCTTTCCTCGTCCTCGATCAGGCGTTCGGACAGGGACAAAGCCTGCCGGAACCGCGCCGCCCAAGCGACCGTCGTGTTCAGCCGCCGTTTGATGATTTCCATTTTCAAAACTTTGCGCGGCTGGTCTTTGGCGTTGCTGACGACGATTTTCGTTTTGCGTTCGCGGCATTGCTTGATGAAATCGACCAGAATGTTGACCGCGGTCGCGTCCATCATCGGCACGGACCCCATGCGCAGAATGATGATCTTCGGCGGATTGGGCAGGGTGTCGAAAAACTCCGTCAGCCGCGACGCCGCCCCGAAGAACAGCGGACCGCTGATGCGGAAAGCGACGACGCCGTCGGGCAGGTTGCCGACGAAATCGGTCGAAGACAGCATTTCGTGCTTGTGTTCGTCGGTCAGCCGCAAATCGCTTTCAACCGCGAAATTGACGGACATGCGGTGCATGAAGATCAGGCTCGCCATCACGACGCCAACTTCGATCGCGGTGTTCAAATCGACGAAAACGGTCAGCAGAAACGTGACGATCATCGTCAGCCGGTCGCCCATTTGCGCCGACATCAGCAGGCGGATCTTGTCAAAGCCGCTCATGTTCCACGCGACGATCACCAAAACCGCCGCCAGCCCCGCCAAAGGAACGAACGACGCCAGCGGAGCGAGAAACACCATGAACAACAGCAGGGCGACGGCGTGAATCATGCCCGACACGGGGGAATAAGCCCCCGCGCGAATGTTCGTCGCCGTTCGGGCGATCGCGCCCGTCGCGGGAATGCCACCGAACAGAACCGAAGCGACGTTCGCCGTTCCTTCGGCGACCAGTTCGCAGTTCGACAAATGGCGGTCGCCCGTCATGCCGTCGGCGACGACGGCGGACAGCAGCGATTCGATCCCCGCCAGAAAGGCGATCGTGAACGCGCTGGGGAACAGCAGAGCCAGCTCTTCCCACGAAAACGTCGGGAACGACGGCGTGGGCAGGCTGTCGGGAATGCCGCCGAATTTCGATCCGATCGTGTCCACCGGCAGGTGCAAAGCATACACGGCGACAGCGCCGACGACGACGCCGATCAGAAAATTCGGCAGACGCGGCGCGAATTTGCGCAACAAAAGCATCACCGCCAGCGTGGACAGCGCGATGGCGGTCGAAGCGGGGTCGAACGTGTGCTTATAGGCGAAAAACGCCTGCCACTTTTCGATGATTTCGGCGGGAACGCTGTCGATTTGCAGTCCGAACAAGTCTTTGATCTGGCTGGAAAAGATGATGACGGCGATGCCCGCGGTGAACCCCGTCACGACGGGATAGGGAATGTATTTGATCAGCGCGCCCAAACGGAAAAATCCCGCCAGAATCAGCATCAGCCCCGCCATGATCGTCGCCAGCGCCAACCCGTTGTAGCCATAGGTCGCGATGATGTTGTAAATCACGACGACGAACGCGCCCGTCGGACCGCCGATCTGAAAACGGCTGCCGCCCAGCAGGGAAATCAGGAAACCCGCGACGATCGCGGTGAACAGCCCGCGGTCGGGCGTCGTTCCCGACGCGATCGCCAGCGCCATGGACAGCGGCAAAGCGACGATCGCGACCGTCACGCCCGCGGTAATGTCGCGGCGCAGTTCCGAAAACGTGTAGTTTTCCTTGAACACGCGGAAGAATTTAGGCACGAAGCCCTGAAAATAAAGCGGCAGGTTCCGGCTGAACCGGTACCATTTTTCGCGGGAAATGAACTGCATGGCGTTTTGTCCGATACTGGTGAATACTTTTCGGGCGCAAAGTATTCTTTTTTTCCTTTTAATTCAAGGGAAAATCCGGTTTTCGCCGATTTTTTCAGACATTGAACTGGCTGTTGTACAAATTCGCGTAAAATCCGCCTTTTTCCAACAATTCCGCATGCGTTCCGCGTTCGACGACGCGTCCCGAATCCATGACCAGAATCAAATCGGCGCGGCGAATCGTCGAAAGCCTGTGCGCGACGACAAAGCTTGTCCGCCCTTTCATCATTTCGTCAAAGGCTTTCTGAACGTAAATTTCCGTGCGCGTGTCGATCGAACTTGTCGCTTCGTCCAAAATCAGCATGGACGGCAGGGACAGCATAGCGCGCGCGATGCACAGCAGCTGTTTCTGCCCTTGCGACAAACTGCCGCCGTCTTCGCCGATCACGGTGTCGTACCCGTCGGGCAGACGTTTGATAAACCCGTCGGCGTGCGCGGCGACCGCGGCGGAAACGATTTCGTAATCGGACGCGTCCGGCTTGCCGTAGGCGATGTTTTCCCGCACCGTTCCCGATTTCAGCCACGTTTCTTGCAACACCATGCCGAACTGGGCGCGCAGACTGTCGCGCGTCATTTCTTCAACGTTGGTTTCGGAAACGGAAATACTGCCCGAATCGACGTCGTAAAACCGCATCAACAGGTTGATCAGCGTCGTTTTGCCGCACCCCGTTTTTCCGACAATGGCGATTTTCCGCCCCGCTTCGACGTTCAGGGACAGGTCTTCGATCAGCTTGATTTCCGGAACGTAAGAAAAATAAACGTGTTCCAAATCGACCGTGCCGTCCGCGCGTCCCAAAATTTTCGCGTCGGGGGCGTCCGGCGTTTCCGGCGTCGCGTCGATGATCTCGAACAGCCGTTTCGCGGACGCCAGCGCGCTTTGCAATTCGGCGATCACGCCCGAAATTTCGTTGAACGGCTTGGTGTACTGGTTCGCGTAGCTTAAAAAGCACGACAGCTGCCCGACGGTCAGCGCGCCGGCGACCGCGCTCAGCGCGCCGACAATGCCGACCAGCGTATAAACGACGCCGTTGACAAAGCGCGTGCAGGGGTTGGTGATAGAGGAAAAGAACAACGCCCTGACCCCGCAATCCCGCAAACGGGCGTTGATTTCGTCAAACTTTTCGCGCGAACGGGATTCATAGCCGAACGCTTTGACCAATTTCAAATTGCCCACCGTTTCGTTGATCAGCGCGGTCATTTCGCCGCGCGTTTCCGACTGTACTTTGAAGAATTTAAAAGTGCGTTTGGCGATAAAGTTCGCGACAAACAGCGATAACGGCGTGACGAACACGACCAGCAGCGTGATTTTAACGTTGATGACCGCCATGAATCCAATCGTGCCGAAAATCGTGACAACGCCCGTGAACAGTTGCGTAAATCCCATCAACAGCCCGTCCGCGACCTGTTCCGCATCCACCGCCACGCGGCTGAGGATGTCGCCGTGCGGCATCGTGTCGATAAAGCGCAAGGGGACTTTTTGCAATCGGTCGAACGCCTTGACGCGAATGTCGCGCACGGTCAGATAGGTGATTTTGTTCGTGCAAAGCCCCATCAGCCATTGCGACGCGGCGGCGATCGCGACAACGACCGCCAGCATTTCCAAAACGGCTTTCAGCGCCTGAAAATCGACCGCGCCTTTGCCGGCGACCAAGTCGATCGCGCGCCCCGTCAGCACGGGGGCGTACAACGTCATCGACACGCCGACGACCGCGAAAAACAGCGCCAAAGCCAAATAGGACAAGTACGGGCGCGTAAAGGACAGCAAACGTTTCAGCAGACTTTGTTGCATTACGCCGCCTCCTCTTTTTCCAGTTGCGACAGGCAGATTTCGCGGTAAACGGGGCAGTTTTCAAACAAATCGTCGTGCGTTCCGATCCCGACCGCCTTTCCGTCGTCCAGAACGACGATGAAATCCGCGCCGCGCACCGTCGAAACGCGTTGGGACACAAGGAACACCGTCGCCCCGTTGATGTCGTTTTTAATCGCTTTGCGCAGTTTCGCGTCGGTCGCGAAGTCCAAAGCCGACGCGCTGTCGTCCAAAATCAAAATGTCGGGCGAACCGACCAAAGCCCGCGCGATCGTCAAACGCTGCCGCTGCCCGCCCGACAGGTTGCGCCCGCCCTGCGCGATCAAAGTGTCCAGCTTTTCGGGCTTGGTCGAAACAAATTCCTCGCCCTGCGCGGTTTTCAGCGCGTTCCAAATCTCCGCGTCCGACGCGTCGGCTTTCGCCCAGCGCATATTGTCGCGGATCGTGCCTTTGAACAAAACGGCTTTCTGCGGAACGACGCCGATTTTGCGGCGTAAAACGGCGAAAGGATAATCCCGAACGTCGACGCCGTCGATCAGCACCCGCCCCTTTGTCGCGTCGTAAAAGCGGGACAGCAGGTTGACCAGCGTCGTTTTGCCCGATCCCGTGCCGCCGATGACGCCGACCGTCGCCCCCGCCGGAACGGCAAAGTCGATGCCGGACAAGGATTCCGCCTCGGCGTTTTTATAGGCGAACGAAACGTTTTCAAACCGCACGCGCGGCGCGCCGGTCAACGGTTCCACCGTTTTTCCGCTTTCCGTGACCGTCGGGAAAATCGCGAACACGTCGTTGATGCGCGCGGCGGACGCGGACGCTTTGGTGAACACGACGATCAAATTCGCCAACGCGACCAGCGCCAGCAGAATTTGCGACATATAATTAACCAAAGCGATCACCTCGCCCTGCGTCAAATCGCCCGCGTCGACCCTAAATCCGCCGCCCTGAACGATCGCTATCACCGCCAGATTGACGACGACGTACGTCGCGGGGTTTAGCAAAGCCGCGATTTTTCCCGCCGTCACCTGTTCGTTCATCAGCGTTTCGCACGTTTGTTCAAACGCCGCGCGTTCCCCGCTCTGTTTGGAAAAGGCGCGGATCACGCGGACGCCCGTCAAATTTTCCCGCACCAGCAGGGACACTTTGTCCATGCAGGCTTGAATCCGTTTGTAATACGGCAGGCATTTCGCCATGACGAACCAGATGACCGCCCCGATCATCGGCGCGGCGACCAGAAAAATCATCGCCAGCTTCGCATCGACGAAAAACGCCATGACGATCGCGCCGACGACGATGAACGGAGAGCGCAAAAACAGCCGCAAGCCCAGATTCACGCCCGACTGCGCCTGATTGATGTCACCCGTCAGCCGCGTAATCAAAGACGGCGCGCCGATTTCGTCCAGTTCGGCGTAGGACAGACCGCCGACGTGGCGGAACAGCGCGCCGCGCAACGCCGTGCCGAATCCCATGGACGCCTTGGCGGCGAAATACTGCGCTGTCAGCGAACACGCCAGTCCCAGCAGTCCCAGCGCCACCATCACGCCGCCCATTTTGCAAATATAGGCGGTGTCGCCGTTTTTAATGCCGACGTCAATGATGCCCGCCATGACCAGAGGAACGAACAGTTCGAAGCACGCCTCCAAAAACTTGAACAGCGGACCGACGACGCATTCTTTTTTGTAATCCGCTAAAAAGCGGGCGAGTTTGAACATGGCGGCACCTCGGACGAAAGGAAGTTTCAGAAATTCCTACACGTCCGCGGCGGGAAAAACAAGGAAAAAACTTATCTGCCGCGGCGGGCGGACAGAACGGTTCGCGCGACGGCGGACGCCTGTTTTCCGGCGCGGGCGCGGGTCTGCCCGACCGTCATTTTCAGAATTTGCCCCAGTTCGTCCGGATCTTTGACGGAAATCGTCGGAAAACACTTGTCCGATTTGTCCGTAATGCGGTTTTTGTCGCCGTTCGTCACATGAACGACGAACACGCGATCCGCCGCGCCTTTGGATTCGAAATAATCGCGCACGGCTTCGACCATGTCGCGGTCGGTGCCGTTTTTAGCCAGACTGTCGCCCAGCACCAGAACGGGACCGCCCTTTTCAAACGCCCGATCCAGAAATCCGGACCGTTCCACCCCGTTGCGCTTGCTTTGGTTTCTGGAACGGATTTCCATCGACCCCGTCGGTTCGACCGTGTAAAACAGCGCGCCGTTCGGGTTTTCGGGCGCGGATTCGTTTTTCGATCCGTCGGGATTGAGTCCGCTCATCACACGTTTCATGCGGGCGTCGACGAAATCGAACAGCTCTTTGCCTTTGGCGGGCGATTCCTTGATAAACTCCGCCAGATTCAGATAGCTCAGATGCTTTTTGTATTCGGCGAGGATTTTGCCGCGCGCTTCGGGACAGCGTTCAAAAATCTCTTGTTTCAGCGCCAGCACGTTTTCCCCGACGTGGCGTTCGAATTTCTGTTCTTTCAGGGCGTCTTCGGGCGTCGCGGCGCGGCGCAAAACCCGCGTTTGCCCGTTTTCGACGACCAAACGCCCGTGTCCGGCGACGACGTCGGCGTTTTCAAAATCCTTCACCCCGCCCAGCAAATCGTGAAAAGCCCCGTCCGGCACCTTTTCCCCCGTCGCGTCGTTCACGCGCGCGTCCGCCCAATGCCGCCCCGTCACGATGAAATACGCCCCGCCCGTTTCGGGCAAAGCCGTCAGCGCGCGGCGGACGTCCGGCTGCATGTAGCACCCGTCCCTGCCGGTTTCGGCTTTGTTTTCGGCGGCGTAGGCGGCGTTCTTTTCAACGCACGACGTCATGTCCAAATCCGTAAAGACGACGACGGGCTTTTCCCCCGCCAGTTTCAGCAAACGGGACAAGTTTCGACGGGAATCCGAATCCATAACGATTTTCCTTATCGTGTTGTTTTTTGCAGGATAGCATACAAATCCGCCGCCGTTAAATTTTTTTTAAGCCGGTCGAGTCAGACTCGGTTCGAAAGGAACGGAGTCGGATATGGCGCAGGAAAAACGCACCGTCGCGGTCGCTTTGCGGTTTGATCCCGAAACGGGGGAAACGCCAACGGTCGCCGCCAGCGGATACGGACACGTCGCCGAACGGATTTTGGATCTGGCGTTCGCCGCGGGGGTCAAAGTCCGGCGGGACGCCGATCTGGCGGAAATTCTGGCGGCGGTCGATTTGGACATGGAAATCCCGCCCGAAGCGTTCGCCGCCGTCGCCGAAATTCTTTCCTATATCTACGAACTGAACGCTTCCGCGGGAGGGGGCGCGCAACCATGACGCAAGACATTCGATTTGAAATGGAAAAAGCTTCCGCCCTGTTGACCGCGGCGACCGATTTGATGAACGCGGGACGGCTGGTCAGCATTTCGGCGCTGAACGGCAAAATCGCGACCATTTGCGCTTTGGCGCAAAAGGCGGGATACGACCGTTGCGCCGCGTTCAAACCGTTGATGCTGCGTTTAAACGAACAAATGGAACAATTCCGCGCGGCGATGGAAAGCCGCTACGGATCCTTTATCCGCTGAAAGAAAACAGGTCGAACCATGCACCGCGAACCGTCTTTTTTAACCGCTTTGGCAGGATTGATTTTCGTTCTGGGAATTATCTTTTTGATTTCATGGCTGTTCAAACGGTTCGGCGGGGGATTGATCGCGGGCGTCGCCCCCGTCAGAAAAAAAGCCGAAATCGAACTGCTGGAAATCCGCCCCGTCGATCCGAAAAACCGGCTGGTGCTGGCGCGGTGCAAAGGCAGGGAATACCTGCTGTTGACGGGGGAAAACAACGCGGTGGTTGATTCTTTCGCCGCAAACGGAGATAATTCGGCGAGATTCGAACCGAACGAAAAGGACACCCTGATCGATGCTTAAAAAAATCCTGACCGCGCTGTTTCTGTCAAGCGCGACGGCTCTGCCCGCCGCCGCGCAAAGTGTCAATATCGATTTGGGCGACACGGGCGGGTCTTCGACCGCCAGAATCGTCCAGCTGGTTTTGCTGCTGACGGTGCTGTCCGTCGCCCCCAGCATTTTGATCATGGTCACGTCGTTCACGCGCATCGCCGTCGTCCTGTCGATCACGCGGCAGGCGCTGGGCACGTCGCAAACCCCGTCCAACATGATTTTGGTCGCTTTGGCGCTGTTTATGACGGGATACGTCATGACGCCGACGTTCGAACGGGCGTGGGACAACGGGCTGTACCCGCTGATACAGGAAAAAATCGAAACAAAGACCGCCGTTGAACGCACCGTCGCGCCGTTCAGGGAATTCATGCTGAAAAACGTGCGGGAAAAGGATTTGCGCCTGTTTATGAACTTTTCAAAGGAAACGCAGGTCGAAAAACCCGAAGACACGCCGCTGACGGCGCTGGTTCCCGCGTTTATGATCAGCGAACTGCGCCGCGCGTTCGAAATCGGATTTCTGATTTTCGTGCCGTTTCTGATCATCGACATGGTGGTGGCGTCCGTGCTGATGAGCATGGGCATGATGATGCTGCCGCCGTCCATGCTGTCGATGCCGTTCAAACTGATTTTCTTCGTCGTCGTCGACGGGTGGTACATGCTGGTCGGCAGTCTGGTCAAAAGCTTCGCGACCTGAACAAAAAAAGCTTGCCATAACCCCGCAAACGGGATAAACAGTCAGATGTGTGGTCCCGTAGCTCAGCTGGATAGAGCAACAGCCTTCTAAGCTGTGGGTCCCGCGTTCGAATCGCGGCGGGATCACCAATAAAAAGCCCTTGAAATTCAAGGGCTTTTTTGTTTTTCAACATCGGTTTGAAAACACCGAAAATCAAAAGTGTCTAACAACTGTCTAACAAAAAAATCGAAAAAAAAGGACTGTCCTCAAAAAAAATTAATCTCCAACCGCCTCTTTTGAAGATTGCGGCAATTGGGAAATTCGGGAAAACAGGGAATCGATTTTGAACGAATCGCCCGAATATTGAGATTCATCGCTCTTTCTCAGCATGGAAATTTACGGGAAAATTCGGAAATTCAGTTTCAACAAGAGATACGGCAACCGTTCCGGTCGAACAGGTTGATTTAATTTCTTGCTTGTCAATCCCCGAGCCTTTGGAACAAAAACGGTGTCCCCGACTTTCGCGATGCTGCAAGACGGGCGAGCCCCCTCCGTTTTTGCTGGGATAATGACAAGCCGCTTTCTTCTCTCCGACGAAGCACCTCGAAAGGGTTTCAGGCGCGATGCCCAAAACCCTTTAACAAGTGCTTTTTAAGAGAAGGAACAAGACAATGACTAATAAAGGCGACCTTATCGAAACCGTGGCAAACACCATTATTGAACGGCTGGAAAACTTTTCGGGCGAATGGGAAAAGCCGTTCTTTACGTCTTTCGCCCGCAACGTCGCGACGCAAAAAGCTTATCGCGGCATCAACGTCTTGATTTTGAACTTTGCTGCCGCCGTCAACGGTTTTACGTCGTCTGTTTGGGGAACTTACCAGCAATGGCAGGAAAAAGGCTGTCAGGTCAAAAAAGGCGAGAAGTCAACGACCGTTGTTTTTTGGAAACCGCTTTCCTACAAATGCGAAGTCGAAAACACCGAAACGGGCGACGTTGAAGAAGTCGAAAACCAGTCTTTTGTCGCCCGCGCTTATGCCGTGTTCAACGGTTCGCAAGTCGAAGGTTTCTCGGCGGAAAACGAAAGAGCCGATTTTGACATTCAAGCGGACGTGATGAAATTTTTTGACAATACGGACATCGCTTATTTTTACGGCGCAAATCTGGCTGGGTACGACAGCCGGCGGAACGTTGTGCTGATGCCCGCGCGAAACGATTTTAAGACGGAAACGGGTTTTGTTTCGACTTTGGCGCACGAAACCGTCCACGCCATGGGACACAAAAACCGCTTGAACCGCGATATGAAAGGACGGTTCGGAAATGAAGCTTATGCTTTTGAAGAACTGATTGCTGACATCGGCGCGGGCTTTGTCGCGGGGTATTTGGGCTATGATTATCAGTTTTTAAAGGACAATCTGGCGTATCTGCAAAGCTGGCTGAAAGTTTTGAAAAACGACAAGCGCGCGATTTTCAAGGCGTGTTCCGAAGCGCAGAAGGCTTTCGACTATCTGCTGACGTTTCAAGAAACAAACGGAGAAGCGGCTTGATGCCGCTTCATTTTCCAAATCCGTTCGCCCAACCTCTCCACAACATTGTTGCGCCCGAACGGATATGTGTTGCGTCCGCATTCAAATGCGCCTATATTGTTAATACGAATTTTTATTGATAACTGTGTTTTTGCGTAATAGGAGTCATTCCCATGCAAGCGATTAAACGCGACATCTATCTGAACAGGCTGATTGAACGCAAGGAAAACGGAGCGATCAAAGTCATTACGGGCATTCGTCGGTGCGGGAAATCCTATCTTTTGTTCAATTTGTATTACGACTATCTGCTTTCCTGCGGCATCGGCAAAGACAGAATCATCAAAATCGCGCTTGACGATGAAGAAGCCGAAAATTTAACGGATGCAAAAACTTTGGCGGCTTTTATCAAAGAGCGGCTGAAAGACGAAAACACGTATTACGTTTTCCTTGACGAAATCCAATTCGTCAAAGATTTTGAGAAAGTTTTGAACAGCTTAAACCGTCTGCCGAATCTGGATATTTACGTCACGGGCAGCAATTCCAAATTCCTGTCTTCCGATATTTTAACCGAGTTCCGCGGCAGAGGGGACGAAGTTCGCGTCCACCCGCTTTGTTTCGCCGAGTATGTTTCGGCATATAAAGGTTCGGCGGCTGACGCTTGGAACGACTATTTCACTTACGGCGGCTTGCCTCAAATACTGACGCGATCGACCGACGAGCTGAAAACGCAATATCTGACAAACCTGTTCCAAACGGTTTATCTGGCTGACATTATCGACCGCAATAAAGTTCGGGCGAAAGAAACGCTCAACACCCTTGTCAACGTTTTAGCGTCGTCCATCGGTTCTTTGACAAACCCGCGAAAACTTGCCGCCGTGTTCGCCCATTCCGGAGACAAGGAAGTGACGGATAAAACCGTCGGCGCGTATCTGGATTATCTGACGGATTCATTCTTGATCAACAAGGCGGAACGCTATGATATCAAGGGCAAGAAATATATCGCCTCTCCCTATAAATACTACTTTGAAGATGTCGGACTGCGCAACGCAAGGCTGAATTTCCGCCAGCAGGAAGAAAATCATATTATGGAAAACATCATCTATAACGAATTGCTTGTGCGCGGGTACAATGTTGACGTCGGCATTGTCGATTGCTACGACAAGGACGAACAAGGCAAGCAGGTTTTAAAACGCAGGGAAGTCGATTTTGTCTGCAACAAAGGCAGCCGGCGGTATTACGTTCAATCGGCTTTTGCCATTCCCGACGATGAAAAAATGGCGCAGGAAAAGATGTCTTTGGTCAAGATTAAAGACTCTTTCAAGAAAATCATTGTTGTCAAAGACAACATCAAACTCTGGCGGACGGAAGACGGCATTGTCGTTATGGGATTGCAAGAATTTTTGCTGAACCAAAACAGTCTCGAACTTTGATTTAACCCCGTTTCGGGCGCCCATAAAAACGGGCGACTTTTGCTTTTCTTGCTTGTCAATCCCCAAGCCTTTGGAACAAAAACGATGTCCCCGACTTTCGCGATGCTGCAAGACGGGTGATACCCCTCCGTTTTTGCTGGGATAATGACAAGCCGCTTTCTTCTCTCCGACGAAGCACCTCGAAAGGGTTTCAGGCGCGATGCCTAAAACCCTTTAACAAGTGCTTTTTAAGAGAAGGAACAAGACAATGACTGACAAAGGCGACCAAGCTTTAACCGAATTAAACACAACGCTTCAACCGTTTATGCCGCATAAACAGGCGCAAATTCTCATTCAAAATCTGACAACTTCCGAAGAAGCCGAAACGTTCGCGGATATTATTCTGACTCTAGCCGAACGCGTCAAAGCGATGCCGCAACCGTATGAAACGGACGGACAAGGCAAAGTCGCGACGGCTCAACTGCACTATTTTGTCGGTTCTTATGATGCCTACATCGTCGAAAAAGACGCGTCCGAAAAACAAATTCAGGCTTTCGGCTGGGCGAGTTTCGGATACGGGTTCGAGTGCGGCTACATCTCGATTGACGAACTTTTGGATTTGGCAGAGCTGGACTTGTATTTCACGCCTTGCGCCGTCGCCGAAGCGATTAAGGAGGACTGACCGATGTTGTACTGGGACTTAATCGAGGAGTTTCTGCCCGACTTTGAAGAACGCGCTGACGTGAAATTCGACACCTCTCTGTTCAGCTTCATTCACGGCGGAGAAGTGCCGGAAGAAGACTTGCCGGCATTAAAAACTTTGGCAAAAAGCGGCTGGCTGGCGGAAGTGTTTTTTGCGACGGAAAAGCACCTGCTCAACGAGGCGTTCGAGGCTTATTTTGAAAAGGAAATTGCCCCGAAAATTTATTACAAGCAAAAGGAATGCGGCTCTGAATAGAGCCGCGTCCGTTTTTTGAAAATCGGTCGCCGCACGCGCGGCGACACCGTTCGCGACACCTCTAACAAAGGGCGGTCGGGCGGGTTTAGAGGTGTTTCGGCTGATTTGCAACTGCTTGATTTTATTGTTGAAGGTTTTTGGGCAGGATAGCCTTTTCGTATGACGAAAAGCGGCGTTGCGTTCAAATTTTCGTTCGGCTATAATACTCCCGTCACACACATTTGAACGCTTAACTCTGCGAGGCATTTATGGCGCGTATTGTCAAGTCGTTCAGAATAGAACAAGAAATCTGGGACAGGCTGGAAGCCCGTTCGGGAAACACCTCCGAGCTGGTGCGCCTGTTCATCGTAACGGGGCTTTTTAAAATGGAACTGCCCCGACAAACCGAAATTGAAAAGCTCTGCGTTATTGAAGATCAGACGCGCCGCATCGGCGTGAACTTGAACCAAGCCGTCAAGGCTCTGAACGTTTCCTCCGACCACCAGAACGCTTTACCGGAAATCCGGCAAGCCTGCATGGATATACGCTTTTTGCGGCTGGCGATTCATAAATTAGTGAGCACCTACTATGGAAAATGAATACGATCTGCTGAAACGGCATTTGCGCGGGACTTATGTGAAGCGGGAAAAATTTCCGCTTTATTACACGCCTCCATGCAAAAAAGCGGCATCCATAAAATCGTGCGCCCGCCTGTTGCCGGAAGCCGTCGTCAAAGTGGCTTCATACATTAAAACGCCCGCAGAAGCGAAAAACGCCTTGCTGTATATTGCCCGAAAATCGGAAGGATTAGAGCGGGACGCACTTGTTTGCAATGAAAGTCTTGACTCGCTTCCCGTTTCGGAATTTGACAATGAAATCGCTTCTTACGCTTTCAAACAGCATCGCAAAAACGGCAATCAAATGGTGCATCTGATCGTGTCTTTCCCGAAGCGAATGAATGTGTCGGAACAGGACGCCTACCGATTTATGGGACGATACATGGATCCGTTCGGGAAAAAGGGCTATCGATATTTGTACGCCGTTCACTCGCACCAATCGGCGACGCACGGGCATGTTTTGCTCTGCCTGTCGAACGGACGGGAACGATTGCAGTTCAAAAAGCCGCAGCTGATCATGCTCCGCCAACATCAGGTCGAAGTCGCCAAAGAGTTCGGCTGGGAAATGCAGGCGACGCGGTTTCAAGACAGGGATTTTTCGCTGACGCAGATGGTTATTCCGCGCAAGCACAAAACGATCCGGCAGCTTCGTGAGCTTCACGAACGGAGGAAACCGAGAGAAAAAGATAGAAACGAGTCTTCAATTTTTGAACGAGTCGTCTATCTATCAAGAGTCTTTTAAATCTGTCATTTTTTGAATTGAAAAGACACATTCCTTAGGTTATCATTTTTTTGTTCAAAGCCAAAATGAATGCTATGGTTCGATGGAAAGATTAAACTCTGTTTCAGGATATACTGATGAAAACTTATGTTAGCTTGTTTAGCAGTGCTGGTATAGGTTGCTATGGATTCAAGATGGAGGGTTTTGAGTGCATTGCCACCAACGAAATAATTAAACGTCGCCTTGATATCCAAAAGTCTAACGGCAAGTGCAAGTATTCGACGGGATATATTTGCGGAGATATTACAAAAGACGAGACAAAAAAACAATTATATGATGAAATTGATTTTTGGAAATCAAAAGAAAAAATCAAAAAAGTGGATGTTGTGATTGCTACTCCGCCCTGCCAGGGTATGTCTGTAGCAAATCACAAAAAAACTGATACAGAAATTATTCGTAACTCCCTTGTTGTAGAATCGATTAAGATTGTTAAAGCGATTCACCCAAATTTCTTTATATTTGAGAATGTTCCGGCTTTTATGAAAACGGTTTGTACCGATCTTGATGGTTTAGACAAGCCTATAGCTGAAGCAATCAAAAATAACCTTAGTGCAGACTATTCTTATGCCTATCGAATTATCAATTTCAAGAATTATGGGGCCTGTTCAAGCAGAACGAGAACGGTTGTAATTGGTGTAAGCAAGGAGTTTTCTGACGAAGTGTCTCCGTTTGAACTCTACCCTGATACAAAACCGGAAAAGACTTTGCGCCAAGTTATTGGGGCAATGAAAAGATTGAAAAATTTTTCTGAGATAGATCCGCTTGATATTTACCATTCTTTCAGAGCGTATCCAGAATATATGCGAGAGTGGATTGCAGATCTGAAAGAAGGTGAATCAGCTTTCGACAATGCCGATGAGAAAAAAAGGCCGCACCAAATTATTGATGGGAAAATCGTTCTTAATCAACGGAAGAATGGAGATAAATACCGCAGACAAATTTGGGACAAAGTTGGTCCATGCGTTCACACAAGAAATGATCAGTTAGCAAGTCAGAATACCATTCATCCAGAAGATGATCGAGTATTCAGTATTCGGGAGCTTATGCGGATGATGACCGTCCCCGATTCATTCAAGTGGAGTGATGAATCTCTTGAACAACTGAACGAATTGCCAGAATCACAAAAAAGGGCATACTTGAAAAGAGAAGAAATCAAAATTAGACAGTCATTGGGCGAGGCTGTTCCGACTATCATATTCCAAAAAATTGCGGCTAATATCCGTTCTGTATTAGATACCACCCCCATAAATAGTGCTACTATTAACAGGATGGTTAACCAATATAGATTTCAAAGTGTAGACGAGATAATTGCGTTTATTGAGACAAACCCGAAGAATCTTTCCATCTCCGCATTAAGCAGAATCGCAGAAATGTCGAATACAAGTCGAACAGATAACGCTGCTTTCTACACAAATAAGACTCTAATTACAGAAATAATTAAATCACTTCCGGATATCGAGAAAGACGAAATACGGATATTGGAACCATCGGCAGGTGTTGGTAATTTTATCCCCCTTATTCTCAAGCGTTTCGAGGGAAAAAATTTAATTATCGACTTGGTTGACATTGATCCAAACAGTTTAAGAATTGCAAAAGCATTATTGAAAAAGAACGGGCTTCCAGATTCTTGCCATATCAATTATATCGTAGACGATTTTCTACTCCATAAATTTAAAGAAAGATACGATTTCATCATCGGTAATCCACCATTTTTCAAAATGAAAAACAATGCCTCATTACTAAAAAAATACCTTGAGTCGGCTATAAATAAAGAAACAACTAATATCTGTTCTTTCTTTTTAGATAAGGCTGTAGAGATAGCTGATTATGTAGCGATTGTTTTCCCAAAATTCATTTTAAACACGCCTGAATTTGCTGTGTCAAGAAGCTATCTTTCCAAGAAAAGAATAGAGTGTATTATTGATTTTGGAGAAAAAGGTTTTCCAGGTGTTTTGATAGAAACGATAGCTTTGTTCGTCAATACTTATGCAAAACCTGAAAAAACGAAAGTTATATCTGTTACACATAATTTCGATATTTTGCAGAAACAATCATATATCTGTGATGAGAAACTACCTTACTGGATAATATACAGAAATGAGTTGTTTGATTCTGTTTTTCGAAAGATGGACTTTGATTGTTTTACGGTTTTTAGAGATCGTCAGATTACAAATAACAATACGTCTTGTAGTGGTGAAATTAGGGTTTTGAAATCGAGAAACATTAGTGATGATGGTGCTAAAATCATTAACATTGATGGTTATGATTCTTACATTAAGAAATCAACAGCATTAAGCTTGTCTGTATACGATTATTTGGAACGTAGTGATGTCTATATCACTCCCAATATGACTTATAAACCAAGAGTAATGAAAAAACCTAAAGGTCTATTGGTAAATGGCTCCCTCGCTATTCTGATTCCAAAGAACGGAATAAAGCTTTCAAAAGAACAATGCTTATACTTTTCAAGTAACGAATATAGACAATTCTATCAGATTGCGAGAAACTATCAAACCCGTTCTCTAAATGTTGATGCTTGTTCTGTATTTTTCTATGGAGCACTACACGATGGGAAAAAGTTTTCTCCTGCTTATAAGTAAAGAGGTTGGTTTTCAGCAAAACTATTATCTTATGCTGATTTGGAGGTAAGCTTATATGCTAACGCAAGAAGATATACGGACATTTTTGAATATAAAAAACTATGATTTAAGAATTAGCGGCAATGGTCGTTGGATTGATCAGAAATGCGCCGCTGATGTGGTAACGGTTGTTGCTGACTGCATTATGAATTTTGGCTTTTCCCATAAAAAGGAGTTTTTTACTACTCTTGATGTTTGGCATTATGATTATACAGTTGAGAATGTCGAAGCAATTTTCAGAAAGCCTGGTGTTGAGCACATTAGCGCAAAAAACGAATATGATAAGTTCTTTCAGCAACCTATGGAAATGCTTGCATATTCAGGCGTGTTAAGGAAAGAAAAAAGAGGTTCTAGAAATTATTATGCCATTGCAAATGCTGGCGTGCTAGAGTATATCGCGTTACGCGAACGTAATGCTTTGTTCTTTCTCAGAACTTACATTGAGTGTGTTCTGCGAGATAGTGGTATTTACCATCTTTTCGAGGATTTTTTCCGCTTACAAACCAAAGACTCTTATGCTGATATGAAACAAGGATATGCTGACTTCATAATGCAACATACCAAAATTAACGGTGCAGTAGAGTGCAATAGAATCTTTATAAAAGTCCTTAATCCTCTTGCATACTATAATCGTTCTTGTGGAACCGAGAAAGGCCGAATGTCTGAACAGCCTATCACATACGATATGCTGATGTATAACCGCAATAATTTCAGAGATATTTATGCGAATAAGCCAAAAGGCATTACTCGTAAAGAGTATGCGGCTGAACATTCTGCCGAAATTAATGATGCTTACTATCATTATCAGTCGGCAAAAGCAAAACGTTTTCTGCGAATCTTCAATGATCAGACCAGAAATGGGAAAACGGAGCATTTGGATGGTATTCATATCAATGATAGGGCAATTCATATGCATCACATTTTTCCGGAAACAGAGTTTCCAGAGATTTGTTCCTATTTAGAGAATATTATCGCTCTAACCCCTACACAGCATTTGGGATATGCTCATCCGAACGGAAGAACATTGGAAATAAATAACGCCTATCAACATCTGCTATTGCTTTCAAAAGCCGATAGAATCCAAGAAAATCTCAACAGTGCAACCGTCGAACATATTTATGATTTTTCAAATTTGTTGTATGTATTGAATATCGGTTTTGATGATGATGTTGTTCTTGATATAGCAGATATGGATTTTGCTTCTGTTGTTAATGCAATCAACGTTCACTATGCTTCAGTATAATAAAGAGGAAATATTATGATAAAGTTGTCATACGGGGTTCAAAGACAAGTTTGTTTTAACAACTTTTATGAATATTACTTTGCTTTGTGTTTTTTAGCTGATTCAAGAAATGCAGAACTTCGATGGGAAAACAACGAAGATCAGGGTGCATGGGGAAGCGAGGGACGTATCCATTGCTTAGTTCCAGAAACAAATTTTCCTCCATTTTTTAAGTTTACTGCCGGACGCGGAAACGTATATGCAAGAATTAATTGTAATGAATATGTTGCAACTCTGATAAGGGAGCATAATTTCGAACAAAAATCCAAGCATCAAGATATAGAGGCTATTATGAAAACAGTCCCTCTTGAATACAGGCAATCTTTTCAAGATGGCTATGGTAGTAAATTAAATATGAATCCCGTATATGAAAAAAAATACTGTTAAATATCAAACCAGCAACAGAACTGTAAACAAGGAGGTTATTCACTCATCAAGAACAGCATCTAATCCAGTTCATACGATTTCTCAATCTTCTTCTCTTATTGAGATTTCTGTTGGAGATAAAGTTATTCACACGACTTTTGGTGAGGGAGTAATTATTACAATCAACGGAAAGATTCTTTGTGTAAGCTTTCCAATACATGGAGAAAAAAAATTCTCAAATCCTTCTTCTTTTACAGATGGATTTCTGAAGAAAATTAAATAAATTCCATCCTATTTTTATAAACAGAAATATTAAATGCCCAAGAAAATGCCAAAAATCCTATAACGGCTGTTATGAATACGAAAAGCAGAAGCGGAAAACCAGTTATTTTTTCCCGAACGGAATATATCCTTTTGCAAAATTGACCGCTTTGTTCGGCAGATGTCCGATAAAGGTCAGAACAGGATTTGCGTCATTGACGTTCCCGACGTTCAGGATTTGGGACGGCGTGCCGATGATGATGCCGTAGGCTCCCCAAAGGAGTGCGCCGGTAAAGAGCATTTGCATATATCCGACCGTGCCGACCGTTACGGCAACGTTGTTGTCCTGGAACAGATTGAGGCTGTTCAGGTAAGTCAGGATTATGCCGATCGTGCCGCAGGACAGAACGATTTGAAGGCTGTTCGTCAGGAGAATCCTTATCGCCGTATAGCTTGCCCTTTGAAACGGCGGCAAGGCGTAAAACGCGCAGAGAACGGGCGCAAGCAAAGTTATTGCGAACAACTGGACAAACACGTTGAACAGGCTTGCGAATATCCGCCAAAGCAACAGGAAATAAATGACGGCGACAGGAATAATAGCGATTGCGAGTTTCAGGCTCGTCCACGAAACATCGCTCATCATCACGCCGATCTTGTCCAGAACGGGCGTAAAAGCGGATTCGACATAAGTCAACAAGGCCTCCGTGCCGGAGGACGATTTCAAAACGGCTTGCCCCTCGGACGTAATTTGCAGGATTCTGATGCCCAACTCCATTCCAAAATTGTAAATCCAGAAGCAGATGCCGCTCCAATACTGAAAGCTCTGCAACAACGCCGTCGCAATCGAAAGGTCGATGAACTCTTTTATCAAGCCTTGAATGTTCGGTTCCCTGCCGATCAGAGATTCACAAAGCCGGTAAATGATCCAAAGCAAAAACAGATAGGCCAGAAGCGACTTCAATTCGGGTGTTACGGCCTCGAAGAACGCCTGACAAAAAGAGAGCGTTTTCTGATTGAACACGTCAAAAATCTGACAGGAATAGCACGTTTCAGCCATCAAGTTTCTCCGTAAATCGTTTCTCGTTGAAGTAAAGCGGTGTTTCGCAATAAACGGGATGCGTCATAAAGCCCTGACACAACAAAACGTGCCACCCGAACGGAATGGCTCCCCAATCCGCGACGGACATTAAATCACGCCCCTCGGCGTTATGGGAAACGGACGTATCACCTTTACTTGACCGCGACAGGCTCCGCCGCTTTGCCGTTGTTTTACCGGTCATTTGGGACAGTTCCCTTTGCGTATTGAAGTTGTTTTGCGCATAAACCAATAAATAGGAACAGTTCGTTTTGATCGTGTCGAAGCCTTTGTCGCCGTATGTTGATTTGATTTGCGCGAAGTCCTGAACGATGATCCAGATGACCGCGCCCATGCCCGCGCCTTTGGACAGGAAGTCCGTCATCAGGTTGATCTTGGGCAGACTGGCGAACTCGTCGGCAAGAATCGCGATCGGACACTCGTCCGGCTTTTTCGGAACGTCCAAAGCCCAGCCGAAGAACGTTTCAAAAAACAAAGCCGTCAGCACGCCCAAAGACTGCGCGTCTTGCTGCGGGAACTTGATGAACACGACGGACGGCGTGGCGCGCAAGTCCCGCCATTCAAACGAACATTCCCTTGTCGCGCCTTTGACCGCCCGACTGCGCCAGATTTGAAGCTTTGACAAAAACGTCGTCGTATGCGATCCCGCTTCGTTGTCGGGCGCGTTCACCCAAGACGCAAGGTCGGTTAAAATCCGCCGCGGCGCGCCGACCTCCGCCGCAAAGCGAAGCAGGTCGCGCAGGTTGTCCTTGGCGGAATTGACCGCCTCCGCCCCTTTTGAAAGCAGCGTCTGCACATCGACGTCTTTGGCGACAAACCCGAACACGCGGGACAAGTGCGGTTCGCGGTAGGTTTCATAGTTGGCGACGGTCGCGGGATTGTTCGGATCAAGCCGCTGTTCCGCAATTTCCGCCAGATACACGGCAAGCAAAATCAGCGCCGCGATATGCTTTTTGGCGTTTGCCTCCCAGTGATCTTCCGACTGCCCTTTCTGACCGACCAGCATCGCGGCGATACGCTCCGCCTGCCGTTCCGCTTTACCGAAAGAGGAAAGAACGGACGGAAACACCTTTAACGACAAGGGATTCCAAGAATCTTTCGAGTATTCATCAGACCAGTCGATCGTGTAAACCGTCTTGCCCGCTTTTTTCAACGGCTCGGCAAGCAGAGTTTTCAGCTCGCCTTTCGGATCGGCGATAATCAGCGCCCCTTTGAACGACAAAGCCGTCGGAATCACAAACCCCGCCGTCTTGCCGCTTCGCGTCGGAGCCAGAGCGATTCCGTGACGCAAACAGGTCGGGGAAAGCAGTTTCCGATCAACCTTGCCCACAATCACACCCGAAGCGTTCTTTCGGTCGGTCAGCCCCATGCGTTTCAGGTCGGGAACGGTCGCAAACCGCGCTTCGCCGTAAGCGGATTCCTTTGCGATAAAACAGGCATACGCCGCCCAAAGCATCAACGCGGCAAGCAACAAAAATCCGCTTGCCCCGATACCGAACTTTTGCCAATCGACGCCCGCAAAATCCGCCTTGACCACAACGGCGCGGGCATAACGCAAACAAGCGGCGAACACTTTGCCGTCCCGCACGGCGCCGCCGTACACGGCGCACAGAACGCACAAAACAATCCCGCACAACAAAACGCGCCGTTGCAGCTGCCGCGTTTCAGACCATGGCGTCATCAGTAGTCCTTTCCTCTTAAAGCAATATCCGCGATGTAGCGCACGCCTTCGGACACTTTGATCTGAATGACGCAGTCCAGACATTCCCGCACAATCTTTTCCATAACGTCCTTGTCCACGCTTTTGTCGCCCGTCATCGCGTTCGTCACCACCTTGGACAAAGCGTGCATTGCCGACCCCGCGTGTATGGTCGTCATACAGCCGCCGTGTCCGTTGTTCAGCAAAGACAAAAGCGTCCAAGTGTTCCGGCTTCGCAGTTCTCCGCAAGCGATGCGGTCGGGACGCAACCGCATCATCGCATCTATGACATCGTTCTGAGTGATTGAGTTTTCGCCCGTACGGTTAGTACCGCCCGAACGGTAGTTCCCATTATCAGGCAGAACAAAGTGAACCGTGTTTTTCAAATGCGTCGTGTCCAATTCCCGCACGTCTTCCATCGTTAAAAAGCGGTCGGTTTCGGGAACGTGTTTCAACAGCACGTTTAACAGGTTCGTCTTGCCCGAACCCGTCGCGCCGCTGATCAGAATGTTGCGCTTTTCCAGCACCAGACGGCGCAGACTGTTCGGCACGTCCGCAAAGTCGAACGTCATTTCCGGCTTCGGCGCAAAGGATTTTTCGGTCAGAAAGTTCTCTATCGTCAGGTTTCTCGCCCGTTTTAAACGCACGGCGGCGCACAGCCCGCTTTCAACCGTCGTCCCCATGCACAAGTGCAGACGATGTCCGTCCGGCAGCTCCGCCCCCAAGTACGGATGCGCGTCAAAGTCCGTTCCCGCGCGGTTGGCAAGAATGCGACCGACGGACAGGAACATCTCTTTCGTAATGTTTTGATCGCGAACGAACTCCCAGCCCGACAAGCCTTCCAAAACGACCTCGCGTTCGCGGTTCACAATCACTTCGTTCGTTCCCGTCAGTTCCAAGTACGGCTCCAACGGGCGCAGGGCGTTTTTCAAAGCGATACTATCCACAGGGCAAATTCGGCTGTATCGTGTTTGACACGCAAACACCGCTCCCCGCATCATATTGAGCCCCTTGACAGCTCGGTCCGGAACAAGCCGTAGCAGAACAAGATGATCTTGATCTGCCAATATTTTGTCCCGCATACTGCCACGACGAACAGATATATTGCTTCGTCGCCGGATTATAGCTTTTCGTGCGCCTATAATGATACTCGCCGAAATTGTAGTACGTGACATGACTTTTCCACGGTTTCGGACGCTTCTTATACCACCCCGTATAAACTCCGACGGAAGCCCCTTGTGTTTCATCTCGGCAGATATATCGGGTTTTCGGTTCTGTGATATAAACATAGTTGTAAATCATATTGCCGTTCGGCAAGAGATAGCCCGTCTTGATTTGCTGACGCTCGTTTTCATAACAACCGGTGTAGGACAGTTCGCCCGAACCGATGATTTCTTCCGTTTGTTTTGCCAAAGGAATCGTAATGCTGTCTTTCGTTACCGCCGCGTCCGCGATTTTGACGCGACCTTTCGGCAAATCGATGTAGTAAGCAATCAACGATGTCGCCGTCAAAGCGTTAAAGTCCGCTTGCCAGTCTTCGATGACCGCCTGATGAGCGTAAGTCGTCGTCGATACCGCGCATTGCGTGATGAAGTGCTGTCGATTATCCTTGTCGATGTAATAATAACGGCTCCACCCCTTGCTGAACCCGCCTTTAAAATCGTCCGTATGAAGCGTTTCACAGCCGTCAACCGTTTCGATGATGTCCGTTTGACTGACCGGCTGACAATCGGTGATATAGACAACGCCTTTGATCGTGTTCAGCTTTTGCCGTTCGTAGCGCAACATCTTCTTTGACGCCATGTTCTCTTTGTACGAGCAAAATTCGTTTTCGACAGGATACGTCAAGCCGCTATCCTGACATGTCGAAACGTCAACGCTCTGTCCGTCCTTTTCAAAAAAGTATTTGCCTTGCTGATACGCCAAGCCCGCGTCGCTGTCCAAACGATATGAACACGTGTCGTAAGTAAACTGCAAATCGAACGTGCGTGTCGTATCCCTGATCTGACATTCGGAAACGGTAACGTCCCGTTCCGTGTCGTCCGTGTAATACAGATATGACAGTTCTTTAACCGTATTGTTTTGAGTATCGACCAACGGCGTGCATTCAATGCTTTCCTTGACCGGATAAGCCTTTTCAATATCGCGGGTGCAGTCTTTCAGAAACTTCTGTTCGCCCTGATCCAAAAAGTAAGGTTTGTACATCTTATACACCGTTAAATCCTGCAGAACGACATCATCGGAACATTCGGCATAAGAGCGCAAAATCTCCACAGGAAAGTCGGAATCCTGACATCCTTGCCGTTCAACGTCCGTCCCATTGACCGACTTGACAACTTCGTTCTGGTAATAAACCTGCTCATTGTCCCAATCTATCCGAATGGGACAGGCGTCCAACCGGAACGCAATCTCGTCCTCCTGTTTTTCGGCGATTTCAATAGCGGAAGAGTCATAACTTTCTTTGACATCGTCCGAAGACTTATTTCCGGAACCGCCGATTGGAACGGCAATCATCGCGGCTGCGTTTTTTTCCATAACGGACGCGGCGTCTTCAGTCTTTTGGTTTTCTGAAAGCTCAAGGAACAAAACCGGTAAAACGCTTGTCAGCTGATCTTTCCCCGCAGAAACGGACAGAACCGTCCCGTCTTTGACGACTCTTTCCGGTTCAGGCTTTTCCGTCGTCGTCATCGGAACGCTCAACCCGACAGAGCGGTCGTTCCCGATATGCCGAAGCTCCGTCCATTCGACCGTGTAAGCCTCTTTGTCCGTTCCCGTGATTTTACCCGTCAGTTCGATTTGCGACATATCATAGCATTTAAACCGGCGGTCGTCGTCCAAACCGACAAAGGAAGCCGCCGTCGGCGCGTCCGGTTCCAACGTTGTGTCCTCTTTGACCGAAACGCTGAACTTTTCTTCGACAACAGGCTGTTCCCCGAAACACTTATACGCCGCCAAAACAATGAAGGAAGCGGCAACCGCCGCAATCAAGCGGTTTCGTGCTTTCCTTTTCTTTTGAAGATATGTCATTTTTCCTCCTTTCCCGTCGGGTGCTTCAAGGAAATATCAGCCGCCAGACGGATCAAAATCGGTTCGCCCTGCGCAATCGTGATGACCGGGGCGATGTTCATATACTGCTCCAACACTTTTGTCGTGATTTCCGTGGTGCTGTCGGACAGGCGGTTCCAAAATTCCTCGTATTCGTTGCCTTTGACTTTGGCTTTTCCCAAGCCCGCCAATCCGCCGATCAAAGACGTGCCGAACGCCAACCCGTAACGTTCCCAATTCCGGTTGTCCACGTCGCCGACCAAACCCGCGCGCCCCATCTTGTCCGCCGCATACGCGAACGCCGTTCCGGCAGAGTAGATTTCCGCTCCGTCCGCCGAACGGATAATCCGGTAAAACGAAACGCCCAGACGGGTTTCCCCGACTTTTGTCGTCTTGTCGTATCTGCCTAATACGATATCGCCTTTTTCAAGCAGCTTATACCGACCGTCCGCGCCGAACACGTCTTCGGCGACCATCGCCCGAACCGTCCCCGGAATCTGACTGTTGACCCCGTCCAACAAAACGGCGGCGATAGTTCTGTCCTCCGTTAAAATAAAAGACCTGTCCACCGGATAAGAGCTTAAAACCATTGGTGCCGCATAAGTCTTGTCTTTCATCGACACCTGAACGGAAACCTTTGCTTCAAGCGGCTGTTTTTGTTCCGGCTCGCTACCCCTTGTTAAAAAGGAGCCGCCCGCCTGCCGCCTTAAAACGCGGATCAGTTCCGACCGCTGTTTGACGTATTCCCGAAAGTCCTGTTTTTTCTCCGTTTCTTTTCTGATTTCCTGACGGCGTTCGGTTTCACGGGCTTGAACGACGGCTTTCCTCCGTTCCCGTTCAATCCGTTTTTGCGCCTTTTCCTCCGCCAGTTTTTCCGCTTTGCGTTCGATCTCCTTTTGAACGTAAACCGTTTGAACGACCGGCTTCGGCGGTTCAGGCAGAACGACAAAGTAGTCGGCAGGATAATCCGCCGTAATCGGAACAACGTTCGACGGCGGCGGATTATCCTTTTTTTCACAAGCCGCTACCAGCCGTAGGGGCAAAAACATTGAAAAGAACAACCGTAAAACCTTCAGTTTCCGCGCTTTAAGCATACCGTTTTCTCCCCGTATCGCAGGGTTATCGGATTGATTGTTTCCACCACCAGATACCGCCCGTCCGGCGATTTGCGCACGTTGACAGGCTGATCCACCCGATCGACGACTTGATACGCGACCGGCCACACGCGGCTGTCGCTGTCGTGTCCGTAATCCAGATATGTGAAACGCTCGTCGCGGAACACCAATACGGGCGCAAGCTCTTTGTCCCCGCGCATTTCAACGTCGTGCCGGATTTTCGTCGGATTGAATTTCAGTTCGTTCAACCACGTCTTCTTTTCGTTCTTCGTCAGCTTTTCAAAGGTATCGACGCTTTCCTTGCGCTTTAAGTCGCCTTCCGTGTCAAAGAACTTCTTAACGCTCGGCATCGCGGCGTCCACATAAACGACCTGATCGCTGATGTTGTCGGAAAAAACGCTCTCGCTCTCCAGATAAAAGTTGTAAATGTTCCCGCTTTTGCCGATCAAAGACAGGCTTGTGTCCGCACCGGCGGACAAAGCCTCCACATACAGCATCGAAGCATTGTTCATCTCTTTTTGCCGGAAGTTCACACTGTCCGCCAAAACGGACTGGTCGAGGCTGTCCCAATCGGGCAGTTTGAACACCGTTCCCATACCCTCGCGCAAAATCACTTTAAACGTCCGTCCGCGTCCCCAGACGAACACTTTGTTTCCGGCTCTCGTTTCCGTCTTCTGTCGGCTCCACGCCTTTTGCGTCAGCGGCAACGGCGGACGGTATTCCGCCGCCTTGTCGAACTTGCCCGACAAAACGGCGTCTATGCTTTTAAGCAAATCCGCTTCGTCTTTTTTTTCCGCTGCAAGAGGTTTCACTTCCACGACCGGAACCGGTGCCGCTTTCGGCGCAATCGGAGAAACCGGCGCGGCGTCGGCGTTTGCCGCCGCGCAAATTAAAGTCGTTATTAAAAACAGTTTTCTCATAAGTTGTTGTCCTTATCGTTCGGTCGTCCCTTGACGGCGACGGCATAGTTTTCAACAATCAATCCGAACGGATTCAGACTTGCTTTCGTCCTGTCCGTCTGAACCGCCGCCGTATAGGCTTTGAATGTCGCCACAAAACTCTTTGTTCTGACGCTTTGACCGCTTTTGCGGTCGGTCGCGACATACTCCGCCCGCCAAACGTGATCCGTGCCGGGGATCGATTCCAACGATTGAACGTAAACGTCCCGCGTCAGTTCGTTTTTCGCGTAATACACAAGCGGGCTGTCGGGATTGCTCGAGTTCATATGTTCCGCGAACAACTTGAACCATTGAGGGTGCGTGAACGCCTGAACCCACGCGAACCGTTCTCCCTCGTCAACGAAATTGATTGTTTCCCGTTTCCTGATGTAATCGAACAAAACGGAGCGGATATATTCCTCTTTCGTCGTCCGATCGATTTCCTGCGGCAGCAAACGAACCATTTGTTGCCCGTCTTTCATCGACACGAAAACCGTTTCCGTCTTCTTTAACGGGAACAACGCCAAGACGACGCAAAAACTCCCGACCACTGAAAACACACTGATCGCCGCGATGTTCGAAAGCAAAGCGACCGACTTTTCCAATCGGCGCAGATAACTCGCGCCGTTCGTCGCGGGCTGGTCAAGCGTCGGTTCTTCCCCGTTCATTCCCCGACCCTTTCCACAAAGCCGCATTTAAAGCAGTCTTTCAGCACCGCAAGCGCGATCATCGCGTCCAGCCGCAATCCGCTGTCGTTCGGCAAAGCCTCTTCCAGCCGCCGTTGCAGCATCTCCACCCTTTCCAAATCCAGATAACTCTGCTTGACCTTGTTGACTTTCCCGACCATGCGTTCTTCCTCCCGCGGTTTGTTCGGAAAAAGTCTATCCCCTTACGCAAAAAGCCCCGAATGTCTTTTCGGAGCTTTTTGGGGCTTTTTATGCAAAAAGCATCAAATTGAATAACTGTTAATCTTTTCTATGACCTCTTTTTCTAAATTTTTTTTATCTTTCGACAAGTAGGCGAAGAAAAAAATTATTTGTTTTTTCTCTTCTGAAAAAGGATATTTCTCTGATTTCCCTTGTCCAAGATTAATAAGAATTTCATCGCCTTTCAGGAAAGACAGCTTTGCTTCAGATTTTAATATTATAAAATCGCCATCATCTAAATTTAAACTTTTGCGTATACTAGAAGCAACCATTTCTGATTTAATATTTATTCTTTTTACATGTTCTTCTGTCTGTTTAATTAAAGATTTAAATTCTACATAATTTTTCCAAAGAGGATATAATTTGTGTTTCCTAGAAAGGATTTCTTCTGCGTAAGTGTTGCGAGAAATATTATTTTTTAAAATACATATAATATCACCATCACTTAACATTCCCTGGGGAGATTGGAAAGAAGAAAGCTTGAAAAAATCTTCTTTAAAACATTTATCATTAACTGCTTTTTCAACTGCTTTTTCCAAAAGATAAACTTCATACAAAACCTTATGATGTGTATAAATCCACCGATATAAGAAATTTCTTGCCTCAACAGCATTCTGCAAAACGGATAAAGCATTACTACGGAAAGATAATTTATAATTACTACCACTTTTAAGTATTGATAACGAACTTAACAATCGTTTTATATCTACGGAGGAGTTCTGAACGCCAGATGCCCATGTGTCTCTGAGTATATAATCTAATTTATCTACATCTATTGAAAAGCCATTTAACAAGGATATCCATATGTTCTTTATTTGGTCTGTTTCACTTGCTACCCCTGTGTATGGGCACCCCACTATGCATCGTGCTATAAACTCTATATCTTCTTTTGTGTAGCCCAATTCCATAATCTTATCTTTATAATATGTAGCGACAAGATATGCGCTTACGGTTTCGTGTGGAGCACAGGTGAATGATGTAAAATCTCTTTCAAAATCACTAGATAATTCTTTTGCCAGATCATTTGTAAGTTCTTCATTTTTAGAAGAATAATACTTTTCAAGGGTATGCGAAAAAGGAGAATGCCCACAATCATGCAGCAAACAAGCAATTTGAAAAGCTGTAGAGCATCTTTCCATTAAAAATGGGTCGATTCCTAATTTTTCAGAATTTCTACACAAACAATCAGATGCATATTTTCCTAGATGATAAACACCTAAAGAATGAATAAATCTATCATGTCTAGCTCCTGGATACAAAACCCTCATAGAGGTTTGCTCAATTTGCCTTAATCTCTGAAAAATAAATGTATCAATAAATACATTACACCATTCACTTTTGATTTCTATATATCCATGAACGGGATCTCTAAAAGTTTTCATTTGCATATAATTTTCTTACCATCAAATTCCATTTCTCGTTTCGATAAAGCAAGAGCATTGATAATAGATGCGGGAGATAAATCAAAATGTATCTCTGTTTTTGAACGTTTTTCAACACGTTTTGCATAAGCCAATAAATCTGAAATAGATATTTCAGTTTTACTGCAAATACATGAAAAAATAACACGCTCCGCATCATAGAATTTACACATACCACTCTCCTCCGAGCTTATTCATTTTTTTCATAGCATATAAAAAATTTTTAATCAACTCTAAATTTTTTATGTTTAATTAAGAAAAATCAATGTCGTTCGTTTTTCAAACATGCACTTGACCTGCCTTCCGATCAAGTGACACCTTGGGCAACGGTTTCGATACACAACTTTTTGGATATTTGATAATATGATGCAAGCGCATAAGTTTGTCTTTGATAACATCGGGTCATTAAGCGCATTGTCGCCACGTCTTCGGGCTAAACAAATACCAGAGCACTCCTAATAAAAAAATTTTAAGACGAATGCTTTTTTTTCAAAAATTCACGTCCACAGCCACTTTCAAACCGCTTAAATCCCGCTGTTTGAAAAACATCGCCATGTACCACGGCAGATAAAGAATCCGCCCGCTTGTTTCGATATTGCCCGAGCAAAAAACAACGCCTTGTTCCAAAGCCCATTCTTCAACGCTTAAAGCTTTATCCAAAGCGGCGTGTTTTTTGTAATCCTTGCCCGATTTGATTTCAACGGGAACGACCTTGTTCCCGCGCTGAACGACAAAATCCAATTCCCCGACGCTTTTTTTATTCAGATAGCGAAGCGCGAAACCGTTCGCTTTTAATATCTGCGCGAACACGTTTTCCAGAACGCCGCCCATATTGACCGCCATATTGCCTTGCAAAATATCGAACTGGACGTTCTCCATTCCCATTGCGCAAAGCAACCCCGTATCGTTCATAAACAGCTTGAACAAACGACTCTGTTCGTTCATCTTCAACGGGATTTTAGGTTCGGACAAATTATAGCACGGTAATGCGACACCCGCGTCCTGCAACCATAGAAAGGCGTCTTCGTATTCGCGCAGACGCACTTTTTTATCAATGGCAGCCAAGGAGAACCGTCTGTTTTTATCGTCCAGCTGCGCCGGAATTTGATCGAAAATATTTTTAACTTTCGCTTTCTTTTCCCGCGTGTATTGGCTGATATCCTGTTGGTATTGCGCCAGAATGTCCTTTTGCAAAGCGACGACCCGTCCGATGTCGTGCGTGTCGATAAAAGTCTGAACAACCGCGGGCATTCCGCCGACAATGACATAATACCGGAACAGATCGGTCATTTTATTATGAACAACCTCCGATACCGATTCGTGCCGGTCGAAACAATCGTTCAAATATTTGATCGTTTCCGGCTGAACGCCGTTCGCCAGACAAAACTCTTCAAAATCCATCGGATACATTTGAAAGGTTTGTTCGTACCCGACGGGAAAAGACGGAACGTGTTTATAATTCACGCCCAGCAAAGAACCGGATTCAATGTAATCGAAACGCCCGTCGTCAACCAGAAACTTGATTGCCGTCCGCGCGTTCGGACATTCTTGGATCTCGTCCAGAAAAACAAGTGTTTTGCCTTTCTCCAAAGATGTTCCCAAAAAAGCGGTCAGGTTCATAACCAACGTGTCCGCGTTCAAATCGCCTTTGAAAATGTCCGCCGCGCTTGGCTGCGTCAAAAAATTGATCTCGACGAATTTGTCATAGTTTGCTTTTCCGAATTGGCGCACCAAGTATGTTTTCCCGATTTGACGCGCCCCTGTCACCAGCAACGCTTTTTTATCGGGATTGTTTTTCCATTCTTGAAATTTTTGCTCGGCTTTCCTGAACATACCGGTTCTCCGTTTTCAAAGGAATCACGTTTTTCCGATATAATTCTACCTTGAAAATCACGTTTTTCAACATAAAAACCACTCTAAAAATCACGTTTTTCTTAAAGCGGCGATTTCCCTTCCGAACACCCGCTTCGCCTGACCTTCGGTCAGCCCTACCTTTTTTGCGATGGATTTCCAGCACAGCCCTTGGGAACGGAGCCAGACGATGCAGCGGGCGCGCAGATCGGCGATTTGCGGCATCAGGGTATCAATGACAAAGCGCATCATCGCCATGTCTTCGGGCAGAACGAACGGCGGAACGCTTCCGTCCTGCGACAAAAGCAGTTCCGTCTGCGCCGCCGTTTTGAACATTCCGGCAATGTTTTTCGGTGTTTTCATACTTATCCAAAATTCGGCTGTTCAATCGGCAGACAGGCGCAAGGGCTGAGCTTGTAGCTGTCCGTGCCGCTTCCGATGCCTTGGACGCTTTGCGTTGCCGAACACGCCGACAAGACGGTCAGTAAAGCCAATATCGTCAGTTTCTTCATTTCGTTTTCTCCTCTTGTGTCAAAGCCGCGTCAATCGCTATCGTCCCTTCGACGAGCTTTTCTTTCGCGGCGATAATCTGCAAAATATTCGCGGTTAAGATGTTTTGCTGAACCAAAGCCGCGTGAATGTCCGCCAAAGCCCTGTTCGTTTGCGACAGCTTTTCCATTACGGTCAGCGCGCCGTTTGTGTCCTGCACGATCGCCGTCGCCGCCTGCGTCAACTCCGATGTTTTGGCTTTGACAGCCATGGCGTTCGCCAAGCCGTCGTCAACGCTCTTTTTGTGGAAGTCCGCGCGGGCTTTTTTGACCTTGCGCCATTGCTTTTTCGACCGGTTGTTCGCCGTCGTGATGCCGCGCCACGAATAACCGCCGCCCGCCACACCGGAAACCGTATTCAGCGCGCCCTGCACATCGTCGTTTGTCGGCAAGTCCAATGCTTGCCGGATATAGTCCTGCGCCGTGCAGATGTTCGTTACTTCAAAATTCATACCGTCCAAAAGGAACTGCGGCGTTACGCATTGCAGCAGCTCGTTCGCGTTCGTGATAAAGCTCTGCGCCGTCAGCGCCAAAGACACCGCCCCGCCGACCGTGTCCGTGATCTGTTTTGTCGCGTCCAAGCCCTCTTTGGTCGTGTCCCATATCGCCTTGCCGTTTTCCAAAATCGCCGCCATCGTCGCGTTCTGCTTGATGCTTTCCGCCAAGCCGTTTGTGTCGATGACTGCCATTTGAGCGTTCGCCGCATGGGTGAAAAACAGCACACAGAAGAGAAAAAATTTAAACATACGGCTTTCCCGCAAAAACAACAAACTTCAAAAGTTTTGTTATTTTATGCGGTCTTCACTCAGCCGGTTAGCGCGTTTTTGGTGCAAAACGGTGCATTATGGAGCGACAGACACTTCGTTTTCCATAAAACGACTGCGCTGTTCTATCGTTTTTAAAATTCGTTCATAAACGGGAGAGGAATAAGGCGAAGCGTTCGGTCACAGTTCTCCAGCTTTGGATTCGATATTGACGGTCAATCCCAGCATTTGCAGCACGTTCAGCACTTTTTGAATTTCACAAGTCGGTTTGCCGCGTTCCAACTCTTTGATAAAACGAATGCCGACGCCGCTGTACGCCGCCAGCTTTTCCTGCGTTATCTTTTGCGATTTCCGCATGGAATGAATCAACGCGCCCAATTCTTCGCTTGATGTGATTTGCTTCATCAAAGTGTCCTTCTAAAACTATCCCGAACGGTATGATTTTAGCAAATCCAGCGCAAAATACAACAAAATTATCCCGAACGGGTTACTTTTTTGAAAAATTCTCGGTCGGGCGACGCACCAGAAAACTTGCACAATCGTTTCAAAAATGATACGATTTGACCGTTAAAATGATACGATTGGAGGGGCAATGTACTCTAAACGCCAAGAAGCTTTGCTGAATTTTATTCAAGCGCACAAATCCGTTCGTCGGGAAGAAATCGAAACTTTTTTGAATACGGCGGGATTTCCTGTATCCAAAATAACGGTATTGCGTGATTTGGATATGCTGTTAAAAGACGGCTTGATTGTGAAAACAGGCAACGCGAAAGCGACGCTTTACGCGCCGTCCCCCCGTTCGGCATTGTTGGAGCAGATTGACGTTGAAGAATATTTCGGCACAGACCAAGACCTGCGGAAAAACGTCAAAACATCCTTTAATTTCGACATTTTTCAATCCCTGTCAAATTTGTTGACGGAAGCCGAGAAGGCGGAATTGGCTTTGCTGAACGAAACGTATCGGAAAAAACGCGACGCTTTGCCGCCCAATTTGCGCCAAAAGGAATTTGAACGCCTGACGGTCGAACTGGCGTGGAAATCTTCCAAAATCGAGGGAAACACATATACCTTGCTGGACACGGAACGGCTGTTGAAAGAAAACGTTTCCGCCAAAGGTAAAACCGCCGAAGAAACCAAAATGGTGCTGAACCACAAAACAGCGTTGGATTATGTGTTGCAGTCGCCCGAATACTTTCGGCGGCTGAGTGTTTCCAAGATCGAAGAAGTGCATCGTTTGCTGACAAGCGGCTTGCAAGTCGCATCGGGTATCCGTCAAGGTATGGTTGGCATTGTCGGCACAAACTATCGCCCATTGGACAACAGTTATCAAATCAAAGAAGCTTTGCAGCACCTGATTTCAACCGTCAATCAAACGGAAAATCCCGTTGAAAAAGCGCTTGTCGCCGTTTTGATGATTGCGTATATCCAGCCGTTTGAAGACGGCAACAAGCGCACGTCAAGGATTTTGGGAAACGCGCTGTTGCTGGCAGATGATTATTGTCCGCTTTCTTACCGCAGCGTTGACGAAATCGAATACAAAAAAGGCATCATTTTGTTTTACGAACAAAACAACGCCTCTTATTTCAAGCAACTGTTTTTGGAACAGTTCAGACAAGCCGTTAAAAAGTATTTCTGATTTCCTCTTTCTCCATCGGGCGTTTCTGTAATGCCTAAGACGGTAAGCCGCCTGCAACAAAGGCGAATGGAAAAAATTTGAAAAAGCCCTCCGAATGCTTTATCTTGCGAAAAAAACAAAAACGGAGGTTACCGGTGGTCAAGTTTCTTTTTTTAATCCTTTTATTATGCGCTGAAACAGCCAACTC
>DJRZ01000023.1:66088-66209 GCA_002440235.1 Alphaproteobacteria bacterium UBA6347
GGGTGATTGGGAAACTGCAACGCCGGAACAGATTCAAAAATTGATTGATGACGGAGCTTCTGTAACCAATGCCTTGCTGATGGCTACGGCAAGGAGCAGTTCCAATCCCGCGGTTATCGAG
>DJRZ01000062.1 GCA_002440235.1 Alphaproteobacteria bacterium UBA6347
TGAGGTCAAAGATGAGGTCAAAAGTGGTCAATTTTTTGTAAAAAACAAAGAAAAGACACCCCCTGCACCCCCAGAAGAAGAAAATAAAAATATATATATACCCCCCTCTTTCAAAGAAAGAGGCCCCCAAGGGGGCGCGCTCTCTTTTCGCAAGCCCACGGTCGAAGAGGTGAAAGCTTACTGTTTCGAGAGGGGCAACAGCGTAAACGCATCGGCGTTCGTGGACTTTTACGAAGCCAAAGGGTGGAAAATCGGCAAGAATCCGATGAAAGACTGGCGGGCGGCTGTCAGAACGTGGGAAAAACGGGACAATGACGGCGCGTCCGTTCCAAGACAGCCCGAAGCCGCATCTTCGCCGACGGATTACGACGGACGCTTTGCGTGGATTGAAGAACTGAAACGGAGCACGACGCATGCTTGAACAAACGGAAAAAGCTTTGTACGTCTTGACGGAGTTGTACGGGACGCCGTCGTCTTTCGCAAAGCCGAAAGAGGGGTTTAACAGGGAAGCGTTTCTTGGCGAATGGGACAAGGCGTTGGGCGATTACAGCGTGGAACAAGTCGAAGAAGCCTGCCGCCGTGTTTTCAAGTTTCGCAAAGCAACATCGTTTCCCAGCCTGCAGCACGTTTTGGCGGAATTGGACGGGCAGGAAAAGAAAGCCCTTATCTGGCGCAATCTGGCGGCACAAGGCGAAATGGACGTTTCGGTTTCATACAGTCCGATAAACGATTTGCTGGACAGACGCTGCCGCGCCGTCTGCAACGGCATCAACGGCGTTCCCGTTCTGGCGCACGAGTTCGACAGCACATTCAGAGCCGCTATTGTCGAAGCCGAGATGATCGCCCCGAATGGGAAAAGCAAAAGCACGGGCGAACTGTTCGGGCTTGCCTGCGCAAACTGGGGCGTCGGCGAGTTTTGGGCGAAAGTGGACGGGCATTTGGAGCGCATTGTCGCAGAAAGGCGGGCGGCATGACGGTTGAGGAAGTCGAACGGCGAATTTATAGGGCTTTCCGCGTTATTCGCACTTTGCCGGACGGCGCGCCCGCGGAAGCGAAAAGCACGCTTGCCAACATCATCACGTCCGAATATCCGCCCGACGCTATGGGCGTGTTTGTCGGGCAGGAACGCTATACGGCTTTGGATTACACAGAAGCATTTGAGGTCTTGGAACGCTGGTGGAAGTGCCCGCTTGACCCGGACGATTACAAGCTGATTGCGTTCCGGTGCGGCGCCGAATGCGTCATTGACGGCAAACGGTACGAATGGAGCAAGGTTCGCCGTTGGAAAGAGGTCGCATACCGTTTCCATTGTCACAGAAACACAGCGCGCAATCGTTGGCAATCGGCAATGGAACGGATTTATCGGTTTGCTTTTGTCAATTCTGGCTAAAATTGTGCACGATTGTGCATCATTGTGCATTTTTGTATTGTGCATTTTTCCCGAAAATGGGGTATATTTTTGATATGATCGAAACGAATTGCGGAATGAAGCTTCGTTCGATTCGGACTTTCATTTCTTTATCAGCTCGTGCCGCCTGTTTGCCATGGACAGGCGGTTCTTTTATGGAGATTTCAAAATGATTTACACAGCAAACCGTGAAATCGTCCTGCCCGACGGTTCAATCGTTCCCGAAGGCAAAGAGTTTAAACTGAACGTCAATCCCGCGTTGCTGGGAATTGAAAATTTCATTTCCCCCGTAGCCGCCAAGGCGAAAGCGTCTGACGGCGACAAAACCGAAAAAGCCGCCAAGTCGAACAAGGCGAAAGCGTGATTCTTTTCACTCTGCCTTTGAGCGACCCGAAAGGATAATCCGACAATGACAGAAAAGAAAAAGAGAACAAAGGTTGTTCGCAAAGAAACGCCGCTGGAACGGGCTAAAAAAGTTATCGCGCTGATTGCCGACGGAATGTCTTACCGGCAAGCGCGCGAAGAGCAGAACATCGGAAACAGCAAATTCTTCGAGCTGTTGGAAAGCGACGCTCAGTTAAAGGAGCAGTACGCGAGGGCGAGAGAAAAGCGCGGCGAAACATTCATCGACAAAATCGAAGACATTGAAGCAATGCTGGTTGCGGGGCAAATCGACCCCGCGGCGGCGCGGGTTCTGATTGATGCGGAAAAATGGAAAGCCGCGAAGTTCTATCCGAAGATGTACGGCGACAAACAGCAAGTCGATGTGAACGTAACGAATTTCAGCCTGTTTGAAAAAGCGGCGGAAGAAAGGGCAAAGATTTATGAAAATCAGTCAAAAGACCCTGCGTGATATGGAAAACAGTCTGGTGGCTTTCCGCTTTGTCGCTTTGGCGAACGATCCGGAAAAGGAATTGCCGCCCGCAAAGTTCCATTACGATTTGTCCGACCTGCTGCTGAAAGACAAGGCGAACGTCGCAATCGAGATGTTCCGCGAAAGCGGCAAATCGTCTTATGCGTTGAGAACGTTTCCGCTGCATTGCCTTTGCTATCCGAAAACGGGGCTGAATTTCATTGTCATTATCAAACAAAACCAGCGTATGGCTTCGGCAAAACTGAAAGATTTAATCGCCGAGTACGAAGCCAATCCGCTGATTAAGCATAATTTGGTTAAAATCCGCGAAGAATCCGATCGCGCGTTTTCCGTTGATGTGAAAGACCGTGACGGAAAAACCGTCAACGTCCGCATCGAAGCTTACGGCAAGGGATCGGGCATTCGCGGCTTGTCGAATCAAGACCGCCGCCCGTCCATCGTGATTTTGGACGACATACAGGACAAGGACGACAGCCGCAGCGAAACCATTATGGCGGCAGACTGGGACTGGTTCTTGTCGGATATTAAATTTTTGGGAAAAACGTCGCGCATTTTTATGATTGGCAACAATCTGGGCGAAAAGTGCGTCATTGAGCGCTGTATGCAAAACGCCGACGAGTTGGGCTACAAATCGATACGCGTTCCCGTTATCGAAAACGGCGTGCCGACGTGGGCGGAAAAGGACAGTTTGGAAAGTATCGAAGCCGAAAAGGCGAGCTTTGCCAAAATGGGAAAGCTGGATATTTGGTACGCCGAAAAAATGTGCCAAGCGGTCGCCGAACAAAACCGCGTGTTTCTGGAAGACGATTTCCGCTATTATTCGCCCGCGTGGAAAGACGATTTAATCAAGCGGTCAAACGTGTTCGCCTGCATGGACCCCGCGTCATCGACAAACCCCGAATCGTGCTACCGCGCCATTACGGTCACGGCGGTTGACGCGGACAATAAATGGTTTTTGTTGAATGTCCGCTACGGACGTTGGGACAGCGCGGAAATGGTGAACATCATATTCGACGTTGTCCGGCAGTACGGTTTGCGCGATTTTTGCGTGGAGAAAGGCTGGTGGGAACAGGTTATGCGTCCGTTTTTGACCGCCGAGATGAAACGCAGGAATGTGTTTTTCAACGTCATTCCCATGGAACACGCCAAGCGCGGGTCGAAACTGGAACGCATCAAGCTGCTTCAACCGCGTTTCAGTTTCGAC
>DJRZ01000067.1:0-146 GCA_002440235.1 Alphaproteobacteria bacterium UBA6347
TGGTTTTCACAAATACAAAAAGGGCGAAAACCTAGGGTTTCCGCCATTTTTTTTTGGTGGGCGCAGCAGGGATCTTCTCTTGATTTTTTAAATTCGCCTTCCGCCCCGTTCGGGCGTCGCCTCGTTAACAAAATCAAGGCGTTGCA
>DJRZ01000067.1:194-10918 GCA_002440235.1 Alphaproteobacteria bacterium UBA6347
AGCCGCCCTCTCGGTTCGATCGCGCGCGCCGAAACACCATAAAAAAAGCTCCCCTTGCGGGGAGTTTTTTTATGGTGGGCGCAGCAGGGATCGAACCTGCGACCCCTACCGTGTGAACGGAGCTTTTGATTTTGAAAATAGCGGATTTTCGCCGTTTTTATATGTGAGTTTTTGCCGTTTTTTATCCTGTTTGTCCGATTCGCTGAATGTTTTTCGTTGCATCTGCAACAGATTTAATCCGTCCGGTTTTCACCCTAAGACAGCTGCGGCGGAGCGCAGATAATCGGGCGCGTATTTCGCGTACACGCGGTATGTTATTTTGATGTCCGTGTGTCCGAGGTAGCGGGCAATTTCATAAATCGGAATGCCCGCCATCGCCAGCCACGTCGCCCCGGAATGACGCAAAACGTGCGGCGTTACTTTTGGCAATCCCGCCCGTTCGGCGCAACGTTTGAATGCCCGTTTGATGTCTTTGACGGGTTTCCCCAAATATTCGACAACATGATCCGACTGAGCTATCAGCCGAGCGCGGGACAAAACGTCGCGCAGAGTATCATTCATCGGGACAACGGCGCGGCGTTTGTTCGTTTCCGAAACCGTCGGGTCAATCAAATTTATCAATCCCGTTTCAAAATTGACCCTGTCCCACGTCAAGCCGAGTATCGCGCCCTTTCGCGCCAGAGTGTTCACGGCAAGCGCGATAAAAACGACCAAATGATTTACGGTATCGGGATTTGGACGTGTTATCCACTTTCCGCCGGACGTTCGGACTTCCTCGATTTTTGCGGCATTGAACAGACGTTCGGCTTCTTTTTTGGTAATCCAGTATTCCCGCGGTGCCGGTTGTTTCGGCATGGGAATGTACGGGACTTTGTCGATTACGCCTTTTCTTTTGGCGCGGTTCAGCGCGGCGTTCAATGTCGAAAGTTCGCGGCGGATTGTGTTTTCCTTTACGACGGAGCGAAAAGATTTGTAAGCGTTTATCGCCGTTTCTGTGATTGATTGAACGACAGCGGTTTTGAAAAACGCTTTGAGGTGCATTACTTGATATTTCGCCCCTTCTTCTTTGCCGGCGCGTTCCTTTTCCGCCAGATAATCGTCGAGAATTTCGGCGATTGTCGGAACAGCGGAAAAGGCGGCGGCGGTTTGCGACTGCTTTATGAACTCTGCGAGCGCAAGTTCAGCACTTGCGCGATCTGACGTTCGCGTTGAAATGCTTTTAGTGCTTCCGTTGCTTGTGAAATAGATTTGGTAAATTTTGCCTCTCTTGCGCAACCGAGGTTGGAAAGTTGTGTTTCTGGGTCTGGACATTCGTTTTCTTCTCCCTGTTTTTCGTAAGCTTCCGCTTGGTCGGGGCGAATGCGAATCAACGCTCCGATTCTGATGTGCGGCAATTCGCCGCTTTTTATAAGCTTTCTGACCGTTCGCGGAGATACACCCCAGCGTTCGGCAAGTGTTGTGATAGTGTAGTATCGTGCCGGTTCAGCCATGTTCTGCCTCCATATCAAGCGCCGTTTTTTCGATTAAATCAGCGACGCGGTTAAATCTTTCTTCCGAGAAAGTTCTGATTTCTGCCGTGCATAATCTGCGCAAACTGATAAATTCTTTAACAAAGGCTTCAGCAGCCCCCGGAACGCCGAACGCGTCAAATTCCAAACCAAGGTCGAGAACAGCCGATCTCAGTTTTCTGTTTTCGTTTTCGACATCGGACAGTTTTTTAATTCGTGATGCAAAGCTGTCGTCAATAACAAGGATTTGTATTTGTCCGTTTTTAAGCCAATTTCTAAACATTTCAGAAAATTTGTCCGCCATTTCGACAATGTCTTTTTTCGATTGTCCGCGAAATTCGGCAAAATCGAATGACCGAATACAATCTCGCAAAAGTTTAACGTCTATGCTTTTCATTTATTTTCTCCCATTCTTCGAGCCATTCGTCTTCGTTGAAAAATTCATAATCTCCGGTATGAATTTCACGGTTTTCGCACAGACCAAGAAAACCATTCCGAATAAGGTATACTTCGAAATCGATTCCGAACGTGTTGACATATCCCTCTTCTTTATCTTCGTCCGATCTGGCGTCCAAATACTCAAAAAAGCATTTTTTCGCTTCGTCAACGTAGTTAAAATCTTTCAAAGCTATATAAACCTGTCCGAAACTGTAATCGGAATAACGACCACAGGAAATGATGACAGCCATTCCCGCCTTGATTATTCCAGTCGGTTTTTGTTTTTCATGCATGGTTTCTTGTTCTCCCTTCGTTGTAAATGCAGTACAGACAGACACAGCAGCTTTCTATCATCGTTTCGGCAACCGTGAACGTTGCCAGAGCCGTGCCGTCAAGGACGAACGACGCGCCCGTGAACGTGCGCCAAAGCAGGTCGCACAGCCAAATCAAAATACCAATCATTCGACAACTCCTTTGTGTTCGATTTCGACAACGGCGGGAGCGCGTGCGTGTTCTTCCGCCTGTTTGACCGTTTCGGCGAGTTCGGCAATCGCCTGTTCGTCGCAAAAGCCCGTTTTCAGATATGTAACCGCTTTTTTCAGCGCGGTGATAAGTTCCTGTTCCATTTGTTCCCTTTCAGACAGAGTCCGAGTCCGCGGCGGAGGAAAATCCCCCGCCGTTTGTTTCGTGCCGTTGTTTATTTCAAAATGTTTTGAGCCTGCGCGACGCGGTTTTTCAGCGCGTCGTATTCCGATTTCATCGCGCCGATGTCGTGAACGGCGGACAGCGCCCAATTCGCGAACGGCATACCCGACGGGTGCGTTTCCGCGTCCGCGTCAAGGGCGAAGTAATCCGCCAGCGCTTTGGCGACAACCGATTTGACGATGCCGCCGATTTCCTGCTTGGCTTTTTCCGACAGCACGATTTCTTTCTTTCCGCTCGGCAATGCGCGCTGGTGTTCCGCGACCGTCACGGGCTTGTCAGCGACGGCATACGCGCCCGTTTTGCGAATGGACGGCAGGACTTCCTCGTACACCCAGTCGGCAAACGCCTGCGCCTGCGGTTTGTTCGACCGGAATATCAGACGGTACAGGTTCGGTTCGTTGATGATGGTGATTTCCTGTTTCCGCCCCATTTTGTCGATGACGTCGGTTTTGCCGACCCCATTTTCGTTTAAGCGTGTTTTGCTATCTCTGCCGGAGCAAAGCCCCAAAGCAGCGCAAGCGTCTTTCAAGCAAAACCAAGCCTTGCCGTCAATCGCCTGTGTGCGGACGGTGTTTTGGTTAAAGTTGAATGTGATGATTGAATTTGTCATTTTTCTACTCCGTTTCAAGGAACGCCCGAATCCGTCAGGCGCGGGAGGTGAAACCGTGGTAGAAACACGTGGGCTTATTCAATATATTCGCCGCCCTCCCGCATAAAAGCGGGCATAAAAAAGACGCGTTGACGGAGCGTTTGCCGTTCTACCAAGGTGTTTCAAGCCTCGCATAAACGGTAGCAAAACGCGGAGTCGTTGTCAAGGCAATTCAAACAAAGGTTCGGGCGGGGCGTTCGGGTCTTTCAATGAGCATTGTTCGACTTCCTTTTCGCCGTCATATTCAGAGGCGCACTCAATATCCCATACTTTATCTTCTGTCAGAAACAAAGACGGTGTCGAAATGCCGACAAATTTTTCCAGCTCCGCATACGTCCGATCGCTGCTGAGCGCAATCTGCGCTTCATAAACATTTTCATAGGTTTTGTTATCCATAATCTCGACAGAGAAAAAAGGATAAGAAAGCGTTTCCGGAGCAACAATCGCGCCGCCGTTTTGTGTCGGTATGACATGGTTGACTGTATATGTTTTCGTATCCGTGAAAATCGAATAAGAATAGCGCGTTGTTTTTTTGTTTGTTCCGATTTTCCAACCGGCATCTTTCAACCGTTTGCGGATAATTCTGTTTATGCGCGTTGCCATAACGGAAGTATCCTTGACATCGTAGTAGATGCTTTTATCCGAAACAAGGCGCAAATCGCTTCGTACCGAAAGACCTGCGCTGTTAAACGAAGCGCAAGCACACAAAAGCAACGGAAGTATCAAACAAAATTTTTTCATAAGAAGAAGCCCTTTCATAAAAAGGATTCTGACTACGCATTTTTCTGTGTCAACAAAAAAACGACTTTGGCGGGGCGTTCTATGAAGACTTCCCAAAATCCTGCGGCGTATTCGGACTTATTCGATGCCTATTCCGCCGCCGCCCCGCCTGTCGGTTAAAACGGGATTTCGTCGTCGAACCCGTCATTTGTTCGCGTGTTTTGCGTCTGTTCCGGCGCGGCGGCGTCCTGTCCGTCCTGCCGCCTGTCCAGCAGCACGATTTCGCCGCGGTACTGCGACAGCACGATTTCCGTTGTGTAGCGTTCGATGCCGCCGTTGTCCGTCCATTTTCGCGTTTTCAGCTGTCCCGCGATATAGACTTTCGATCCTTTGCGCAAAGCCGTTTCGCACAAGTTCGCCAGATTTTCGTTGAAGACGACGACACGATGCCATTCGGTCGCGGTTTGTTTGTCGCCCGTGCGTTTGTCCGTCCAGCTTTCCGATGTCGCGACGTTCAGCGTCGCCACCTTTTTTGCGTCCTGCGTTTGTCTGATTTCCGGGTCTTTGCCCAGATTGCCGATTATTTCGGCGCGGTTGAGTGAGCTTGCCATTTTTAATCCTTTCCTTTTCGGCTGTGATTTCTATCAGCAACGCGCCCGCGCGCGTCGTCAAATTCATCGCGTATATTTCCGCGGTCATTTTCCAATCCGCCCAGCACGGCGGAGCCGGCGGGCGACCGAATACCCGTTTGTATCGTTTTTCCAGCGTTTCAATCCGTTTTGAAAAATATCGGATTTCTTTCGCCGCTATGCCCCAGCGCCGGGCGGTGTCGTTATTTGCATTTAAACAAGTCCCGTTCGTTCGAGGTAGGACGACGCGGTTTCTTTCGGAACGAAAAAGCCCCGCGTCCGTTCAATCCAAAAATCAAAGACGGCGGTCATATATGCGGAAAAGTCCGCGACCGTCATTTTTGTCGTCGTATTATGCCCGAATACCGTTTTGTTGATTTCGTGGACGATTTCCGCCGTGTACGGAATGGAGTAATCCCCATATCCGCACCCCGCTTCGTTCAAAACGGCGGCAACGTCTGTCATGTTCGCCCAGTAAAAGGCGTTCTGTTCCGCCGACCGCCGCCGTTTGTGTTCGGACAATTCCACGTCCACGCCGTTTTTTGCCCCCGCCAACATTGCGTAAAACGGTTTGAAAAGCCGCTGTTCAATGTCGGCGGAAGACGCGTTCGGATGAAAATGAATTTTCATCGCACGGACAGGCTTTCGGTTTCTTCAAACCGGACGCCGTCAATGATTTCGCCCGTTTCCTTGATGTGTTTTTTCAAGCCCGCCTTGTCCACGGTGATTTCCGTTTTCAAAAATTCGGGCGGAACGGCTTTTTCGTCGTCAATAATCAGACGTTCCGACAGACGCCGGGAAAACGTGAACAACGGCGTTTTCAGCTTTCCGCCGTACAATGCGTTCAGCCCGTACAGGATGCGCCCAGCCAAGCGGTCATCGTTCCTCTGCAAGGATTTTTTCCGCGCTTGAAGCCGTTTGATTTCCGCGTCCACCGACGCGATGTCGCCGGCAATGAAGTTGCGCGCCCGCTGCATGCGTTCCAGTTTCGGACGGACGCATTCGTCCGCCAGTTCGGCAAACGCCAGTTCGTCGCATTCGCGCCAATCGCCCGTTTCTTCGTCAAAGCTGGCGTCCATGGCGGACAGCAAGTCCGACACGTCTTTTTCCATATATGCCATGGTGTTTTATCCTTTCATCAAGCGGCAATCGCCGGATCGTGTTTCAGTTTGGAATTGACCAGCGTTTCCAATTCGGCGGCTTCGTTCGTTCTGCCCGCCTGTTTCAGTTCACTGATAATCCGTCCCGCGCCCTGCACGATTTTTTCGTTTTCGGGGTGCGTCAGTTCAATGGACGCGTCGGGCGCTTTGGCGAAATAGGCTTTGCATTTGTCAAAACGTTCTTTCAGCGTCGGTTCTTTTTTCGCCGCGGCGGGCAACTGCTCCGGCTGGGCGGGTTTCGCAGGCGGTCTTTTCGGTTCGTCGCCTGTGTTGGTCGCGTCGGCGTCTTTGTTGTCGTCAATGCAGAACATGCCGTTCAACGCGTATTTTCTGGCGTAAGACGATGCCGAACCCGTGATTTGACTGTCATCCATGCCTTTTTTCGTTTCGGCTTCACGGGCAAAAGCCGATGTTTCAATCTCTTCCGTCCCGACGCGAAACTTCGCGACCGCCCGAACGTACCAGCGCCCGCCGATAAATTCGATTTCGTCCGTGATTGTCAGCACCGCGCCGACCTCGTGCAAGAGCGGTTTGACCGCTTCCAAGATGTCTTCGCAGGAACGGTAGGCGTAGCCCCCGAATTTGTTGTACTGCGTTTTGTTCGCTTTAAGCTTGAATTGCACCGCGCTCAAAGCCGTGATAACGTTTGTTTCAGCCATTGAATTTCCCCTTTGCCTGATGTTGTTCCAATGAAAGCAGCTGTTTCCCGATTTCGGGATAATTGAAATTGCCCCGTTCCAGCGTCGCCCGCGTCAATATCGCGAACACTCCGCCCAAAATAATCGGGTCGATTTGTCCCAGCGGGTCGTCCAGAACGTCGGACGCGACCCGTTCGACAATCGCGTCTGCGCGGTCGTCTTCGTTGTACGGAGAGTTCGGAACGATGTCGCCATAACTGTTTTCATGGGCGTTGTCGTAATCCCAATCTTCCGCCGCCTTGTCCGCCAGTCGTTTGGCTTCGTTCAGCAACAGCCCGAACACCCGCCGAACAGCGCGGTTGTAAGCTTGAAAATTTTGGTAGTTCATGCGTCAGCTCCTTGTTTGTTTTCAGAAAGCCGCCCGCGGCGGGAGATTGGAGGGGAAGAACGCCGCCGACGGCTTCGTGAAAGCAAAAAAAGGCTTGCGATAAGGGGTTGCACCTTGTCCGCCCGAAGGTCGGCTCTGTGTTTTTTCGCCTGCCGACACCGCCGAAGCGACCGCGCAGCCCTAACCGACAATCCGCGTTTTCCGCGATTCGTTCCCGAATGCCCGTGCCGGTGGCGGGGCGGAAACATCGGTTTGACCCGATAAGAAAAACATTATAAGAAAAATCTTATGATGTCAATATGAAAAATAAGAAAAATCTTATTTTTTGCGATTTGAGATGAAAACAGCGGAAAGTCGGGCTTTTCAGCGGTGGCGGTCGGCAAAAGGGGGAACGGGAGGGAAAAAGATTTGCTTTTGCAAACCAGACGTTTTGGGGTAACATCCGTTTTGCTCTATTAAAACAAGGGAGAATGTTTTGAAATTTTTATATATCGTTATTGGCATAATCGGTCTTTTTTCCGCTTTTGTTTTTTATTGTATCCGAACTGGATAGCACCGAAACCGCTGGCGGCGAAATGCCGCTCTTCACAGACAAAGATGAGAATAAAGCAACGCCGGCGCAAACTGCTGTGTTGGGTTTTCTTTTTATGGGATATTGTCCTTTTTTGCGAGGACTGTTTAAAGAAATCCCTTTGCCTTATTTGTTTATGCGTACAATCGTACCCGCCGCAATATCCATTTTGCTGGCGTGGTTTTTCGGACATTACGCATCTTTTCAAATGGCAAAAGATGAAAAAAAGCCAGAATTTATTAGGCAAAAAGGTATTTTCGGAAAACCGAAATATGGTTTACTGTCAAAATTCATGATATTTTTAACATTAGCGGCTTTTTTCTCGCCTTTGATTTTAATGAAATATAATTCGTTCGGAGAATAAAAGAAAGCCCCGTAATTGTTTACGGGGCTTTCTTTAAAAGGAGACAAACTCAACACCTTATTTTTCAGAAATGTTCGCAATCAAAGTCAGAAAAGCGGATTTGATAGATTCATGATTTGCCAGAAAAGCAACGATGCTAAGCAAAACAACGAAAAGCCACCATAAAAAGTTCGTCAAAAAACCGTCAAGGATAACCTGCCAATATGAATGTTCGGCTTTAACCACAAACTTTTCATATTCGATTAAAATGCCGTCGGCTTCTTTTTCAACCAAATCTTTCGGAGCGTTTCCGCCTTCCTTTCGCATCTCGTCAATCAGGGAGTTGACGACAACGTCTTTGACGTATTTGCGCGGGTTTTTATATTTTGCGCGTTTGGGCATAATCAATCCTTAGCGGCAAACGGGAACAGTTTTTTGACGGCTTTGCTTAACGCCTCAATGTCCGGATCATATTGCAATTTCGACGGCGAAACGTTTTCATCCATATATTTCGCGTCCTGCTGCATATCATAGGATTCCGGCTCAAACGCCATTTTTTGCAAAACCAACTGGGCGATACGAATCCCAGGGTGCAATACGACATCAACGCCGGTGTTGTTCGTTATCGTCAGCGGCAAATTACCAGAATAACCAGGGTGAACGTAAATTGTGGAGATGGACAGTCCCAATCTGGTCACAGAACTGCGCGGCACAATCAAACCAGACATTGTTTTAGGCATTTCAATACGTTCTTTGATGCCGATAAAAGCCGTTTCCCCTTTTTTTAAGGTATATTCGGAAAAGTCTGAAAATTCCTGCGCATTTTCCAAGACATCGTCGCCGACGATATACGGGGAAGTCAAATTATATTTGTATGCATTGCTACCCAAACGCAAATCAACGGCAGAGGCATTCAGCGCGCCGCCATCAAAAGGCTGTACAATTTTAGAAACGATTGATCCAAGGTCTGTCATTCTTTTGCTCCTCTCTTCATTATGAAAGATTAGGATTAAAAATCAATAAAAATTATCCCACTTTTTCAGCCGTCAAGGTGTAGATGACTTTTCCGACGACATAGACATCGGATGCGGACGCGGTGATGTTGTCGTATTTTGGATTGTCCGATTTGATGACGATGTCGCTGCCGATTGTGTTCTGAATGCGTTTCACCGCCAGACCGGAGGTCATGCGGATTAAAAACATACCGTCCGAATCGACGGCGTTGCGCGACGTGTCCACCAGTACCCAGTCGCCGTCTTTCAGCGTCGGTTCCATGGAGTCCCCGAACACACGCAGCATTTTGACCGATTCTGGATTGGCGAACGTGATGGTTTGAAATTCGGTTTTTGGAATTTGCCAAATTCCTATGATATTCTCGCCGATATTTTCAACGCCATTTCCACAACAGGCGCGAGCGTCCAAAACGTCAATGGAAACAAGTCCGGAAGTTTGTTTCACCGAACCGAAAACGGCAATGCGTCGGGCTTGAACTTTTTGCTCGTCCGTCATCAATTCGGTTTCATCAACGCCAAGAAGCCCTGCCACGATTTTACGTTGGGTGTCGGATAAAACGCGAGGCGAACGCTTTTTGATATATTGCTGAATGTAGGCTGTGTTTTTGCCTAATGCTGTTGAAACGGACGCATAATCTACGCCGTCTTGTTTGCGAATCAGCTCTTCAATTTTTGAACGTATTGTGTCAGGTGTTTCCATTTTCTTGCTCCTTTACCAAGGTTATAATAAAAATCTTATACGTGCAAATAAGAAAATTATCATTGACTAAATAAGATTTGTCTTATAAAATTGCTTGCACGAAAGGAAAAATCTAATGACGAAAAGTGAATTTTTGGAATACGTCGAGCATTTTTTGGTGAAAACAGGAATGTCGGCGACGACGTTCGGCATCAAGGCGAAAGCCGAACCGAATTTTGTGTTCAGTCTGCGTAGCGGACGGGAGTGTCGCGAAGACGTACAAGCACGCGTCATCAATTTTATCGAGGAGAACGAGAATGAACAAAAGCAATGAAAACGACACAGTCAACCAAGCCGATTTTATACAGGAAGCGGGCGAAGCGAACGGAATTCAAATCGTCAACGGCGTGGACGTTTGCAGACTGTTGAGCTTTATCGAACGCGTCGAACGGTTGGAGGAAGAAAAGAAAGCGCTGACGAACGACATCAAAGATGTTTTCGACGAAGCCAAAGCCGCCCGTTTTGATGTGAAAGCCATCAAAACATTGTTGAAGCGCCGCAAGGAAGACGAACACGAAGCCGAAGAGCAGGATTTCATCGTCGAAACGTACAAGTGCGCTTTGGGAATGGCGTAAATGAACGATTTGGAACACCGGATACAATGCGGCATTGTCCGCCATTTGCGATTGCGGGGAGCGTGCGTCTTTGCCGTGCCGAACGGCGGGGCGCGCGACGCAATCACGGGCAAGCGTTTAAAATGCGAAGGCGTTTTGGCGGGCGTGTCGGATTTGGTCATCGTCGGAAAGGGCGAGGTGTTCTTTGTTGAAATCAAGACCCCGACGGGCAAGCAGTCGGACAGTCAAAAAGAGTTCCAGCGCGAAGTCGAAGCCAGAGGATTTAAATACCTGTTGTGGCGTTCGGTCGATGACGCGGCGAACTGGGCGAATGAAACGTATGGGCGCGGTTGTCTTGCTTGCTCCAAACCAAAACAGCTGATGCTGTCCGCGCCCGCCTTATTTCAAGGAGCAAGGAAATGAGCGAACAATTTATATTTTATCGGAACTTTTTTGACAGCGTTCCGAAATCGTTGAGAAAAGAATTTTGCTATGCGTTGGCGGCATACGTTTTTGACGAGGAATTGCCGGAGGACGAAATCGTCCGAATGATGGTCAATCTGGTTGCGCCGTCTTTGAACAAAAGCGAAATGAAGCGCGGCGGAAACAACAATCCGTCGGGCAAAAATCAGCACTCGGTCAAAGCCGAGGTCAAAGATGAGGTCAAAG
>DJRZ01000044.1:0-24829 GCA_002440235.1 Alphaproteobacteria bacterium UBA6347
TAGGCGGGTGGGTATCTTTTTTGGGAAAAAATCAAGGATAAACAACGGCTTTGCCGAAAAATGCGTTGACGGCGGCGAAACGAATCGGGCAAACTGATTCATATTCGGACATCAAGAGGGGGAAAGACGATGAAGCTGGAAATTTTAATGGCTCTGGGCGGGCTGTTGTTGTTGATGTGCGTGTTTGCCAACCGTATTTCCAGCAAGCTGGGCATACCGTCTTTGCTGGTGTTTCTGGCGGTCGGCATGATCGCGGGGTCGGACGGCGCGGGAATCCAGTTTTATTCCGCGGAACTGAGCAATTACATCGGGTCGTTCGCGCTGGCGTTCATTCTGTTTTCGGGCGGGCTGGAATCGAATTGGGAATCCATTAAAAGCGTGTTGGGGCGCGGCACCGTGCTGGCGACGGCGGGGGTGGCTCTGACGGCTTTATTCATGTTCCTGCTGTCCTTTTACGTTTTGGAAATGCCGTTCGCGATCGCTTTGCTGCTCAGCGTCATTCTGTCGTCGACGGACGCGCCCGCCGTGTTCAATATTCTGCGGACGAACGGGCTTTATCTGAACAATCCGAAATTGAAATCCGTTCTGGAATACGAATCGGGATCGAACGACCCGATGGCGGTGATTCTGTCGGTCGGGGCGATCGCCTATCTGACGGCGGGGGACGGTTTTTCGGCGTCGAACCTGATCGTGATGCTGATTCTGCAAATGGGGCTGGGGACGATTCTGGGCTACGGTCTGGGCGTGCTGGCTCTGGCGGTTTTGAAAAAGTTTTCGTTCGTGTACCAAGGGCTGTATCCCGTTTTCGGCGTCAGCGTCGTCTGCCTGATCTTTTCGCTGACGCAACTGGTCGGAGGCAGCGGCTATCTGGCGCTGTACATCGCGGGAATCGTGCTGGGCAACGCGTCGTATCCGTATAAAAACCCGTTCGTTCAGTTTCAATCCGCGCTGTCGTGGGTGATGCAGATTCTGATGTTCCTGACGCTGGGGCTGTTCGTCAATCCCAAAGAGCTGGGCGGTCTGTTCGGAACGGCTTTGAGCGCGACGGTCTGCCTGATCATGGTGGCGCGTCCGCTGGCGGTGTTCGTCTGTCTGGCGAAAAGCGAATACACCCGCGGCGAAAAGCTGTTCGTCAGCTGGGCGGGGCTGAAAGGCGCCGTGCCGATCATTCTGGCGACGTATCCGCTGATGAATCATGTCGAAGGCGCGCAAGAGCTGTTCAACGTGATTTTCTTTCTGGTGATCGTGTCCGTTTTGCTGCAAGGTCAGACGCTGGCGTCTTTGGCGCGTTTTCTGAACCTCAGCCACGACACGCCGACGCCGGAGGAATTGCGCGAAATGGGCGAACCGATCGGCAGACCGTCGGGCGAGGGCGAACCCCGAATCTTCATTTCGGTCAAATCGGCGTTTTCCCGTCTTGTCATGGAAATCATCAGAGTGCTGTTCGTCCACGTCGACTGGCGGATTCACGATGAAAGCGAAGAGGCGGAAATGTCCGACGGGCGCCGCCGCTGGAACGGGATAAAACGCCGCGGGCACGCGATGCTGGAACGAATCCACGCCTATTGCGCCGAAACGGACAAAGCCGAAGCCCGCCGCAAAGCCGACGAGGAAGCCGAACGCAGAAAATCGGACGGAAAGCCGATGTTCGTCCGTTTCCGTCATTTGGATCGCGACCGCAAATAAATCGCCTGTTCCGGTTGACGCGGCTGTTTCTTCGGCGTAAGAACGGTTTGTCATAACTTTACGGAGCTTGAAATGTCGGAATGCAATCACGATTGCGCGTCCTGCCGCGCGAAATGCGGCGAACGCGGGGAAATTCAAAAAGACGCGCCGAAGCCGTCGTCCAAAATCAAAAAGGTGATCGGCGTCGTCAGCGGCAAGGGCGGCGTCGGCAAATCGTCGGTCACGTCCATGCTGGCGGTGGCGATGAACCGCCGCGGACACAAAACGGCGATTCTGGACGCCGACATTACCGGACCGTCCATTCCCCGCGCGTTCGGCGTGACGCAAAAGGCTTTCGGAAACAAGGACGGCATCTTTCCCGCCGAAACCGACGGCGGCATCGAAATCATGTCGGTCAACATGCTGCTGGAACACGACAGCGATCCCGTTTTGTGGCGCGGATCCGTCATCAGCGGAACGGTGCGCCAGTTCTGGACGGACGTTTTGTGGAACGACGTCGACATGATGTTCGTCGATATGCCGCCCGGAACGGGGGACGTGCCGCTGACGGTGTTCCAGTCCCTGCCCGTCGACGGTGTCGTCGTCGTCACGTCGCCGCAGGAACTGGTGTCGATGATCGTCGGCAAAGCGGTTAAAATGGCGCAGATGATGAATGTTCCCGTCATCGGTCTGGTTGAAAACATGTCGTATTTCAAATGTCCGGACTGCGGCGCGGAACACGAGATTTTCGGAAAATCGCATTTGAAAAAAACGGCGGTGGAATACGGCATCGAACACACCGCGCGTCTGCCGGTCGATCCCGCCGTCGCGGCAGCGTGCGACGCGGGCAAAGCCGAAGAGCTGGACGCGTCCGCAATCGCGCCGATCGCCGACGTGCTGGAAAAGATGATTTAACGGCTTTTTTTAGACACGGAAACAGCCCGCGGGACGAACCCGCGGGCTGTTTTTCGTTCGGGCGACCGTCCCCGTCAGTCGGACAGGGATTTCGTCACCAGTTCAAAGACGTTTTTGCTCAGTCCCTTTTTATCCAGAACTTTTTGCAAAGCGGCTTTCATCATTTCCTGACGTTTCGCGTCAAACCGTTTCCAGCGCATCATCGGGCGCACCATGTGGCACGCCATTTGCGGATTGAATTCGTCGACCTTGATCGCCATTTCGGCGGCAAGGGCGTATCCCGACCCGTCGGCTTTGTGAAATTCCGGCTGGTTGTAGGCGAAACCGCCCATCACGGAACGCAGCTTGTTCGGGTTTTTGATGTTGAACGCGGGGTGTTCCATCAGCTTTCTGACAACCGAAACCGCGTCGGGGCGGTCGGCGCAGGCGCACGAAAACAGCCATTTGTTGATCACGCCGTCGTCGTGTTTGTAGTGCTGATAGAAATCCTCCATGATTTCGTCGCGTTTCGGGTCTTTGGAATTGGAACAGATGTTCATCGCCGCCAGTTTGTCGGACATGTTGTCGGCGTCGAAATACTGCTTTTGCACCATTTGGTCGATTTCTTCGATTTCCAAGTTGCCGAGGAACGACAAAGCCATGTTTTTCAGCGACCGCTTCGCCGCGTCCGCCGTCGTGAACCGGTACGGTTCTGCGCTTGTGTCGTTTTCGCGGTACGCCGCCAGCAATTCCCGTTTGTAGCGGGTCGCCAGCGTTTTTTTGATTTGCGCGCGCACGACGTGAATCGCGTCGACGTCGACGACGTCCATCTTTTCCGCCATGTAGTTTTCCTGCGGCAGGGTGATCAGACGCGCGATGTAGGCGGGATTTTCCGTCTTGTTCGTCAGGTATTCGCCCCACAGCTTGACGTATTCTTCGTTCAAAGCGGGCTCTTTTTCGCCGTTTTGAACCGCCTTGATCATCTGCATCATCAGTTTGATCGCGTACTGCTGCGACGCGTCCCAGCGGTTGAACAGGTCGGAATCGTAACGCGCCTGATGAATCCGCTGTTCGTCGGTGTAGTCCATCACGAAGTTGATCGGGGCGGTAAAGTCGCGGTTCGCGGACAGGACGGGTTCTTCGGCGACGTCGACGAACGTGAACGTCTGTTCGGGTTCGCGCAAAACGATGATGCGCGACGTTCCGACCGGCTTGTCCTCGCCTTCCAGACGCAGGGGCATGTCCTTGCCGTCCGCGCCGATCAGACCGATTCCCAGCGGAATCACGAACGGCAGTTTGACGGGCTGGTTCGGGGTGGGCTTCGTTTCCTGTTTCAGCGTCAGAACGTATTTTTTCGCCGCCGCGTCATAGACCGCGTCCGCCGTCACGGTCGGCGTTCCCGCCTGCGAATACCAGCGTTTGAACTGCGTCAGATCGGCGTGGTTGGCGTCCTCCTGACATTTGGCGAAATCGTCGATCGTCACCGCCTGTCCGTCGTGGCGCGTGAAGTACAGCGCGCAGCCTTTCAGGAAATTTTCCCTGCCGAACAGCTTTTCGTACATGCGAATGACCTCCGCGCCCTTGTCATACACGGTCGCGGTGTAATAGTTGTTGATTTCCAGATAGGATTCGGGACGCACCGAATGCGCCAAAGGACCGGCGTCCTCGGGGAACTGGCGGGTGCGCAGGTCGAACACGTCGTTGATGCGGTTCAGGGAACGGTTGTGCATGTCGCGCGAAAATTCCTGATCGCGGTAGACGGTGAATCCCTCTTTCAGCGACAGGTTGAACCAGTCGCGCGCGGTCACGCGGTCGCCCGACCAGTTGTGGAAATATTCGTGGGCGATGACGCCTTCGACGTGGGCGAAATCGATGTCCGTGCCGACGTCTTTGTTCACCAGCGCGCAGGACGTGTTAAAGATGTTCAGCCCCTTGTTTTCCATCGCGCCCATGTTGAAATAGGACACGGCGACGATGTTGAACAGGTCGAGATCGTATTCCAGTCCGAAAACGTCTTCGTCCCATTTCATCGCGCGTTTCAGGGATTCCAGCGCGAACGACGCCTGATTTTCATAGCCGTGTTCGACGTAGATGCCCAGCTTGACGTCGCGTCCCGATTTCGTTTTGTACGAATCGTGCAGGGACGCCAGATCGCCGCCGACGACGGCGAACAGGTAGCACGGCTTTTTAAACGGGTCGCGCCAGACGACTTTGTGGCGTCCGTCGGGCAGATCCGCCGTTTCGACGGGATTGCCGTTCGACAACAGGACGGGATACTTTTTCTTGTCCGCGATCAGGGTCGTGGTGAAACTGCTCATCACGTCGGGGTGGTCCAGATAATAGGTGATGCAGCGGAAGCCCTCCGGTTCGTTCTGCGTGCAGAGCGTGCCGTTGGAATAGTACAGCCCTTCCAGCCAGGTGTTGGCTTTGGGGTGGATTTCCGTGCCGATTTGCAGCGTGAATTTTTCGGGCGGGTTGAAAACCGTCAGCGATTTCGGCGTGACTTCGTATTCGTCGGGATTCAATTCGCGTCCGTCCATTTTAACGTATTTGAACGTCAGGCGGTTGCCGTCCAGAATCAGCGGGCGCACTCCCGCCGCACGGTCGTAGTCGCTGACGACGCGCAAGGTCGAATCCACTTGCGTGTCGTCTTCGTCCAGATCGAAAACCAAATCGATCGAATCGATTTTGAAATCGGGCTTTTTGTAATCTTTCAGATATTTCATCTGCGGCTTTTGCGCCGCGTCGTTTTCAAACATGCGTATCCTCTTTGCCAAGTTTTTTCTTATTACTTAGCCTTTTTTCCGGTTAAATCAAGGAAAATAAAAGTTTATTTCAGACGCACCGTGCGGCTGGCGTAGGGTTCCGCGCCGTATCTGTTTTCGCCGAAGCTTCCCTTTGCCAGACACAGGTACAGGCAAAACAGCGCCGACAGGCACAACAGCGCGACGACCGCCCAGACGCCGGCGGCGGGGACGCCTTTCAGCACGCCGGAATAGACCAGCGCCAGAACCAGCGACAGGCACAGCGTGAACGCCAGCCAAAAGGCGGAACTGCCGGAATCGTGAAACCGCTTGGTCAAAACGGCGCAAAAAACGTAAAAGGACAAAACGCCGCCCGTGACCGACAGCGTCGCCGATCCCGCCAGCATGGCGCACAGGGCGGGCAGGGGCAGAAACAGCGCCGCCGCCGCCAGAAACACGGTCAGCTGGTCGCGCGATATCCGCCCGCGCGGGGAAAACAAAAACCAGAACAGCCAGTCGAGCTTCGCTTTGACCGGAGTGGACAGCGTGTACACGTCGACGCACGCGCCGTTTTCGGATTCGAAATCGACCCGCGCACCTTCCAGCGGGATGCCCGCGCGGCAGACGGGCAGGGCGAACGTGTAGCGCGCGCCGTCGTCCCCGCGAACCAGTCCCGAATCCGATTTCAAATCCACGTTTAAAACAGTACCCTGCATCGCTTCCCCCGTAAAATTAAAGTTGCTTTCGCCGCCGGATATGGCTTAGTTTCCTTCCAAAAGGCGATTTAAGAATGACTCTAACCGAAAAACTGGCGAAATGGTATGAAAAAAACGGGCGCGACCTGCCGTGGCGCGCGAAAGGCGGCGCGCATTCCGATCCGTACGCCGTCTGGGTGTCCGAAATCATGCTGCAGCAGACGACGGTTAAAACCGTCCTGCCGTATTTCGAACGGTTTATGAAACGGTTCCCGACCGTGCGGGATCTGGCGGCGGCGGAAACGGACGAGGTGCTGCTGTACTGGCAGGGACTGGGATACTACACGCGCGCCAGAAAACTGCACGAATGCGCCAAGGCGGTCGTCGAACGCCACGGCGGGAAATTTCCGGCAGACCGCGGCGAATTGAAACGTCTGCCGGGGATCGGGGCGTACACGTCGGCGGCGGTCGCGTCGTTCGGATTCAATCTGCCCGAAGCCGTCGTCGACGGCAACGTCGTTCGCGTGCTGACCCGATTGAACGGGTGGACCGACCCCGTTTCGCAAATCGCGGACAAAATCGAATCGTTCGCCGTCGAACTGACCCGCGCGTCCCGATGCCCCGCCGATCACGCATCGGCGATGATGGATCTGGGGGCGACGGTCTGCACTCCGCGCGCGCCGCTGTGCGCGTTCTGCCCGTGGCGGGACGGCTGTCGGGCGTTCGGGGACGGTTCGACCGACCGGATTCCGAACGTCGCGAAAATGAAAAAAGCCGTTAAAAAAGGCTACGCGTTCTGGATTGAAAACGGCGCGGGCGAGGTCTTTATCCGCAAACGCGCGGAAAAAGGACTGCTGTCCGGACTGACGGAACTGCCGTGGAACACGGACGAAAGCCTGCCGTTCGCGTCGGACTGGATCGTGACGGACAAAACGGTCAAGCACGTTTTCACGCATTTCGACCTGACGCTGACGATCGTCCGGACGCGGGCGGACGCCGTTCCCGATTCCGACGGCTTTTTCGTTCCGCCGTCGCGGTTCGGGGGCTATCCGTTTTCGACGCTGATGAAAAAAGTCGTCGCCAAAGCGAAAAAATCGTAAAAAAAAAGTTTGACGCGTCAATCTTTCGGGGGTATCTTCTGTTTCAGAAAGTTTGAAAGGACAAACATTATGTCTGATAGATTTGATTCTGTTGAAAGCGCGGTTAAATTCATCGAAAACGCCTACGACCGCGGCGGACGGTATCTGGTGGACGGGCGTCCGAAATACACCGCTCACGCCGTCAGAATGGAAGACGAAACGGGATTGACGGGCATCGCGGGACGTTACAATTTCGTCGACGGGCAAGAGGCGGCTTTCGCCGAATACGGATACCGCAAACGGTTTTTGAAATATTCGACCGCCGCCAGCTTTATGAAATCCGAAGACCCGATCGCCAGACAAGCCGGGGAATCGTTCAAATCCGAAATGCCCAAGGCGCTGGACGAAATGAACGGCGAAATCGACAAGCTGGCGCGTCTGAATCCCGAATTGAAGAATTTGAACTACAACAAAAACCACGTTGTGGAAACGTACCGCGCGCTGATCGGCATCACGTCGCAGTACAACGTCGACGACATCAACGCCTATCTGCACAATTACCGCACGGGAAAAAAGAATTTCGACGTTTTGAACCGCGCCGAAAAAATCAGCAAGACGACCGGAATCCGTTTCGGCTGGCAGCCCGCGGCGAAAACGATGGACAAGATCGAACAGCAGTTGGAAACGCGCCGGATCGCGATGATGAAACTCGCCGAAATGTCCAGATAAAACCGAATTTAACTTCCTCCAAGAAGTATGACGAAGGAAAGACCGGAGGCGTCGCCGTCCGGTCTTTCCTTTGCGCGTTTCGGAATTTATCTGCCCGCGGTTTTCGCCTGTTTCAGCAAAGCGGGGGACGGCCTCGTCCGATCCATGCCCAGCGTTTCGGTCAGGCGTTCCAGTTTGTCGACGTAACCTTTCATCATGCCCAGCCCCTGTTTCCAAAAATCGGGTTTGGACGTGTCCAGACCGAACGGTTCCAACAGCTTGGAATAATGTTCGGTCGAACCCTTTGACAGCATTTCCTTGTATTTTTTCGGGAAATCCCCGACCGCGCCGTCTTCGTACGTTTTGTACAGCGACGCCGTCAGGCATTCGCCGAACGCGTAGCCGTACACGTAAAACGGCGTGCGCAGCAAATGCGGCACGTCAGCCCACGACGACGACGTGCGGTCGTCGTTTTCGACGGCGGGTCCCAGCATGGCGCGTTGCGTTTTCGTCCAGATGCCGTTCAAGTCCCGCGCGTCGACTTTCCCCCGTTCCCGAACGGCGTCGTGAACTTCCGTTTCGTAATGATGCAGGGCGACCTGCCGGAACGTCGTCAGCATGACGCGCGTCATCTTGTCGGACAGCAGGGCGAAACGCCGTTTCGGGTCTGTTTCGTTTTTCAGCATTTGGTTGAACGCCAGCGTTTCGCCGAAAATCGAGGCGGTTTCCTCGATCGTGACGGGCATGTTCATTCCCAGAGAACCGTTTTTCTTCGCCAGTTCGTAATGAATGCCGTGCCCCAGTTCGTGCGCCAAAGCCAGAACGTCGTTCGTCGTGCCGTTGAAATTCATTTTGACGCAGGCTTTGCCGTTCGCGACGGGCTGGGCGTATTCGCCGCCCTCTTTGCCGGCGCGGGGTTCGGCGTCGATGCGCTTTTCGTCAAAGAACGCCTGCGCGATGTCCCCCATTTCGGCATCAAAGCCGCGATAGGCGGACAGGACGATGTCTTTCGCCTCGTCGAAAGTGTAGCGGCGCGGTTCGACGCCGGCGACGGGCGCGTTTCTGTCCCAGTATCCGATTTCGCCGCGTCCCAGCCATTTGGCTTTCAGCGCGTAGAAACGGTGCGCGACGCCGGGGGCGTAATCGTCGACGGACGAAACCAGCGCGTCGACGACGCCGTTTTCGACTCCGTTCGATCTGTTGCGTTCCTCGACGGGGGATTTGAATCCGGACAGGTCGTCGGAAACCTGTTTCGCGCGCGCGACGGTCGTCACGATTTTTGCGAAAACGTCGCCGCGGCTTTTATATCCGTCGTTCAGCGCCAGTCCCGCTTTCAGCCTGTCGCCGGCGTCGGCGGAATAGGACAGCGCGTACAGCGCGTCCGCCGTGACTTTTTCGCCGTCCAGTTTAAAATCGATGCCGCCGCGCGTTTTGTCGTACAGGCGCAAAGCCCGCCGCGCGTCGCCGTCCGCGCGGTTCAATTTTTTCGCTTGCGCGGCGGTCGGAGTCGGACGTTTTTGCGCGCGCGTCCGTTCGATCCAGAAAGTGAACCGGCGGGCTTGCGGCGTCGTCGTCAGGCGGGACAGCTTTTCTTCGGGCATGCCGGCGATTTCGGATTCGAAAAATCCGATTTCGTCATAGATTTTTCCGGTTCTTTCGGCTGTTTTTTCGTAAAAGGCGGCGACGTCGTCCGAATCCGTCGCGACGGAGTAGTTCATGTAGGCGAACGCGTCGACTTTTTCGACGTCGGCGTTCAACCGGTCGTAATCGACCAGCATTTTCCCGAAATCGTCGGGCGTCATGTTTTCGATTCCGCCGCGCCCGCGCCGTTCGAAACGCTTTGCCCGCAATTCCGCCGCCGCCAGATCCGCGTCGATCGCCGGATCGTCAATCGATTTGTACAAAAAGCTCAGATCCCAGCGGGGAGGCGTCGCGGACATTGGAAACCCTTTCGGTAAAAGAAACGGAATATTTTACCGCGGATTCCGAAATTCGGGAAGATTTTTTTCGTCTTTTTCCGTCAACGGCGGTTTCGCGGCGGAAAACGCCGAAACGTCTTTTTGGTTCGCGCTTTTTTGAAAAATCGCGTATGATGTTTTTTCTTAAAGCATTTTTTGCGAAAAAAATATCCCGAGAATCCCGAATAAAGAAAGGAAACGTTTAATGACGGCGCGCGAAATCACGGAAAAATTGTTTTTTGAACGGCTGGACAAGGAACGGGCAAAGAAAATCGTGCGGGACGCTTTGGCGGGGTGCGACGACGGCGAACTGTTTTTGGAACACGGCTGTTCCGAATGCCTGACGCTGGACGACGGGCGGATCAAAACGGCGTCGTTCGACGCGACGTCGGGGTTCGGACTGCGCGCGCTGTCGGGCGAGGCCTGCGCCTACGCGATTTCGAACGAAACGGACGAAGCCGCATTGAAACGCGCGGCGCAAAGCGTTCAGCCCGTCAAATCGGGGGCTGGCGCGACGCTTTATCTGCCGGAAATCAAACAGGCGAAGCCGCTGTACACCGACGCCAATCCGCTGTCGCTGACGCCGTTCGCGGACAAGGTCGCGCTGATGGGGGCGATCGACGCCTATCTGCGCGCCAAGGATCCGCGCGTCGTTCAGGTGTCGGCGGCTTTGTCGGGCGAATGGCGGGCGGTCAAGATTCTGCGCGCCGACGGGACGGAAGCGCAGGACGTCCGACCGCTGGTCAATCTGATGATCTCCGTCGTCGTTAAGCGGGGCGACCGCATGGAAAGCGGATCCTACGGTTCGGGCGGGCGGTTCGTCTACGATCGTTTGATCGCGGAAACGGCGTGGAAGGCGTCCGCCGACGAAGCGTTGCGCGCGGCGCTGGTCAATCTGGAATCCGTTCCCGCCCCCGCCGGCGAACTGCCCGTCGTTCTGGGCAACGGCTGGTGCGGCGTTTTGCTGCACGAAGCCGTCGGACACGGGCTGGAGGGGGATTTCAACCGCAAGGGATCGTCCGTCTTTTCGGGTAAAATCGGCGAACGGGTGGCGGCAAGGGGCGTCACGGTCGTCGACGACGGCACTTTGCCCGACCGGCGCGGATCGATCACGGTCGACGACGAGGGAACGCCGTCGCAAAGAACAGTTCTGATCGAGGACGGCGTTTTGAAAAACTATATGCTGGACCGCATGAACGCGCGGCTGACGAACCGCGCGCCGACGGGCAACGGACGCCGCGAATCCTACGCATGCGCCCCGCAGGTGCGCATGACGAACACGTTTATGACGGCGGGGGACAGGGAACCCGACGAACTGATCGCGTCGGTGAAGCGGGGCGTCTACGCCAAATCTTTCCACGGCGGGCAGGTGGACATCACGTCGGGCAAGTTCGTTTTCACGTCGGCGGAGGCGTATCTGATCGAAAACGGGAAAATCACCGCCCCGATCAAGGACGCGACGCTGATCGGCAGCGGGATCGAGGTGATGAACGCCATCGACATGGTGGCGAAGGACGCGTGTTTGGATCAGGGGATCGGATCGTGCGGCAAAGGCGGGCAAACCGTCCCCGTCGGCGTCGGTCAGCCGTCCGCGCGCATTTCGAAAATCACCGTCGGCGGGCGCGGCTAGCCGCCCGTTCTTGACGCGGCGGCGCGATTTGCTTATTCTTTGCCAAACGGTCAAAGGATAAAAGGGCATGTACGCTTTTTACAAAAAACACGAATATCTGTTTATTGCGCTGTTCGTTTTGATCGCGCAGGCGTCTTTGCTGTCCGCGTCGAACGATTTCTACCCCGACACGGACAACTACACCCACGCGCGGCGCGCGCTGGATCTGCTGACGTCGAAAACGTGGGCGGAAACGCCGTACATGCATTCGAACTATCCGTTCGGCGAAGTGCTGCACTTCACTCGAATCACGGACGTTTTGTGGATTCTGTTTTCATTGCCTCTGATGCCGTTCATGACGCTGAAAGACGCCGTTTTCTACGTCGGATACGTTTATCAGGCGGGTATGCTCGTCCTGTCCGCGCTGGCGCTGGCGTGGGGGACGAAGCCGCTGTGCGGTCCCATTGTCCGGCTGATCGGGGTGTGCCTGTTCTTCGTCCAGCCGTCCGTGTCCGAAACCTACATTTTCACAAAGCCCGACCACCACGCTTTGGTCGCGTGGCTGACTTTCCTGACGGCGGGCGGGCTGGTCCGCGCGCTGATCGGCAGGGAACCGTCCGCGACGAAAACGGCGGGAATCGCGGCGGCGCTGTGCCTGTGGGCGTCGGTCGAAGGCGTGCTGATCTATTACGGACTGCTGGCGTCGCTGGCGCTGCTGTACGTCGCGGGCAAGGCGGAAATCAAAACGGCGTCGTCGTTCTGCCTGTCCGCTTTTTTCGCCGCGCTGGCGTGTCTGGTCGTCAATCCGCCGTTCGAGGGATTCTTCAACCCCGACAACGGGCGGCTGTCGTTTCTGACGGTGTCCGCGTGGGGGCTGACGGCCGTCGCGATGGCGGTCGCCGCGGAACTGGACGATCGGGGAAAGCTGGCGACCCCGCGGCGCAGGCTGTCCGCTTTGATCGTTCTGGCGGTCGCGTTCGGGGGATTGCTGTTGACCGTTTTTTCGCCGTCCGTCGTTTTCGCGCCGTACTTTCCCGACGTTATCAACGACATTTGGGCGAAAGACATCATTGAACTGCAACCCTCCGTCCGTGAACCGGCGATTTTCTTTCTGGGGGCTTTCCCGTCCGTTCTGGCTCTGGTCGTCGGGGCGGCGGCGTACGGATTTTGTTCCGAAAAACAGCGCGCCGTTCTGGTGCTGGTCGCCGCGCCGCTGTTGTTGCTGACGGGGCTGGCGCTGACCGCCATTCGCTACGCGCGGCTGTCGTCGCTGTTTTCCCCCTACGTCTTTATGGCGGCTTTTTCCCTGCGCGCGGACAAATACGTCTGTTCCGAACGCAAAAAGGGGGCTTTCCTGTGGTCGGTCTACGCCTTGTTCGCGCTGTATCTGGGGGTGAACTATCATTCGGTGCGCCAGGTCATGAACATGCGCCGTCCGCCGTTCGATCTGGTCAAGCCCTATCTGCCCGCGGGCGAGGGAAGCGTCCTGTCCGACACGTCGTCGGGTCCCGAAATCATCTGGAAGCTGGACGAAAAAGTGATCGGCACGCCGTACCACCGCAACGTCGAAGGCATCGTCGACGACTATATCGCCCTGTTTTCGAACAATCCCGCCGAAATGACCGCCGCGCTGAAAAAACACCGCGTCAAGGCGATTTTGATCTACGCCGAAATTCCGGGGGTTCCGACTTTGTTTTACGACATGCGGGACCGCTACGCCTTTTTTAAAAACGCGGACAGGACGGACACGCTGATGCTGAAAATCGTCGCGAACAAAGATCTGCCCTGCGGCGTGACCGAAGAATTGAACACGCCCGCGCCGTTTCTGCTTTACACCGTCGATTTTTCCAAATGCGCGGACGGCGGGGAATAAAGTTTTAGACAGAACGCCCTTTTTTTGGTACAATACGCGTATAAATCGCCAAAAGGGGGAAATATGACCGATAAAAAGAACGTCTGCCTGATCGTCAGCGACATCGACAACACGATCGCCGACAAATTCGGCGCGTGGGGCAATTCGCTGGATCATGCTCTGGATTCTCTGGCGCGTCTGCACAAACGCGACCGCGCGGACATCGAACGGGATTTGCTGGCGCACGTTCCCGACAGCATGAAGCATATTTCCGGTCCCTATATCGGCAAGGATTTGCGCGCGGACGTCGCCTGCACGCCGTCGCTGAAACCCGATTCGCCCGAAACGGAGCGCGAACAGGAAAAAATTTTCCACCAATGGGACAAGGAAAAAAGCGTCGCCGAACTGTACGACGGCGCGGCGGCGACAATCCGCAAGATCAAGGCGTCCGGCGCGAAATTCGTCCTTTACACGGATTCGCGCGAATCCGTCTGCGTGCCGCGTCTGGCGAAAATGGGCATAACGGCGGACATGCTGGACGGGCTGTACGTCCTGCCCGATTTAAAGGACGGCAAGGTCGTCCGCAAGCCCGTTCATGGCAAAGCCGCCGAACTGCGCGCCGCGCTGGGGGACAAGCTGGTCGTTCTGGAACCCAAAACGAACAAGCCCAATCCCAAAAACATGCGGCGGATTTTGGACGATATGGGCGTCAAAGATCCGTCGACGGCGGTCATGGTCGGCGACAATATCCGTTCCGACGGCACGGCGGCGGTCGCGCTGGGAATGAACTACGCGTGGCAAAAGGGCGGCACCGTCATCGACGAAGCGACGACGCGCTGTTACAGATCCTTTTGTCAGGATCCGAATTACAAACTGACGACGGCGGAACATCTGGAACAGATGAACGACGGCAACCGTCCGACCGAAGAGCTGGAAAGCTTCGTCGATCTGAACAAACACTACCGTTTCATGTCGCAAAACGCTTTGGAACGGGCGAAAAACGCGGAAAAGCGGCGGATCGATCCCGTCGTCGCGCGCGCTTTGACGTCCAAAAACAGATAAAACCGCAAAAAAAATGAACGAAAACAAGGAATCGCCGGACGACGGAAAGACGGATTACGCCAAAGCGTCGTTCGATCTGGTGAGACGGCTGTGCGACGATCTGAATCAGGCGCAGCTGCTGAAATACATCGAACTGGTGAACAATCCGAAAAAGCTGTTCTGGCTGAACTTTTTTTCGGGGCTGGCTAAAGGGCTGGGACTGACGATCGGAACGGCGATCGTTCTGACGGTTTTGTTCAAAGTCACTCAACACATCATTTCGCTGAACATTCCGTACATCACGGTGTGGGTGTCCGAATGGATCGCGCAGGTGTCTACGCTGTTGCGCGCGGGTAAATAAACCAAAGGAGGGGAGAATGGATAAAAAGATGTTGGCGGCGGCTTTGCCGGCGGTTGTTCTGGCGGCGGCTTTGCCGGCGGCGCGGGCGGAAGACTGCGGCGGATACGAATGCGGACTGCCGCCCGTTCAAATGGCGATCGCGCAGCCGCAGGTGCGGGAAATGCTGGGCGGCGCGTTCGATTTGCTGGATTTGAACGACGACCGGTACGTTTCCGAAAATGAATACAAACACTTTGTGGACGGCGTCGACGCGGACGGCATGCTGACGCCCGAACAAAAGGCGGAAAAGAAAAAACGCGTGGCGGCGATGTTCGACCAGTTCGACGTCAACGGCGACAAACGGCTGGACAAGGAGGAGTTTCAGGCTCTGATCAGCAAGGAAGCCGAATACGGCGTCGCCGAACGTCAGGCGCAAATGGAGGCGTTCGCCAAAGATCCCGAACTGGCGATGAAAAAAATGAACGAGGCTTTGGGCAAGATGGAGGAATTGTCGAAAAAGCTGGATTCCATGTCGACGGAGGAAATGGCGGACAACTTTTTAGCCAACATTTCAAGCGGCATCGCCGATGAAAACTGGTTTCAGATGGACGCGAACAAAGACGGGTGCGTGACAAAGGACGAATACGTCGCCTATATGTCGAAACCTCAGCCCGCCGGCGCGGATCCCCTGACGCAGCTGACCGCGGCGGAAGCGGCGGCGGGCTACGACGGGGAAAGGAAAGCCAAGCCGAACTGCCTGACGAAAGAGGAATATCTGCGCAACTACAACGAATTGGTGTCCGCGGACATCGACGATCTGCTGGCGGAGGAAGCGAAAGACGACGCCGCGGGCGAAGGGGGCTAGTATTTTCCCCCCGCCGCTTTGCAGATGTAGTTTTCGTATTTCAGCAACTGGTATTTCTGTTTGACCAGATCCTTTTTGCCGGCGTTTTCGGAACGCGCGGCTTCCAGCAAATCCGTCAGATCCGACTTGCCGACCGCGTAGCGTTCGCGGTGGTACGCGGTGACGTCCGCTTTGTTCAGGACGCTTGCCCGCGTGTTCGCGTATGTTTCGCGCGTTTTTTCATAGGCGAACGCGTAGTACGACAGTTCGTTCAGCGCCTGCGTCAGCGCGTCTTTGAAATCGATCAGCGCGATTTGATAGTCGGCTTCGGATATTTTGACGTTGTTTTTAACGCGGTTCCAGTCCAAAAACGGCAGGTTCAAAGACACGCTGCCCAGCAGATAGGGAAAGTCGAACGTGGATTTCGCGTGCTGCGACGACGAACCGACCGCGCCTTTCAGCGAAATCGACGGATACCAGTTTTTTTCTTCGGCTTTCATGGACGAAAACGCTTTTTTCAAGCGGTATTGCGCCGCCGCCAGATCGGGACGGTTCGCCAAAACCGCGACGGGCGCGTCCAGATTCAGCGCCAGCGGCTTTTGCGCCAAAATCGACCCGAAACGCAGGTCGAGTTCGTCCGTCGGCTTTAAATTCAGGACGTTGCGCAGACTTTGTTCCATTTCCTTGTACTGCGTTTGCGCGTCAAGCAGGGCGTTTTCTTCGGAAATCAGGCTTTGACGCGCCTGAGCGACCTCCAGCCGGTCGATCTTGCCGCCGTTGAACCGTTCTTCGGCGATGTTCAGAATTTCACGGTAGGCGGCGACGTTGCGTTTCGACAGATTGATCGTGTCGCGCAGATATTCCAGATTGAAATACAGGTCGACGACGCTGTTGACCAAAGCCAGCTTCGCGCTGTCGCGGTCTTGGACCGTCGCGTTCAGTTCGAATTCCTGCGCGTCGCGGGCGTCGCCGATTTTGCCGTACAGATCCAGTTCGTAGTTCAGCGCCAGTTCGCCCGAAAAGTTGTTCGTCGAATCCTTTCCTTTGTTTAGCTTTTTCTGCGACGACGCGCCCAGGGACGCCGTCATCGTCGGGAACAGGTCGGACTGTTTCAGGTTCAGGGAATACAGTTCCTTTTGAATGTTCAGCGCGGCTTTCAGATAGTCGGGATTGTTGGCGATCGCCAGTTCGACCAGACGGTTCAGGTCGCCGTTGCCGTATTCCGTCCACCATTCGCGGTTCGCGGGGTATTTTTGCCGGATTTCCCGCGTGTAGTTCAATTCCGTTTTCAGATCGGGGACGTCGTATTTGCCCGAAACGCACCCTGTCATTAAAACGGTGGTCGTCAGTAAAATGGAAACAAAAGCGTTCTTTTTCATGTCATTCACTCGCCAATGCGTCAATGGGGTTCAGGTTCGAGGCGTTCTTGGCGGGCATGTACCCGAACAAGATGCCGATGGAAGAAGAGCACGTCAGCGCCAGAACAATGGACGCGGTTGAAAAATCCATGCCGAAATTCGACGCGAACGTGTTGACCAGCGCGCCCAAAATCAGGGAAGCCGACACGCCCAGCGCGCCGCCGACGACGCAAATCAGGACGGATTCGATCAGAAACTGCAACAGAATGTCGCGCTGTTTCGCGCCGATCGCCATGCGGATTCCGATTTCGCGCGTGCGTTCCGTGACCGAAACCAGCATGATGTTCATCACGCCGATGCCGCCGACGATCAGGGAAATGACCGCGATGCTGGCGATCAGCAGACGCATGGTTTGCGTCGTGCTTTCGATCGTTTGCTTGATGCTGTCCGTATTGATCATAAAAAAGTCTTTTTTGCCGTGGCGGACGGTCAAGATGTTTTCGATGCTGTCTTCGGCGACCTGCGATTTGACGTCGTCGCTGATGCGCACGGTGATCGAATTGATGTCCTTGCCGCCCGTGACCTTGTACATCGCGGTCGTGTAGGGCACCCACAGGTTCATGCTTTCCGACATCGGACCGGGGGAGTTGTCCTTTTCCGTCATGCCGATGATTTTCAGCGGCTTTTTGTTGAAAATCAAAACCTTGCCGATCGGATTCGGATCGTCGGCGAACAATTCCTTGCGCGTGTTGTCGTCGATGACGACGACGGAATCGGCGTGCTTGACCTCGTCCGCGGAAAACGTCCGTCCTTTTGCTATTTTTTTGCCCTTGACGTCGAAATAGACGCGGTCGACGCCGCGCAGGGACGCCGTGACGGATTCCCCCGTGTACACCAAAGTGCCGCTGGTCGACACGTTCGGGCTGGCGTTGTCGATGAAGCTTTGACGCGCCAGAAATTCGGAATCGCTGATTTTCAGCGTTCTGACGCGGGCGGAATGGCGGTCGCCGAATCCTTTCCCCGGCAAGATGTCGATCGTGTTCGTTCCCATCGAACTGATGCGTTCCATGATTTTGGCTTGGGACGCGTTGCCCAGCGCGACGACCGACACGACCGACGCGATGCCGATGATGATGCCCAGCATGGTCAAAAGGGAACGCATTTTGTTCGCCAGAATGGAATGCACCGACATGGCGGACGATTCGGTGAAGCTGTAACGGAATTCCGCCAGACGGCTGCGTTTCACCTTCTGTCCGGCGTCGGTCAGTTCGTGAAAATCGCTTTGCTTTCGGGTGTCGGCGATGACGCGCCCGTCCTTGATTTCGATGACGCGGTCGGCTTGGGCGGCGATGTGCGCGTCGTGCGTGACCATGACGATCGTGTGTCCGCGGCGGTGCAGCTGTTTGATGATTTCCATGACGGTTTCGCCGCTTTTGGAATCCAGCGCGCCCGTCGGTTCGTCCGCCAGAATGATCTCGCCGCCGTTCATCAGCGCGCGCGCGATGCTGACGCGCTGCTGCTGACCGCCCGACAGCTGGTTCGGTTTGTTGCCCAAACGGTCGCCCAGATCCAGTCCCCGCAGCAATTCCTCGGCGCGCGAAACGCGTTCGGCTTTGCCGACGCCGGAATAGACGGCGGGCAGGGCGGCGTTTTCCACCGCGTCCAAGTTCGATAAAAGGTTGTAGCGCTGAAAAATGAACCCGAACGTCCTGCACCGCAAAGCCGCCTGTTCGTCCTTTGTCATGCGGGCGACTTCGACGCCGTTGATTTTATACGATCCCGACGTCGGAACGTCCAGACACCCGATGATGTTCATCAGCGTCGATTTGCCCGAACCCGACTGCCCGATGATGGCGACGAAATCGCCCTTTTCGACGGCGAAGTCGACGTCCTTTAAAACATGGGTGCGGTTGCCTTCCTGTCCGAAGTATTTGTTGATGCCGGATAGTTCGATGATGTTCATCTCAGAATCCTCCGGGGCGTTTGAACTTGTCTTTTTTGCCGGCGACTTCGGCGGCGGAAAGTTTCGCGATGACGACGGTTTCGCCTTCGGACACGCCGTTCGCGACGGCGATTTCGACGCCGTCGGACAGTCCCGTTTCGATGAACCGCTTTTCAACGGAGCCCTGCGGCGTCAGAACGTCGACGTAGCTTTTGCCGCCGTCTTTTTTGACCGCCAGAACGGGGACGGACAGGACGTCTTTGTCCGCGTCGACGTAAATGACGTTTTGCGTCGTCATGCCGATGCGCAAAGCCCCGTCGTCGTTCGGGACGACCAGTCTGCCGTAATAGTAGATCGCTTCGCTGGAACCGACGACCTCGGTGTATTCGCCGTTGGTCAGCAGAGTCAGCCCCGGATCGATGGATTTCAGCGTCGTTTCGTAAATCCGGTCGGGATTGCTTAAAACGGTGTAGGTGACGCGCGCGCCCGTTTTAATGTTGCCGATGTCGCCTTCGGAAATTTCAATCAGGATTTCCATTTTCGACAGATCCGCGATTTGAACGATGGTCGGCGTGTTCATGTTGGCGTTGACCGTCTGCCCTTTTTTGACGGGAACGGAAACGATGATGCCGTCCAGCGGCGCCGTGATTTTCGTGTAGCCCAAGTTTGTTTGCGCCGTGTTCAGCGCCAGTTCCGTTTCGGAAATGGACGCTTCCAGCTCCGTTACTTTGGCTTTGGCGGCTTCGTACGCGTCGTTGGCGTTTTCCAGATCCTCTTCGCTGGCGGCGTCGCGCTGACGCAGACGCTGCGCGCGGGCGTATTGCTTTTCCGCGATTTTATGCGATATTTTCGCGGCGTCGAGCTGCGCCTTCAGACTGGTCAGCTTGGCTTTGGTGCTGTTCACGTCGTTTTCCTGCGTCGTCGAGTCGATTTGCGCGATCAAGGCGCCTTTTTTGATTTTCTGACCGACCTTGACGGGCAGGTTTTCGATCTTTCCCGACGTCTGCGCGCCGACGGTGACCAGTTCGATCGCCTTGACTTCGCCCGTGGCGTTGACGACCTTTTCGATGTTTTTGCGCGACACGCGTTCCGTGATGTAGGAAGCGGGCTCCTCTTTGAAAAAGGAATCGTAGCCGGCAAAGGCGGCGCCCGCGGCGACCATGGTGAAAATCAAGGCTTTTTTCGTGAACATGTAAAAACTCCTTTTTCCGATCGAAACAAAGGGATAAACGGTCGAAATTCAAAAAACTTGCGCGGTTTTCGAAAAAAATCACGCGTTCAGCATCGCCATCAGATCGCGGACGGCGTTCGACGCGCTTTGCGCGACGTCTTTCAGCGTTTTGTCCAGCATGTAGCAGGGCGTCGTGATGATTTTGTTTTTGCGGTCGACGCACACCTGCGCGGCGGAACAGATCTCGGGGATTCCGCCCATGGCTTTGATCGCCATGCCCGTTTCGGGGTCGTTGCCGACCGTGACGGTCACGCCCTTTAACACACGGGCGATCAGGACGGGGGCGATGCAGAGGGCGACGATCGGTTTGTTCGCCGCGTGCGTTTCCCGTATCACGCGTTCGACGTCGGGATTGACGGCGCAGTCTTTGCCGCGTCGCGCGAAATCGCACAGGTTCAAAACGGCGCCCATGCCGCCCGGAAACAGAACGGCGTCGTAGTCGTCGACCTTGAACGAACGCAGCAGGGAAATGTCGCCGCGCGCGATTCTGGCGGATTCGGCGGGCATGCGGCGGATTTCGTTCGCGGGCTGCTTCGTCGCGTGGTTCATCACGACGCTTTGTTCGCCTTCGGGCGCGAAGCAGTGGTAGCTGCCGCCCTGCTGTTCGATCGCCAGCATGGCGGTGACGGCTTCGTGGATTTCGGAACCGTCCATGACGCCGCACCCCGACAGGACGACGGCGATTTTTTTTATGTTCATGTGCAACTCCTCACACCGCGGAAAATCTTTGGTGTTGTAATTATAGGGATAAGTTGTATTTATATACGACAATCGTAAGGCATTCAAGAACGGAGAAAGCTTTGAAATACGTCAGTACGCGGGGAAACGCCCCCGCAATCGGATTTGAAGACGTGCTGCTGGCGGGGTTGGCGCCCGACGGCGGATTGTATGTTCCCGAAAGCTATCCGCGGTTTTCCGCGGAAAAAATGCGCGAAATGCGGTCGCTGAGCTACGCCGAACTGGCGGCGGAAGTCATGGCGCCCTTTACCGAAGGGTGTCTGGACAAAGCCGATTTGCTGGAAATCGCCGGACAGGCTTACGGCGGGTTTTCGCACGCCGCCGTCGCGCCGCTGAAACAAATCAAGGACGGGCTGTGGGTGATGGAGCTGTTCTACGGTCCGACGCTGGCGTTCAAGGATTACGCGCTGCAAATCGTCGGGCGCATGTTCGACGTCGTTCTGAAACGGACGAACCGCCGCATCACGATCGTCGGGGCGACGTCGGGCGATACGGGATCCGCCGCGATCGAAGCGTGCAAGGGGTGCGAAAATCTGGACATTTTCATTTTGCACCCCTACAACCGCGTGTCCGAAGTCCAGCGCCGCCAGATGACGACGACCATCGCGCCGAACGTCTTTAACATCGCGCTGGAAGGCACGTTCGACGACTGCCAGTCGATCGTCAAGGCTCTGTTCGCCGACGAAGCGTTCCGCCGCGCGCACAACCTGTCCGCCGTCAATTCGATCAACTGGGCGCGCATCATGGCGCAGGTCGTGTACTATTTCCGCGCCGCGCTGGCTTTGGGCGCGCCCGACCGCGACGTGTCGTTCGCCGTGCCGACGGGAAACTTCGGCAACATTTTCGCGGGCTACGTCGCGGCGCAGATGGGCTTGCCCGTCAAAAAACTGATTTTGGGGTCGAACGAAAACGACATTCTGCCCAGATTTCTGGAAACAGGCACGATGGAAAAACGCGACGTCAAGCCGTCCATCAGCCCGTCAATGGATATTCAGGTATCGTCGAATTTCGAACGCCTGCTGTTCGAAATGCAGGACCGCGACGCGCGCGAGGTCGCCCGTCTGATGGACAGTTTCAAATACGAAAAGGTCTATTCCGTTTCCGCGGACGTTTTGAAAAAAATCAGGGCGTCGTTCGACGGATTGCGCTGCACCGACGCCGATACGAAGGCGGAAATCGGCAGGATTTACAAACTGTCGGGCGAAATCGCCGATCCGCATTCGGCGATCGGTTTCGCCGCCGCCGAACGGTTTTGCGAAAAGGAAACGCCCTGCGTCGTTCTGGCGACCGCGCACCCCGCGAAATTTCCTCTGCCCGTGCACGAAGCGACCGGCGTGACGCCTTCTCTTCCGCCGCGGCTGTCCGATCTGATGACGCGGCGCGAAAGCTTCACCGTTTTGCCCAACAGGCAGGATTCCATCAAATATTTCATCGAAACTTCGGCAAGAAAGGGGTGACGCATGACGGCTGAAACAACGACTTTGGCGAACGGAATGCGCGTCGTCACCGACACGATGAGCGAACTGGACACGGTTTCTCTGGGCGTGTGGGTCGGCGTCGGTTCCATGTTCGAACCCGCCGAAATCAACGGCATTTCCCATTTGCTGGAACATATGGCGTTCAAAGGGACGACCACGCGTTCCGCCCGTCAAATCGCCGAGGAAATCGAAAACGTCGGCGGCTACATCAACGCCTGCACGTCGCGCGAAACGACGTCGTTCTATATCAAGGTTTTGAAAGAGGACACCGCTCTGGCGGTCGACATTCTGGCGGACATTCTGCAAAATTCGACGTTCGATCCCGAAGAGTTCGGACGTGAAAAAACGGTCGTTTTGCAGGAAATCAGCCAGTCGATCGACACGCCCGACGACATCGTGTTCGATTATTTCCAGTCCGCCGCCTTTCCGAACCAGCCCGTCGGACGCCCCGTTCTGGGCAGCGTCGAAACCGTGACGGGGATCAGCCGCGAAACGCTGGATTCGTACATGAAAACGAACTACACGCCCAAAAGAATGGTCGCGGCGGCAAGCGGCAACATCGATCACGCCGAATTTACTCGCCTGATTGAAAACGCGTTCGGGAAACTGACTGACAGGCAGGGGTTGACCGCGCCGGACGCCGTGTACGCCGGCGGCGAATACCGCGAAAACAAATCGCTGGAACAGGTCAATCTGGTGCTGGGCTTCCCCGGCGTTTCGGTGACGGGCGACGATTACTACGCCGCGCACGTCCTGTCGACGATTCTGGGCGGCGGCATGTCTTCGCGCCTGTTTCAGGAAATCCGCGAAAAGCGGGGATTGGTGTATTCGGTCTATTCCTTTAACGCGGCGGCGACGAACGGCGGGCTGTTCGGCGTGTACGCGGGAACGGGCAGAAAAGAGGCGGCGGAGCTGATGCCCGTTTTGTGCGACGAACTGCAAAAGGTGCGCCTGTCCGTGACCGAAGAGGAGTTCGCGCGCGCCAAAGCCCAGCTGAAAGCGGGCGTTTTGATGGCGCTGGAGCACCCGACCGCGCGTTCGGAACAAAACGCGGGGCATTTGCTGACGTTCGGGCGTTTGCTGTCCAAAGAGGAAATTCTGCGCAAAATCGCCGACACGACGATGGAGGGCGTGGTTTCTCTGGCGAACGAAATCTTTTCACGGAAACCGACGCTGGCGGGGCTGGGACCCGTCAAACACGTCATGAGCTACGACAAGCTGGTCGACCGTTTGAAATAGGAAGAAGCCATGGAAAAGGACGACGAGATTTTATTGCAGATCTTCGCCGTCGGCAACGCGGTGAAAGTCGTCGCCGTTCACGCCGCGACGGGGACGGAAGTCAGCTTCGCCGCGCCGAGAAACACGCCGGCGCCGGCTTTGAAAACGCTGGCGCGCGCCAAGCTGGAATACGTTTTGAAGAAAAACGGTTAGCAAACGCTTTCAAAGTGTGGTAGAAAATCGAAAAAATCTTTTTGAAAGGATACTGTCTATGTCGAATGTTATCGCTTTGGCGTCGGATCACGGCGGATTTGAACTGAAAAACCAGCTGGTCGAAAAATTGAAAAAGGACGGTTACGACGTTCTGGATCTGGGAACGCACACGACGGATTCCGTCGACTATCCCGACATCGCCGCGCTGATGGCGGACGCGATCAAAACGGGCAAAGCCGAACGCGGCATTCTGCTGTGCGGCACGGGCATCGGCATCAGCATCGCCGCCAACCGCTTTCCGTTCATTCGCGCCGCGCTGGTTCACGACGCTTTCGGCGCGCGCCTGTGCCGTCAGCACAACAACGCCAACGTGCTGGTGATGGGCGGGCGCAACACGGGCGTCGAAGTCGCCTTTGAATGCGCCGACATTTTCCTGAACACCGAATTTTTGGGCGGACGCCACGAACGCCGCGTCGAAAAGCTGTCTCATATGTGCTGAAAGGATTGAAATGACGAATCCGTTTTTTACGACTGATTTAAAGGACGCCGATCCCGAAATTTACGATGGCATCGTCAAGGAATTGCGCCGTCAGCAAAACCAGATCGAACTGATCGCGTCGGAAAACATCGTGTCCAAAGCCGTTTTGCAGGCGCAGGGATCGATTCTGACCAACAAATACGCCGAAGGGTACAGCGGCAGACGCTACTACGGCGGGTGCGAGTTTGTCGACATCGCCGAAAATCTGGCGATCGCGCGCGCGAAAAAGCTGTTCGGCGCGGAATTCGTCAACGTCCAGCCGCATTCCGGCGCGCAGGCGAACGGCGCGGTTCAGCTGGCTTTGCTGCAGCCGGGGGACACGCTGATGGGCATGTCCCTGTCCGCGGGCGGGCATCTGACGCACGGCGCCGCGCCGGCGCTGTCCGGCAAATGGTTCCACGCGGTGCAGTACGGCGTGCGCGAGGAAGACGGACGCATCGATTTCGACGAGGTCGAACGGCTGGCGAAAGAAAGCAGACCCAAACTGATCATCGCGGGCGGTTCGGCGTATCCCCGCGCGATCGACTTCGCCAAATTCCGCGCGATCGCGGATGAAGTCGGCGCGATCCTGATGGTCGACATGGCGCATTTCGCCGGACTGGTCGCGGGCGGCGTGCATGAAAACCCGCTGAAATACGCGGATATCGTGACGACGACGACGCACAAGACTTTGCGCGGTCCGCG
>DJRZ01000044.1:24980-35246 GCA_002440235.1 Alphaproteobacteria bacterium UBA6347
GAATACGCGAAAAACGTCGTCGCGAACGCCAAGGTTTTGGGCGAAACGCTGACGGCGCGCGGGCTGAATCTGGTGTCGGGCGGCACGGACACACATTTGGTGCTGGTTGATTTGCGCCCGAAACATTTGACGGGCAAACTGGCGGAAAAGAGTTTGGAACGCGCGCATATGACGTGCAACAAAAACGGCATTCCGTTCGATCCCGAAAAACCGACCGTCACGTCGGGCGTTCGTTTGGGGACGCCGGCGGGGACGACGCGCGGCTTTAAAACCGAAGAATTCAAGCTGGTCGGCAACCTGATCGGCGACGTTTTGGACGCTTTGTCCGAAAACCGCGACGACAATTCCGCGGCGGAGGAAAAAGCCGCGAAAACGGTGATGGAACTGTGCGCCCGTTTCCCGATTTACGAAGGGCTGGCGGAGGATTGATTCATGCGCTGTCCCTTTTGCGGGTTTGAAGAAACGCAGGTGAAGGATTCGCGTCCCAGCGAAGACAACTCCGCCATTCGCAGACGGCGGTTCTGCCCAACCTGCGGATCGCGGTTCACGACGTTCGAACGCGTCCAGCTGCGCGAACTGACCGTGATCAAAAAGGACAAAAGCAGAATGCCGTTCGACCGCGAAAAATTGCAGCGGTCAATCACCGTCGCCGTCAGAAAACGCCCGATCGCCCCCGAACAGGTCGAGCTGATCGTCAACGGCATTCAGCGCAAGCTGGAAGTGTCGGGCGAAAACGAAATCCCGTCCGTGCAGATCGGCGAATTGGTGATGGAGGCGCTGTCCGCGCTGGATCCCGTCGCTTACGTCCGTTTCGCGTCGGTCTACCGCGATTTCAGGGAAGCCAAGGATTTTAAAGCTTTTATCAGCAGTTTGGAAGCCGTCGCAAAGGCGGGTCCCCTTAAAGGAGAATGATATGTCTAAAATGAAAACCAACCGCAGTTCGTCGCGTCTGGCTGCCGTTCAGGCGCTGTACCAGCACGCTTTCGGCGAAAAGACGGTTGACGAAATCGCCCGCGAATTTATGGCGGGCGACATCGGGCGCGAAGTCATCGACGAAAACGAGGACGAGGGAACGGAAACTTTCGTTCCGGTCATGCCCGCGGAACCGACCCTGTTCGCGGGGATTTTGGCGTCCTACGCCCAAAACGCTGACAAAATCAACGAAATGATCAATTCGTCCCTGACCGAAAACAGAACGCCCGACAGCGTTGAAATGACCCTGCGCGCGATTTGGCAGGCGGGCATCGCCGAATTGATGGCGTATCCCGAAACGCCCGTCGCCATCATTATTTCCGAATATATCGACATCGCCGCAAGTTTCTATTCGGGCGCTGAAGCCAAAGTCACCAACGGTGTTTTGGACAAGATAGCGAAAATTTTGCGCGAAGCCTGATTTTAAAAATCAATCACAACGTGTTTAAAAATGTGCCGGAACGCTTTTTCGGCACATTTTTTTCTATTTTGGAAAAAACGATAATTTTTGTCTTGGTAATCAAATCTTAAAGATGTAAATTTATCATCACTTTCCGAAGGATATCAGAACATGAAAAAAGTCATTCAGGAAAAACTGTATTTCGCGTTTCGCGACGCCGACGGCGTTCCGGCGTTCACGATCAAAACGTACGACGGCGAACCCGTCAACCCGCGGTTTCTGGTCAACGCCGACAATCACGTGTTTTTGTTGCGCCGTCCCGAACAGGTGATTATGCTGGACAATCTGGGGACGGAATTTTATCCCGTTCTGACCCGCGCGTCCAAAGTCCGCTTTGTCGAAACGCCGGAAGATTCGTCCGAAATCGTGCGTCAGTATGATATTCCGGTCACGCTGTGCGAAACGGCTTCGCTGGTCGGAAAGCAGGTCGTTCCCGCCGACGACGGCGCGGCGATGCAGCAAACGGCTTAGTCAGGTGCGGGTGAAATAATCGTATCTGTCCGAAAAAGCGGTTGAATCGGCGGCGTTCAGGTCGTCGATTTCGTTTTTCAGGGGCAGCAGAAAGTCAAAATACAAATCGTCCAGTCCCGCCAGATAGTCCGACAGGTCGCCCGTTTCCAGCGCGTCGCCCAGCCGTTCGGCGTCGGCGCGGCAGACGGCGTGACGATTGATGATTTGTTCGATCGTTTCCAAATCCCGTTTCGCGTTCGCCATTCTTTCCTCCTTATTAAATAACGATATGTTATTTTTACGAAAGAAAAAGTCAAACGCGTCCGAACAAAAAGCCGGAAACGGGCGGTTTCCGGCTTTTCGTTCAACGGATCGCGTCAGAACGCGAATCGGACGCCGCCGTAAAATTCGTTGGATTTGACGTCTTTGCCCAAGTCCTGAAAACGGTAGCCGACGTCGAACGTCCAGTCGCGCGACAGTTCGTAACCGACGCCGACGCCGCCCGCCCACGAAAATTTATAGTGCGTTTTCGACGAAACGTCCGCCACTTTCATTTTCAGCCGCGACGCGCCGACGCCCAGATTGACGAACGGTTTCAGCGCCATGTCGGTCGGAATGTCGTAATATCCGTTGACCATCAGGCTCATCGTGTCGTTTTCGTGTTCATGCCCCGCGTGCTGTTTTTTGATTTTGTCGCGGTAGGTGTAATCCAGTTCGGCGCGCATCGCGTCCAGCTGAACGCCCATGGCGACGGATCCTTCCCACGCGGTTTTTTTGATGTGGTTTTTCAGCATCGCCGCGCCCGTTCTGACGGCGACGTATGGACGGTCGCCGCACGGCGTTTCCGCGGCGCCGGCGACGCCCGTCGCGGCGAAGGCGACGGCGAAACCGATGGAACCCAACAAAGCTTTTTTGATAGACATGTCATTCTCCTTTTCTGTTATGAATATTAAAAGAAGCAGTTTGAAAACGGCGCTTCACAACAGTCTATGTTAATGTTTCGGCGCGTTTTGTCATTATGCCATTTAAGGCATAATCCGTTGGCGTTCGATTGCTTTACGTTCGGATATGTTTTGTTCCGGCAGGTATTTTTCCAAATCGAGATCGCGCTTGATAACCGCCATCGTGCGGCAGTCGATTTCTTTGTACGTGTAAAAATCGTATCTGCGTTTCAATTCCGCCCAAACGGAATTGGGGTGTCTGCGTTGTTTCAGGGACGCGTCTTTGACATAGCGTTTCAGCAGATATGTATCCGATACCGGAGAAATGCAACCTTCGGTTGCGTAACGCGCGCCGTCATAATTTTGACGGGCAGGGGGAATTAAAAAAAGAGTGACAAGGCGGCGGTGGCGGCGGCGACGCCCCAGCCTTTGCCCGATTTCGCGTTTTTGGCGCAGGATCGCGCTTTGTCCGCGGAAATCACGTTGTTGTTTCCCGTGACGTTGATCTGCACGGTTTTTCCGGCGGCGACGGGGTTTTCGTCCCGTTCCGCGTTGTCGTCCGACGGTTCGTTCAGCAAGTTTTTCAACTGCGCCATTCGGGCGTCAAAATTGTCCGATCGTGGTCGGTTTGGTCGATTGTCTTGTATCATCATGCAACAGCCTCTATAACCCATTCGATTGCTTTTTGAGCGTTTTCCGCCGATTCCGTGACGATGATGTCGTACACGACGGCGACGATTCGGGCGGTTTGCTCCGCCGAAAAAGCCTTGCGTTTGGCTTGTTCGTATTTTTTCAGGAACAAAACGGCGTTTTCCAGCGCGCCTTTGTCGATTTTCGGCAATTCCGCGGGAGAGCTTTCTTCGAACCCGTACAGCCAGTTCGGCGTGATCCCGAACGTGCGGCAGATTTTGCAAAACATCGCCCCGTCGGGTTCGCGTTTGTCCTTTAAATACTGGTTCAGCCGGCTTTGGCTGATATTCAGCTGATCCGCCAGAATCTGACGGTCACCGGCTGCCTGATTCAGCATATNNCCCGCTGCTGAGTCAATCCCAGTTGCGCGATTCGTTGTTGTAAGCGTTCACCAATCATAACAGTCCTTTTGTTGGAATTAACCCGCGAAAATCATAGTGGCACACTTTATCACGGAAATGAATTAACTATTTGTTGTTGAATATATAAACGGTTTGTGATAAACAGAGGGACGCAAGGGCAATTTCAACCAAGGGAAAAAAACAATGGAACAGACTGTTGCAAAGTTCAAAAGAGTCAATGAAAAAACGACGCTGGTCAAAATGTACGAAACGGGAAAGCTGGGGAAATCTCCGGTCGCCGAAAACCGTTTGCGGGCGGGCGTCCGTTTCGCGGCGGACTGGCGCGCGTCGCTGTTCAATCCGAAAATCACCCGAAATTATGACAGATTGTTTGTGCGGGGAGGCAAAGGCGGCTCAGACGCGCCGGATTGGCGGTGCGACGCCGCCGACCGTTATTTGCGCGCGCTGAAACGGCTGGGGGATTCGGGCGTCTACGCGCGGCATTTTCTGCGCGGCGAGGGAAACGTTCGAGAATTCGTGCTGAAATATCCCGTGCTGAACGGGACGAAAGCGACCTACGCCGCCGTCTATCGGGCGATCGGCGCGATGCTGGACGAACTGGTCGACTTTTACCGTTCCGAAAAATAAAGGCTGGTTTTCGCCGCTTTTTGGTATATCTTTATAAAAAAACGACGGGCGGACGAAATGAAGGATTTTTTTAAGCTGATTTTTTTCGGCGTGACGAAAACGCCGAAACTGGAAATGTTCAATCCCGCGAACGGCGAACGCAAAAGCATGGCGGCGAACACGTTCAGCCTGAACGTTCTGCTGGTCGGCGGATTTTTCGGTCTGCCGTTGTTTTTCAAACGGCTGTGGGGCTGGGCGTGGCTGATGTTCGCGCTGACGACCGTTCAGTTGGTTTCGTTTTACGTCAAGCTGACGCAGATTTTGAACGCGGCGACGCCGGAGGAGTATTACGCTTTTACCGAAAGCTCCCCCGCCGACGACGCGGCGGGAACGGCTTTGCTGGTTCTGACCGTCCTTTTGTCGTTCAAAGCCGACAAGTGGGCGGTCGAACGGCTGTTGAAAAAAGGCTGGCGTTTCGAACGCCCCGACGACAAAACCGTCGTTGCCGCCGCCGAAAAGTGGGGAATTTCAAAGCATTATCTGAAACCGGTCGAAACGGTCGAACGGCTGTGACCGCCTAGTCCTTTTGTTCCGTTTTCAGCCGCCAGACGGTCAGATCCGTTTCGGGCGCGTTCAAATGGCGTCTGTATATGTGCAGGTTTTCCAGCACGCGCTGGACGTAGTTGCGCGTTTCCGCGAACGGTATGCTTTCGATCCAGTCGACGGGGTCGGCGTCGTCGTGCGGGCGTCCGAACGATTTCAGCCAGCGGTTCACGTTCGTCGGTCCGGCGTTGTAGGCGGCGATCGCCAGAATGTAGGATCCGCCGTAGCGTTTCAGCAAATCGCCGATGTAAGTGCTGCCCAGTTCCACATTGAAATCGGGGTCGGCGTTCAGTTTTTGAACGGAAAAGCTTTTTCGTTTCTTTTTCGCGATCTGTTTCGCCGTCGTCGGCATGATCTGCATCAGCCCGCGCGCGCCGGCGGGGGAAACGGCGTGCGACGCGAAACTGCTTTCCTGACGGATTATCGACAGCACCAAAGCCGTTTCCGTGCGTTCGTCGTGGCGCAGATCCTTGACGGGATAGCCCAGCGACACGATGTCCGTTCCGTTTTGACGGGCGCGCCGCGCGATGGCGACCGCCAGATCTTCGCGTTTCAGATCTTCGCTCAGCAAATGCGCCAGGGCGGATACGGCGGCGGGCGTCGTCGCGTTCAAAAACAGACGCGTGGCGAACACGCCGACCAGATCGTGCAGTTCCGCGTCTTGCAGAATTTTCATGACGGCGTACAGCTCGTTTTTCCTGATTTCGGCGGAAAGATCCGCGTCGACGGGGGGATCGGCGGGCAAGGCTGGCAAACCCCGTCCCAGTTTGTCCGCCGCCAGCTGTCCGTAGATCGTCGTGATGTGGCGCGCCGCCTTTTGATAGTTTTCGGCGGCTTTGGATTTCCTGCCCGCCGCCTCGTAAGTCCTGCCTAGCCAGTATCGGGCGCGCGCGACGCTCATCGGCGACGACACGGCGTTCAGCATCGTTTTGAAATGGCGCAGGGCGTCGTCGTTCCGTTTCAGACGCCGCAGGGCGATCCAGCCCGCCGTCCATTCGGCGTCGGCGAAATCCGCGCCTTTGGTCAGGTGGTGTTCTTTGGCGATCTGATAGGCGGTCTTGTAGTCTTTGTCGCCCAAAAACTGGCGGATCAGGTTCGTCCGTTCCGTCCACCAGGCGGGGCGCGTCTGTTTCGCGGGGTCAACGTCGCGCAGCAGCTTCGCCGCGGCGGAATATTTTTTGTTCACGCGCAGCCAGCGCAACAGGTCGAAAGACGCGTCCGCGTCCAGCTGCTGGTGTTCGGGCAGGTCTTTAAATTCTTTTTGCGCGTTTTTCCGGTTGGCGATGAAATCGGCGCGCGTTTGCGCCAAAGCCCGATCGCGTTCGTTCATTTTGGCAAACAGGGCGCGCGCTTTGGCGTGCTTGCGTTCGTTCAGCAGTTTTCGGGCGCGCAGGTCGAAATCGCGTTCGTCCAGCAGGAAGAACAGTTTTTCGCGCACCAAATCGGATTCTTCGTCGGTCAGGTCGCTTTTGTCCCACAGGGAATGAAGCATCGGAACGGCTTTTTCCCATTCCTTGCGCCGCATTAAAATGTCGGCGTAAGCCAAAACGGCGCGCGCGGAAACGGGCGGGTGCCGGCGGAACCATTTTTCCAGCGCCGCCTCGTCGCCTTTTTCCAGCAAAGCCCGTTCGGCGTTGCGGCGGATCATGTAGACGCGCGGCCAATCCGGATTTTTTTTCATAAACCGTTGCGCGGCGTCGAAATCGACCGTTTGTTCGGCGTCCGTCAGCGAAAACCAGTCGACCAGCTTGATCAGCGTCGGATCCCGCGTTTCCCGCGCTTTGGCGAACGCCGCCGGATAATCGCGCGCGGCGGCGGCTTTGACGGCGTCGGACCGCGGCGTCGCCGCGAAACAGGCGGGCGCGGCGGCAAAGCACAGACAAAACAGCAAAACGCGGCGTTTCACTTTTTTCCTTTCGTCGAATTTATGATACCGCTTTTATTTTTGTGGCATTTATTTTAAGATACGGTTAATTTGATGAACTGTTTTAAAACCCTTTGAGGCAGGAGGTCTTTTGATGTTCACGGGGCTTTTCACCGCTTTGATCACGCCGTTTGAAAAGGAACGGATCGACTTGGACGCTTTCGCGCGTCTGATCGAATTTCAAATCAAATCGGGCGTCGACGGGATCGTCGTCTGCGGCACGACGGGCGAAAGCGCCGTCATGACCCCGCGGGAATACGAAACCGTGGTGAAAAAAGGCGTAGAACAGGTCGCCGGACGCGTTCCCGTCATCGTCGGGACGGGCGGAAACAACACCGCCAAAGTCATCGAAAACACCCTGCTCGCGCAACGGGCGGGGGCGGACGCGGCTTTGATCGTCACGCCGTATTACAACAAACCGACGCAAGAGGGGCTGTACCTGCATTTCAAAGCCGTCCACGACGCGACGGACCTGCCGATCGTTCTGTACAACGTTCCGGGGCGCACGGGCGTGTGCCTGTCGGTCGAAACGATCGCCCGTCTGGCGAAACTGCCGCGCGTCGCCGGCGTCAAGGACGCCACCCCCGACATCATGCGCCCGCTGAAAATCAGAAAGGCGGTCGGCGCGGACTTTTCGATCCTGTCGGGCGAAGACGCCAGCATCGTCGCTTTTCTGGCGCACGGCGGCGACGGCTGCATTTCCGTCACGGCGAACGTCGCGCCCGCTTTGTGCGCCGGAATCCACCGCGCGTGGGCGGCGGGCGACCGCGCCGAACTGGAACGCCTGCGCGATCTGCTGGTCGATCTGCACGACGCGATGTTCGTCGAAACAAATCCGTGTCCGGTGAAATTCGCGGCGGCGCGGCTGGGATTCGGCGACGGGTCCGTGCGTCTGCCTTTGTGCGAAATTTCCGAAAAATCGAAAGAAACCGTTTTGGCGGCGATGCGGCAGACGGGATTGGCGGAGTAAGTTCATGCCTGCGAAAAAAACTTCAACGCTGATCAGCACGGGAACGGTCGCCAAAAACAGAAAAGCGGGGTTCAACTACGCGATCGAGGAAACGGTCGAGGCAGGCTTGATTCTGACGGGGGCGGAGGTCAAATCCCTGCGTCAGGGGCGCGCCAGCATCAACGAAGCTTACGCCGCCGCGCAGGAAGGCGGCATTTATCTGCTGAACGCGACGATTTTGGAATACGGGTCGATCGGTTATATGAAACACACCGCCGCCCGCCCGCGCAAGCTGCTGCTGCATAAAAAGGAAGTGAAGCGTCTGACGGGTGCCGTCGCGCGCAAAGGCTACACGCTGATTCCGCTGGAGCTGTATTTCAACGCGCGCGGCATCGCGAAAATCAAGCTGGGGCTGGGCGTCGGGAAAAACAACGTCGACCGCCGCGAAGACATCAAAAAACGCGATTGGGACCGCGAAAAGCGCCGTTTGTTGAAAGGCGGCTGATTTAGGTTTTGCTTTTTGGCGGATTTTGTGCTTTCTTAACAGATATTTCGTGTGACGAGGACTGAAACATGCAGAATTTACAGGAAAAAATCAAAGAAATCCTCCTGTTGGCGGACGAAGACGTCGAAACTTTGCTGCGCGGCGATTTGAAAACGTTGCTGGCGCGGAACAAAGAAGCCGCCGTCCGCGTCGGAATCGCCTACGGGGCGGCTCTGGTCGTCGTGCTGATGTTTTTGGGGCTGTTTTCCGTAATGGGCGCGTTCGGCAAGGTTCTGCTCAGCTTCGTCATGTTCGGCGGACTGTTCGGCGCCGCGTTTCTGGCGGGCGAGAAAAACGTGCTGAAAGCGACGAAATACCCCGCTTTTTCCTATTTTCTGCTGTTCGTTTTCGCCGTGATGGCGTGGTCGATGTTTTCGGACGTGATGTCGGGCGGCGGTTTCCTGTCCAATCTGCTTGCGGTTCTGATCGTCGGCGGGCTGGGATTCGGCGCGTACACTCTGCGCGACACAGCGCGGGAACGCGGCGTCGAAACGGCTCAGCTGATGATGGTCGCGCTGTTGCTGGGGGCGTTTCTGCTGTCGTTGCAGGTGGCTGGCGTTCAGGTCGGCAGGGACAACGAATTCGAACGCGCGCGTCAGGCGCAGGTGATTCGCCGTCAGCGCGAAGCCGACAAAATGCGCGCGCAGATGGCGTCGACGCGCATTTGCACGACGGACGAGGAATGCCGCAAAATGAACACCAAGAAAAACACCTATTACGCGGAATACGAAGACGTCGCGCAGGCGTCGTGCGAAAACGCCGTCGCCAAGGATATTCCCGGACGTTTCGAATGGACTGTTTCGCCCAAGGTGTACAAATTCACCCGTTACGAGGTCGACGTGCTGAAAGACGACATTCTGCTGATCGGGGATCTGGCGCAGTTGATCGGCAACGACGGAACGAAAACGCCGCTGTCCTACACCTGCCATTACAACACCAAAAAGAAAACGACGACCGCCAACATTCAGCGCAAATAAAAAACGCGCGGGCGGGACGGCTAACTTTTTTCTTGATATGGAACGAAGACCGTTTAAAATAGCAAAAGATTTTTGGGCTTTGCCCGAAACTACGGAGAATGGGAAATGAACAAGACTGCGGTTGAAACGGAAGCTTACTACGACATTTTGGCAAACGCGGACGGTGAGCTGCTGTTCTGCCTGAAAGCCCGCGAAGGCAGTCCCGACCGTCCTCAAATCCTGTTCAGCGGCGAAAACCACGCGCTGTTTTACCGCACAGCCGATCAGATGATCGTTCTGGATTACATTCACCCCGAAGTCTGCCCGCTGTTGAAACAGGTGTCTTCGGTGCTTGTGGCGGAATTTACCGACCCGACGGGCGAAAACCCGATGAAGGGAATCGTGCGCGAATACACCGCTGCGGTGCGTCACGTGTCGAAACTGCCGCTGGTTTCCGGCGATTTGAAAGACTGACGCGCGGGGGCGAAAGGGCGGAGAGGAGGAACGCGCTCCGGTCGTTTTCGCAAAAAAATCAAGACAATTCAAAAGCCCCCTTTCGGGGGCTTTTTCAATGCGGTTTTCCGGCGGTCATTTTCTGACCAGCGGTTTGTATTTCACGCGGTGGGGCTGATCCGCCTCCGCACCCAGCCGGCGTTTTTTGTCCGCTTCGTATTCCTCGAAATTGCCTTCGAACCATTCGACGTGGCTGTCGCCCTCGAACGCCAGAATATGCGTCGCGATGCGGTCGAGGAACCAACGGTCGTGGCTGATCACCACGGCACAGCCCGCAAAGTTCTCAAGACCGTCCT
>DJRZ01000058.1:0-2832 GCA_002440235.1 Alphaproteobacteria bacterium UBA6347
CAAACTTCTCTTTTGCCATTTTATTTAAAACTCCAAATTTTTAACCGTTAACTTTGGCTTTGATTTCTTCGGCGACGTTAGCCGGCACTTCCGCATAGTGCGAGAACACCATCGAGTACTGGGCGCGTCCCTGGCTCATGGAACGAAGCGTGTTCACATATCCGAACATCGAGGACAGAGGAACAGTCGCGTCGATCACACGAGCGTTGCCGCGTTGATCCATGCCGGAAACCTGACCGCGGCGGCTGTTCAAGTCGCCGATGATGTCGCCCATGTAGTCTTCGGGGGTGACGACTTCCACTTTCATGATCGGTTCCAACAGCTTGGGCTTCGCTTTCGCAATGCCTTCGCGGAAAGCCGCGCGAGCCGCGATTTCAAAAGCCATCGTCGAAGAGTCGACATCGTGATAAGCGCCGTCGAACAGGTTCGCTTTAAAGTCCGTGCATGGGAAGCCGGCGATCACGCCCGTTTCCATGGCGGCGCGCAAACCTTTTTCAACGCCCGGAATGTATTCTTTGGGAACGTTGCCGCCGACGACGGTGTTTTCAAAGACAAATCCCGAACCCGGTTCCAACGGTTCGAAGCGAATCTTGACGCGGGCGAACTGACCCGAACCGCCGGACTGCTTCTTGTGCGTGTAGTCGATTTCGTACGGCTGGGAAATCGTTTCGCGGTAGGCGACCTGCGGAGCGCCGACATTCGCGTCAACCTTGAATTCGCGTTTCAGACGGTCGACGATGATTTCCAAATGCAATTCGCCCATGCCTTTGATGATGGTCTGTCCGCTTTCGGCGTCGGAAGCGACGCGGAACGACGGATCTTCCATCGCCAGACGGTTCAAAGCCAAGCCCATTTTTTCGACGTCGACTTTCGTTTTCGGTTCGACGGCGACTTCGATAACGGGTTCGGGGAATTCCATCTTTTCCAAGATGACCGGCGCGTTGTCGGCGCACAGCGTTTCACCCGTCGTGGTTTCCTTCAAACCGACCAAAGCGACGATGTCGCCGGCGTTGGCTTCTTTGATTTCTTCACGATGGTTCGCGTGCATCAACAGCATGCGACCGATGCGTTCTTTCTTTTCCTTAACGGAGTTCAGAACGTAGGATCCGGCGGTCATCGTACCCGAATAGATGCGGGCGAACGTCAAAGAACCGACGAAGGGGTCGTTCATGATCTTGAACGCCAAAGCCGCCAAGGGTTCGTCGTCGGTCGCGTGGCGAACGGCTTCCTTGCCGTCCGGAGTCGTGCAAGCGACGGGCGGAATATCCAGCGGGGACGGCAGATAGTCAACGACCGCGTCCAACATCGGCTGAACGCCTTTGTTTTTGAACGAAGAACCGCACAAAACAGGGACGAAGCTCATGGAAATCGTGCCTTTGCGAATGCATTTCTGCAACGTTTCCAAAGAGATTTCCTTGCCTTCCAAGTAGTCTTCCATCGCCTGATCGTCCTGTTCGACGACGGTTTCGACCATTTCGGCGTGGTACTTGTCGGTCAATTCCTTCAGGTCGGCGGGAACTTCGCCATAAGTGAATTCGGCGCCCAGATGTTCGCCGTTCCAGATGATGGAGCGTTTGTTCAAAACGTCGACGACGCCCGCGAATTCGGATTCGGCGCCGATCGGCAACGTCATCACGATGGGCGTGGCACCCAGACGTTCTTTGATCATGCCGACGGCACGCAGGAAGTTCGCGCCGATGCGGTCCATCTTGTTGACGAAGCAGATACGGGGAACTTTGTACTTGTCAGCCTGACGCCAAACGGTTTCGGACTGCGGTTCGACACCGGCGACGCCGTCGAAAACGGCGACCGCGCCGTCCAAGACGCGCAGAGAGCGTTCGACTTCGACCGTGAAGTCGACGTGCCCCGGGGTATCGATGATGTTCAGACGGTGACCGCGCCAGAAGCACGTCGTCGCCGCGGACTGAATCGTGATGCCGCGTTCCTGTTCCTGCACCATAAAGTCCATCGTGGCGGCGCCGTCGTGGACTTCGCCGATTTTGTGGGACTTGCCGGTGTAGTACAGAATACGTTCGGTCGTCGTCGTTTTACCGGCGTCGATGTGCGCCATGATACCGATATTGCGATATTTTTCAATGGGGGTTGTACGAGCCATTACACAAAAACCTTCTCTAAGAAATTACCAACGATAATGCGAGAAAGCCTTGTTAGCTTCCGCCATGCGATGCGTTTCTTCACGTTTGCGGACGGCGGCACCCTTGTTGGACAAAGCGTCCATGAATTCACCGGCCAAGCGCTGTTCCATCGTCTGTTCGGAACGGTTGCGCGCGGCGGCGATGATCCAGCGGATCGCCAAAGCCTGTTTTCTGTCCGGACGGACTTCGACGGGGACCTGATAGGTCGCGCCGCCGACGCGGCGGGAGCGGACTTCAACGGCGGGCTTGACGTTGTCCAAAGCTTCGTTAAAAGCTTTCAGGGGTTCCTGTTTGGTTTTTTCAGCCACACGGTCCAGAGCGCCGTAGACGATCTTTTCGGCGGTGGCTTTGGCGCCATGCAACATGACGCAGTTCATAAATTTAGCAACGACCACGTCGCCGTATTTGGCGTCGGGGACGATTTCACGTTTTACTGCAGCGTGACGACGAGACATAATCTTTCCTTTCTGTTACTTGGGACGCTTCGCGCCGTACAAAGAACGGCTCTGACGACGGGCGGCGATGCCCTGCGTGTCCAGCGTGCCGCGAATGATGTGATAACGAACGCCGGGCAAGTCTTTCACACGACCGCCGCGGATCAGAACAACCGAGTGTTCCTGCAAGTTATGTCCTTCGCCGGGAATGTAGCTTAAAACTTCAGCACTGTTGGTCAAAC
>DJRZ01000058.1:2965-4634 GCA_002440235.1 Alphaproteobacteria bacterium UBA6347
TTACGCGGACTGCGAATTAATTGGTTAATTGTAGGCATTAAATTCCTCTTTCCTATCTAACCGTTACAACACACTTACTCGATTCCGACCTCTGCGGCCGAACCGAAAAGCTAACCTTCAAAAATGGCTGAAAACAGCCGTTTTCAAACTCTTAAAAGAAACGCGGCGCAGAGACTCCTATCCCTTTGCCCGTCACTTTTTCAAGTCGAATATGACAAATAACCCCGTCGGAGTCAAGGGAAATAAACGATTTTTTTAAACTTTTCCCTTGTTTTTCCGACGTTTCCGAACAAGGGGAAAACAACGTTCCGACCGCGCGTCCGCCGCGTCGAAAACCGCCGCGGGCGGCAAACGTTCGGCGACGCCGGAGTATCCGCTCCGAACGCCGCCGTTCAAGCTTTGCAAAAGCCGGTTTTGCCCGTTTTTATCTTGAAAAATGCTTGTTTTTCATTTGAGCGAGGACGCTTGCCGTCTGATTTTGACGCTGTTTTTGGCGGTTTTCCTCGCGTACCGCCTGCAAAACGACCATCGAATGAGGTTGGGCGCGATAGTTGCCGTCTTTGATCAGGCGCTGTTCAACGGGCAGTTTTTCCACCCCCAAATGCGCGGTGTCGAAAGCGACCTCCCACTTCCGCCCGTTCGGCGCGGGCGGCGTTTTGAAATCGACTTCGCCGTTGTGGGCGTTCATGATGATCATGAAATCGTCGTCCGCGGGTTTGCCGTCCTTTTTGACCTTTTCGCCCGCCAGAACATACGACAGCGTTTTGGCGTAGGGCTGCCAGTCGCCGCCGGTCATCTCCCGACCGTCGGGACGCACGAACGTGATGTCTTTCGTCCCCTTGTCGTCCACCGGTTGACCGTCGAAATAATCGACGTTCGCCAAAGCGGGGTGATCGCGGCGCAGTTTCGTCATAAATCCGACCATTTCCGCGGATTTGACGTCGCGGTCGGTCAGTTTGTCCCAATTCACCCAGCTGGTTTCGTTGTCCTGACAATACGGATTGTTGTTGCCGTTTTGGGAACGGTTGAACTCGTCGCCCGCCAGACGCATCGGCACGCCCGAAGCCATCAACAGCGTCGCTTCCAGATTCCGCACCATTTTGTTGCGGAATTCGTCCAGCCCCTCGTCGCGATAGCCCTCGTGCCCCCAGTTGCGTCCGAAATTCTGGTTCGCGCCGTCCTGATTGTGCCACGGGTTGGCTTCGTTGTGCTTTTGTTCGTAAGACCACAGGTCTTTGGCGGTAAAGCCGTCGTGCGCCGTCACGAAATTGACGGACGGCGACATTCTTTCGCCTTCGTTCCGCAAATCGTCGGACGCGGTCATCCGCTGCGCCATTTTGGCGGCGAAGCCCTCGTTTCCGCACCAAAAGCGACGGGTGTCGTCGCGGAAACGATCATTCCACTGCATCCAGTTTTTCTGGAAATTGCCGACCTGATAACCGCCGCCGCAGCAATCCCACGGTTCGGCGATCAGCTTGCATTTCGACAAAACGGGATCGGCTTTCAAAGCCTGATAGAACGGGTGGTTTTTATCGAAATCGCGGTTGGCGGGGGCGCCTTCGCGTCCGCGTCCCATGACGGTCGCCAAATCGAAACGGAAGCCGTCGACGCCCATTTCCTCCGCCCAATAGCGCAGGGAATCGACCGCCAGACGGCGCGCCATCGGCTT
>DJRZ01000049.1 GCA_002440235.1 Alphaproteobacteria bacterium UBA6347
TGGTTTTCACAAATACAAAAAGACGGCGCCGTTTCAAAACGGCGCCGCCCGATGTTCAAAAGGCGTTTCATTCCTTGACAACGATATAGGTGATTTGCTCCCTGTCCGCGCGAATCACGCGGATCAGCCGCCCCGCGACCGAAATCATCGTCGCGTCCGCGGGGAAAGACAGCGTGTCGAAACTGCCCTTGCCGCCGTTCGTTCCGGGGACGGAATCCTTGTAGAACAAAACGATCTGGTTGTTTTTGACGCCGTCGTAAATCACTTCGAAATCGCTGAACGGCAAGGTCGCGGTCTGTTCGCGCGTCGCCCTTTTCAGCTTTGCCGACACGGGCGAAAAACTGGCTTTGTCCGGAAAAATCGTCACGCGTTTGCTGTTTTTGATGTCGTACAGATAGCGCGTCTGCAAAAATCCGTTCATATCCGCCAGAAAATAATAATGTCCGACTTTCGGCAGGACGTAATACTTTTCCCCGTTCAGCTCAAACGTGCCGTAAATCTTGTATTGTTTGGCTGGCAGTTTGATTTCCTCCGTCCCCACTTTGAACACGACGTCGCGGTCCAGCGTCATTTCGCTGAGAATCGTCTTGTCCTTGCGGAAAGCCTGTTCGCGCAGTAAAATGTCGCCGACTTTGATCGAAACGGTTTCGTTTAAAACGTAATTGTTTCTGTATACCGTTTCCGTTCCCGCGAAAATGCGGTCGGGCGGGGGCGGCTGAATCGCATAGGAACGCGCGGGCGTGTGCATTTCGTGGATTCCCTTGGACAGGATCGCCTCTTCCGGAACGAAAACGCACGAAGCCAGCGCGGGCAGAATCATAAAAAGAAAAGCGGTTCGCATAAAAAATCTCCTTCCGGCGAAAAAATCGCCTCTTTATGGATTGACAATACCCGACAATCTTTGTATTGTCACCTATCTTCTTTTGAAGACAGTTAAGTTTGAGGATTGTGTTATGAAAGTTCGTAATTCCCTGAAATCCGCCAAGTTGCGCGACAAAGATTGCAAAATCGTCCGCAGAAAAGGGCGCGTGTACATCATTAACAAGAAAAATCCGCGCATGAAGGCTCGTCAGGGCTAATCCGAGCGGATTTTCCAAACAAAGAAAAAGCCTGCATTTTTGCGGGCTTTTCGTGTTTGTTTCATTGAAAAAGCGGAAACGTCCCGCGAAACGGCGAAACGGATTTCACCCGTCTTTGCGCAGCGAATCGACGACCGCCGCCATATCGGGCGGCAAAGGCAGTTCGAACCGCATCGTCTTTCCCGTCAGCGGGTGTTCAAAACTCATTTTATACGAATGCAGAGCCTGACGGGGAAAAGCGACCGCCGTTTTCAGCGATTCGCTTTTGGCGGCTTTGGGCGTTTTGCCGTACACCTTGTCCCCCAGCAAAGGGTGTCCCAACGCCGTCATATGGACGCGCACCTGATGCGTGCGCCCCGTTTTCAGCGAACATTCGACCAGACCGACCGCCCCGTTTTCAAATGTCGCCAACGTGCGGTAATGCGTTTCCGCGCGTTTGCCGCCCGTTTTCAAAACCGCCATTTTCTGCCGGTTCAAAGGACTGCGCCCGATTTGCGTTTCAACGACGCCCCGCGCCGGATTCGGACGCCCCCACACCAGCGCCAGATAGCACCGTTCCAGACTGTGGACGGCGAATTGAGCGGACAAGCCGTTGTGCGCGGCGTCGTTTTTGGCGACCACCATCAGCCCGCTGGTGTCCTTGTCCAGCCGGTGTACGATGCCGGGGCGCGCGACGCCGCCGATTCCCGACAGGGAATCCCCGCAATGCGCCAAAAGCGCGTTCACCAAAGTGTTGTCGCGGTTGCCCGCCGCGGGGTGGACGACCATGCCCGCCGGTTTGTTCAAAACCAGCAAATCGTCGTCTTCGTACACGATGTCCAGCGGAATGTCCTGCGCCTCGGGAACGGCGGCGGTCGGCTTCGGAATTTCCAGCCGGTACACTTCGCCCGCGACGGTTTTACGGTCCTGATCCGAAACGACGACGCCGTTCGACGACACCGCCCCCCGTTCGATCAGGGCGGAAACCCTGCTGCGCGACAGTCCAGTGCGCAAAGACAGCCATTTGTCCAGCCGCGTTTTGGCTTCGGCGGGATCGACGGCGGGGGTTGTGATGACGGCGTTTTCGTTTTCGATCATGCGCCGACTGTACCACACGCGCGCGAAACTTGCGCCCGTTTTTTTGCGCTTTCGGATTTTTTTCTTTTCGGTTATAAAATAAGAAAACGCAACAGGGAGTCACAACCATGAACAAAGTCGCCTATTTGAAACTGCTGATCGGCGTCATCACGTTTTTGATTTTTCTGACGATGGGCGGCATCGTGTACGGATTGCTGAATTACAAGTCGACGCCGAAACTGATTACGGGTAAAAACAAATCCGCCGTCACGGTCGACGGCGCGCCGGTCGTCCGCCTGAACCTGACGGCGGGCAAGGAAAAGATCAAAGCCGCCCTGCCCTGCGGCGAAATGCTGTGTCTGCACGTCGAATCCGCTTTCGACGGCGACGGCGTCATCGTGTTTGACCCCGCGCGGCGGCAGGTTCACGCCGTTATCCGCGCGAACGCCGCGCCGCAAACGGCGAAAAAGGAAAGAAACGGCGATTCCGGAAAATAAGCGTCGGGAAAAGCTTTCGCCCGTCCGAACCGCGGGGCGTTTTTATCCGCGCGTCCGGTCGCGGGAGGGGATTCGCCGGATAACAAAAGAATTGATTTCTTCGCCGCCGCCCTATATTTTCAAAACGCTTTTGATCAAAACGCGGAGGTATCCGACATGAGCGCGAAAACCAAGATCATCATCGACACCGATCCGGGAATCGACGACGCGATCGCCCTGTTTATGGCGATGGCGGATCCCGATTTGGACATCGTCGGCATCACCGCCGTCAACGGCAACGTCGCGGTCGACAAAGCCGAACTGAACGCGCGGCGCGTCTGCGGTTTCGCATGGCACACGGACATTCCCGTGTACAAAGGCTGCGACCGCCCTTTGAAACGTCCGACGTTCAACGCCGAATGGGTGCATGGTTCGGACGGACTGGCGGGATTGGACTTCGGCATGCCGAGCGGCAAAAGCGAAAACGAAAACGCCGTCGACTTTATCATTAAAACGCTGATGAAGTCGCCCGAACGCGAAATTTCGCTGATCGCGATCGGACCGCTGACGAACATCGCCACCGTTTTTCTGAAAGAACCGAAGACCGTTTCCAGAATCCGCGAACTGATCATCATGGGCGGCGCGTTTTGCGAAGACGGTCCGCGCGGCAATTCGACGCCCTACGCCGAATTCAACATGCTCGCCGACCCGCACGCGGCGCAAATTGTTTTCGACACCGCCGAACGCGTGACCGTCATTCCGATGGAAGTCGGCATGCAGGCGACGGCGGACAAAGCCTATATCGAAAAAATGCGCGACCTAAACACGCGCTGCGCGGCGATGAGCGCCGATCTGCTGGAAAAAACGGCGAAAGTCCTGTCCGAACATCAGGCGAAACTGCGCAAAGACGGCGTCGCGCCGGAAACGGGAACGTCGCTGTACGATCCGTGCGCGATCGGCTGCCTGATCCGCCCCGCCCTGTTTTCGGGGCGGTACGGAACGGTTCACGTCAACACCGATCCGGACGACGAAAAATTCGGCATGACCTCGTTTGACGAAGGATCCAAACGCAACTGCCTGGTGACGCACAAGGTCGACAAAGAGCCGTTCAAGGAAATGCTGTTGAAACATCTGGCGGATCTGCCATGACCTTTCCCGCTTCGCGTCTGTCCGTCGCCCCGATGATGGATTGGACGGACAGGCATTACCGTTACTTCGTCCGCCGGCTGACGCGGCGCACTTTGCTGTACAGCGAAATGATCACGGCGCAGGCGGTCGTGTTCGGCGACGCGGAAAAGCTTTTATCCTACGACGACGCGGAACACCCGCTGGTTTTACAGCTGGGCGGATCGAATCCCGATCTGCTGGGCGAAGCCTGCCGAATCGCCAAAGCCTTTCGTTACGACGGCGTGAATTTAAACGCGGGCTGTCCGTCCGAACGCGTTTCCGCCGGCTGTTTCGGGGCGGCTTTGCGCCGCGATCCGGAGCTGATCGCCGATTGTCTGCGGGCGATGCGCGAAAATTCGGACGTTCCCGTTTCCCTGAAAACCCGCATCGCGCTGGAAGAAACGACGCCCGATTCCGACGGCTTCGACGATTTGCGCCGTTGCGCCGAACTGGCGGAAAAAGCGGGGTGCGGCGAAATCGTCGTTCACGCGCGCAAAGCCCGGTTAAAGGGATTCACCCCGAAACAGAACAGGGAACGCCCGCGGCTGGATTACGATTTGGTCTACCGGTTCAAAACGGCTTTTCCCGAACTGACCGTTTCGATCAACGGCGGCGTCGCCGATCTGGACGCGGCGAAAGACCATCTGCGCCATGTCGACGGCGTGATGATCGGACGCGCGGCGTACGGCGATCCGTACATGCTGGCGCGCGCCGACCAAGAAATCTTCGGCGAACAAACGCCCGTCGTTTCCGGGACGGACGCCGTGCGCGCGATGATGCCGTATTTGCGAAAACAGACGGAATCGGGCGTTCGCCCCCACGCGGTCACGCGGCATTGGCTGAATTTGTTCAAAGGGCGCGCGGGCGCGGCGGCGTGGCGCAGAACGCTGACGGAAGCGTCGCTCGCGCCGGACGCTTCCTTTAAAACAGTTGCGGAAGCCGTCAATAAGGTTATATCCTCTGTCGAAAACCATTTATCGGAGAATACGCTATGAGCGACACGACTCTTCTTGTTTTATCGGGTGTTCTGGGCTATCTGCTGGGATCGATTCCGTTCGGCATCGTCTTTACGCGTCTGGCGGGACTGGGCGACATTCGCAAAATCGGATCGGGCAACATCGGCGCGACGAACGTTTTGCGCACGGGACGCAAGGATCTGGCTTTGCTGACGCTTTTGTTCGATTCGGGAAAAGCCGCTCTGGCGGCTGGAATCGCCTACTACTGCGTTCCCGAAGACGGCGTCGGCGACACCGCGGCGCTGATCGCCGGCACGGCGGGCGTGCTGGGTCACAACTTTCCGGTTTGGCTGAAATTCAAAGGCGGCAAAGGCGTCGCCGCGACGCTGGGCATGCTGTTGGCGACCTGCTGGCAGGCGGGGTTGCTGGCGTGTCTGACCTGGCTGGTCATGGCTTTGCTGTTCCGCTATTCGTCGCTGTCCGCGCTGACCGCGCTGGTTTTGGCGCCCGTGTACGCGCATTTCTTCGCCACGCCGGAATTCGTGTGGTTTTACGGTTTTCTGGCGGTTTTGTCCGTCGTTCGCCACCGGTCGAACATCGCTCGCCTGATCCGCGGCGAGGAAAGCAAAATCAAGTTGAAGAAAAAGGCGGAATGACGTTTTGAATTACGCGGAAAAAATCGATCGTTTGCGCTTGTTCCGTTCCGAAAACGTCGGCGCGGTCACTTTCCGCGTTTTGATGCAACACTTTAAAACGGCGGCGGCGGCTTTGGACGCCCTGCCCGACAAAGCGCGGCGCGGCGGCATGAAAAAGCCCCTGCGGATCTGTTCCGCCGCCGACGCGGAACGCGAATACGCGGCGGTCGAAAAAGCCGGCGCGGAAATGATCTTTCTGGGGGAAAACGATTACCCCGACCGGCTGTCCGTTTTGCCGGACGCCCCGCCCGTTCTGACGGTTTCGGGCGACAAGGGGCTGTTGAAATCGCCGCAGGTGGCGATCGTCGGCACGCGCAACGCGTCGCTGAACGGACGCGAAATCGCCCGCAACATGGCGCGCGAACTGGCGGCGGCGGGCTACGGCACGGTGTCCGGGCTGGCTTTGGGCATCGACGGAGCGGCGCATTTCGGCGCGTTGCAGGCGAACAATCCCCGCGCGTCGACCACCGCCGTTCTGGGCACGGGCGTCGACGTCCCCTATCCCGAACCGAACCGCCGGCTTTACGACGAAATCCGCGAAAAAGGCGTTCTGGTTTCCGAATACCCCTTGGGCGCGAAGCCGCAGCCGTCGAATTTTCCGCAAAGAAACCGCATCATATCGGGACTGTCGGTCGGACTGGTCGTCATCGAAGCCGCCCTGCGTTCCGGTTCGCTGATCACGGCAAACAAAGCGCTTGAACAGGGAAAGGACGTGTTCGCCGTCCCCGCGACGCCGACGGACGACCGCGCGAAGGGCGTCAACCATTTGATCAAAAACGGCGCGCCTTTGGTCGAAAACGCGGCGGACGTCATCGAACATTTGCAATCCGCGCCGCTGTTTTCCCTGTCGGAAAAGGCTTTCGTCCGCCCCGAACCGCCGGCTTCGCCCGCCGTGACGTCCGACGTCGGCGACGCGGACAGAAACGGGATTTTGTCGCTGCTGGACGGCGCGCCCGTCGAAATCGACGCGCTGATTCGCGAAACGGGCTTGCCAGCGGACGCGATTTCGGTTTTATTAGTGGAATTGGAACTGGCGGGGCAGATCGAACGCCTGCCGGGCAACAGGGTTTTGCGTGTTATTTCTTTGTAAAGGCTAACGGTTATGGACGTTGTGATCGTCGAATCCCCCGCGAAAGCGAAAACCATCAACAAATATCTGGGATCAAACTACGAAGTGATCGCCAGCTTCGGGCATATCCGCGACCTGCCCGCCAAAAACGGATCGGTGCGCCCCGACGAGGATTTCGCCATGGACTGGGCGATCGAACCGAAAGACGAAAAGCACATCAAAGCCATCGCGACCGCCGTCGCCAAAGCCGACACCGTCTACCTCGCCACCGACCCCGACAGAGAAGGGGAGGCGATCGCCTGGCACGTCGCGCAGGAACTGACCAAACGCGGCAAACTGAAAAGCAAGATTTTAAAACGCGTCGTGTTCAACGAAATCACCAAAGCCGCCGTCACCAACGCCATGAAACACCCGCGCGAAGTCGACATGCCTTTGGTCGACGCGTATCTGGCGCGCCGCGCTTTGGACTATCTGGTCGGCTTTACGATTTCGCCCGTTTTGTGGCGCAAGCTGCCGGGCAGCCGTTCGGCGGGACGCGTCCAGTCCGTCGCCCTGCGTCTGGTCTGCGACCGCGAAAACGAAATCGAATCGTTCAAAGCGCAGGAATACTGGACGATCGATTCCGACTTTTTGACGCCGCGCGCGGACCTGTTCACCGCGCATCTGTCCGTTCTGGACGGCAAAAAAGTCGCGAAATTCACTTTGACGAACGAAGCGGACGCGAACGCGGCGCGAAAGAAAATCGAATCCGCGAATTTCGACGTCGGCGAAATCGAACGCAAAACGGTCAAACGTTCCCCCGCGCCCCCGTTCACGACGTCCACCCTGCAGCAGGAAGCGGCGCGCAAACTGTTCTTTTCCGCGAAAAAGACCATGCAGCTGGCGCAGCAGCTGTACGAAGGGATCGACATCGGCGGCGACACGGTCGGTCTGATCACCTACATGCGTACCGACGGCATTCAAATGGCGCAGGAGGCGATCGCCGAATCGCGTTCGGTCATCGCCGACGATTTCGGTGACAAGTACCTGCCCGAAAAGCCGCGCTATTACAAAAACAACGTCAAAAACGCGCAGGAAGCGCACGAGGCGATCCGCCCCACCTCCCTGCACCGCCGCCCCGAGCAGATGGCGCGCTATCTGAACAAAGATATGAAAGCCCTGTACGAACTGATTTACAAACGCGCTCTGGCGTCGCAGATGCAAAACGCGGAAATCGACAAAATGGCGGTCGACTGCCCGTCCCGCGACGGAAAAATCGTTCTGCGCGCGACGGGACAAGCCGTTTCGTTCGACGGTTTCCTGCGCGTGTATCACGAGGATTTGGACGACGGGGACGAGGAAAACGGCGCGATTTTGCCCGCGATGACGACGGGCGAGGCGCTGGATCTGAAAGCCGTCCGACCCGAACAGCACTTCACCCAGCCGCCGCCCCGCTATTCCGAAGCCAGTCTGGTCAAAAAACTGGAAGAACTGGGCATCGGGCGTCCGTCGACCTACGCGTCGATTCTGTCCGTGTTGCAGGAAAGAAACTACGTCCGTCTGGAAAAACGCCGCTTTATTCCCGAAGACCGCGGTCGCATCGTGACGGCGTTTATGGAAAACTTTTTCAACAAATACGTCCAGTACGACTTTACGGCGGATCTGGAAAACGCGCTGGACGACGTGTCCGCCGACAAGCTGGACTGGAAAGCGTTGCTGCGCGGATTTTGGGCGCAATTCGACGCGACGGTCAAAAACGTCGAACCGCTGACGATCACGGACGTTTTGAACCGGCTGGAAGAAAGCCTGTCCGAACACCTGTTCCCGAACCCCGCCGACCGCGTCTGCCCCGAATGCGGCGCGACCAAAGGCGGAAAACTGAGCCTGAAAATCGGAAAGTTCGGCGCGTTCATCGGGTGTTCGAACTACCCCGAATGCCGCTACACGCGCCCGTTCGGCGGACAGGCGACCGAAGAGAAATCGTCCGACGAACCGGATCTGCGCGAACTGGGAACGCATGACGGCGAAAACGTCGTTCTGCGCAAAGGTCCCTACGGCTGGTACGTCCAGCAGGGCAAGGACGCCCCCAAAGCCGCCAAAGGCGAAAAAAAGGAAAAATCGACGGCGAAACGCACGTCTTTGCCGCGCAACATGAATCCCGCCGACGTGACGCTGGAACAGGCGGTCGCGTTGCTCGCCCTGCCGCGGACGCTGGGCGTCAACCCCGACAACGGTCAGGAAATCCAAGCGGGCGTCGGGCGTTTCGGTCCCTATCTGAAAATCGGATCGACGTTCAAATCGCTGACGGCGGCGGACAACGTGCTGACGATCGATCTGCCCCGCGCTTTGGAACTGCTGGCGAACGTCAAGGAAAAGACC
>DJRZ01000038.1:0-8706 GCA_002440235.1 Alphaproteobacteria bacterium UBA6347
CGCGAAAACTTTCCGAAAATGACGATTATCGCGGGCAACGTGGTCACGGGCGAAATGACCGAGGAACTGATCCTGTCGGGCGCCGACATCGTCAAGGTCGGCATCGGTCCGGGATCCGTCTGCACGACCCGCATTCAAACGGGCGTCGGCTATCCGCAGCTGTCCGCGATCATCGAATGCGCCGACGCCGCGCACGGGCTGGGCGGATTGATCATCGGCGACGGCGGCTGCACCTGTCCGGGGGACGTGTCCAAAGCGTTCGGCGCGGGCGCGGATTTCGTGATGCTGGGCGGCATGTTCGCCGGTCACGACGAATCCGGCGGCGATCTGGTCGTCGACGAGGACACGGGTAAAAAATACCGCCGCTTTTACGGCATGAGCTCCGACACCGCGATGGAAAAATACGCGGGCGGCGTGGCGGACTACCGCGCCAGCGAAGGGCGCACCGTTCTGGTCGAATACAAGGGCGCGCTGGAAAACACCGTCAAGGAAATTCTGGGCGGCGTGCGTTCCACCTGCACCTACGTCGGCGCCAGAATGCTGAAAGAACTGAGCAAACGCACGACGTTCGTCCGCGTGACGCAGCAGTTCAACTCGTCTTTGGCGAGCCAGCCGCAGAACCTGAAAAACGTCAACCCGTCCCACAAACCCGAATGCTGACAAAGGGGAAAATCCCATGCTGATTGACGACCAGTCCGCTTTGATTGCCGCGCTGTCGCGACCCGAGGCTTTCGGTTTGAAAGCGTCGGTTCCCGTCGCCGTAAAGGAAACGAACATTTCCGACGTTTTTATGGCGGGGGACAAGGTCTACAAGCTGAAACGCGGGGTGAAATACCCCTACGTCGACTATTCGACGCCCGAAAAGCGCAAGGCGGCGTGTCAAAAGGAAATGGACATTTGCGAACGGTTCGCGCCGGGGCTGTGCTTCGGTGTCGAAGAGGTCGTCCTTGATAAAAAAGGACGCTACTTCGCGCGTTCCGCGTGTCCCGACAAAAAGGCGGAGGTCGTCGATTACGTTCTGGTCATGCACCGGTTCGAAGAAGGCATGCTGTTCGACAACATGGTCGACCGCGGCGATCTGGACCGGTTCGAAATGATGGACACGGCGGAAAAAATTTACGATCTGCACAGAAACGCGCGGATCGTTGCCGACCGCAATCCCGTGGACATCATTCGCGGGCGCGTTTATGAAAACAACGCGATGATCCGCTGTTTCGTTCCCGCCATTTTCGACGCCGAAGACGTCGACGCGCTGGAAAAGGAACAGCTGGACGCGCTGGAAACGAACAGGGATCTGTTGCGAAAACGGCAGACCGACGGAAAAATCCGCGAATGCCACGGCGATTTGACTCTGCGCAATCTGGCGATGTGGAACGGCAAGGTCACGCCGTTCAACCCGATCGAATTTTACGCCGATCTGACGCAAATCGACACACTGTACGATTTCGCTTTTCTGCTGGTCGATTTGGAAAGCAAGGGACAGCGCCGGCTGGAAAGCATTTTGTTCAACCACTACATGGCGATGTCCGCGGATTGGGACGGAATCCCCGTTCTGCCGCTGTACCTGTCCTGCCGCGCGGCGGTCAACGCCTATGTTTTCGCCCAGCGGTCGGCTGAAATCAAAGACCGCCACGAATCCGCGCTGATGGCGAACCGCGCTTACGAACAGCTGGTGATCGCCAGACGGTTTTTGGAACGTCCGAAGCCCGTTCTGGTCGCGTGCGGCGGACTGTCGGGCAGCGGAAAGTCCCGCATCGGACGCGAATCAGCGCCCTTTATCGGAAATCCGCCGGGGGCGGTCATCTTGCGCGACGACGTTTTGCGCAAAAACCTGCTGCACGCGGATTTGGAAGACTATATCGACACGGCGGACTACACGCCCGAAACGGAAGCGAAGGTTTTTGACGCGCTGTGCGGCGAATGCCGCAAAATTTTGCGCGCGGGACAGCCCGTCGTCGCCGACGCCCTGTTCCACGACCCCAAGCAGCGCGTCGCGATCGAAACGCTGGCGCGCGAAGAAGGCATCGCGTTCAAGGGGCTGTGGGTCGACGCGCCGCTGGACGTCCGCATCGAACGCGTCGCGTCGCGCAAACGCAATCCGTCCGACGTGAAATCCGCCGACGAACTGCGCCGCCAGCTGGACATCGACGTCGGTCCCGTGACGTGGGACAAAATCGACACGTCGGGGGACAGAATGGCGACTTTGACGCGCGTCCGGACGCTGTTGGCTGATTTGTAAAGGAAAAAGGTTATGCACGGATACAAGGACATTCTGGTTTCAATCAGCGCCGAAGACGGCGCGGAATCCGTTTTGTCGGCGGCTTTGCTGGTCGCCAAGCGGTTTCACGGGCATCTGGACGTGATTCACATTCACCCGTCGCCCGCGTGCATTCTGCCCGTTCCCGTCGTCAGCGCGGACGTGGCGGGATTTGTCGTGAACGACGTTGTTCGCGCCGAAGAAAAAAATTACGACGAAAACGCGGACAGGACGCGCGCGTTTTTTGAAAAATACGCCGCCGATCATTGCCTGCCGGTCGTTGAAAAGCCGCAAGCCGGATTGAAAGAGGTCACGGCGCGCTACCGCGAGATTTTCGGTTCCGAAGACGAAGTCCTGTCGTGGTGTTCGCGCGTGTCGGATCTGACCGTCCTGCCGCGCCCCGATTTGACCGCGCCGACGGCGGAATCGTCGCTGGACGTTTTGAACGCCGCGCTGATGGAAAGCGGATCCGCCATTTTGATCGCGCCGCGCGGGCGGGTTGAAACGATCGGAAAGCGCGTCATTATCGCTTGGGACGGTTCGGAAGAGGCGGGCAAAGCCGTGACGATGGCGATGCCTTTCCTGATCGCCGCCGAAGAGGTCGTCATTCTGGAAACCGATTCGCCCAACGAGGAATGGGCGGACGCGCGCGCGTTGGCTGAACGTCTGGCGTGGCGCGGCATCGACGCTTCGATCGTCAAATTGCCCGAAACCGCTTCAATCGCCGCGAAGGGGCTGGAAATCGTGCGTCAGGCTTGCGGGCGTTTCGACCTGCTGGTGTCGGGCGCGTTCACGCAAAGCACGATGCGCCGCTGGATATTGGGCAGTATGACGAAATATCTGATCGCCAACGCCGACATCGCTTTGTTTATGACGCATTGACCGGCTTTATTTTCCGGATTTTTTACTGAAAAAGCGGATTACCGCGGGGTTCAAAACGATTCCCGCGACGACCGCCGCCGTCAGCGACGCGCCCCAGAACACGGGCAGCTGCGCGATGGCGTCTTCGCCGGCGATAATGGCGGAGGCGGTCGCGCGCGCGGGGTTCATCGCGCCGCGCGTCACGGGATAGGACAGCAGATAGCCAGCCGAAACGATCGCGGCGGTCGCGGCGGGACGGCGGCTTTTGCCCGATTTGAAAAACACCAGCAAAAACAGCAGGTTTAAGACTGTTTCCAGCGCAAAGGCGGCGGACGGGGTGTAGCGTTCGACGACGTTCGCGTCGGTCGAACCCTGATAGACGTATCCCGTTTTGCCGGCGTACACGAAATAGACCGTCCAAGCGGCGGCGAACGCGCCCGCGATTTGGGCGGCGACGATTCCCGCCGCGCTCGGCAGGGCGGATTTCAGGGAAACGCCGTTTCTGTCGCAGGACAGGGCGGCGATCGTGACGGCGGGGTTGAACGCGCCGTTGTCGAACGCGCAAAGCATCGCGCCGTATCCCAGCCCGAACGCCAGCGCGACGCCCAGATAGCCGATGAACGGCGTCGCGAACACCGCCGCGCCGCAGCCGATAAAGACGAAACCGAACGTACCCGCAAATTCAGACAAAAAGTTTTTCACGGCTTTCCCCTGTGATGACAATCATTTATGGACAATCCAATCCTGCCTAAAATATGCCCGTTTTTTGCAAACAAACGGTTAAGAAAATGATGCTTCGTCTGTTTTTCGCGCTTGCCGCCGCGTCGTTTTTGACGGGGTGCGCCTCTTTGCCCTGTCCCGAAGGGTTTTCGTATCGGGAAATCAAAACGGACGATTTTTCGCTGGCGTCGTTCGCCCGCGTCGCTAAAAAAGGCGCGCCGCTGCGCGTGTACATCGAGGGCGACGGCTTCGCCTGGATCAATCCGCGTACGCCGTCCGCCGACCCGACGCCCGTTGAAACGACCGTTTTGGATCTGGTGCGGCGCGACACCTATCCGAACGTGGTTTATCTGGCGCGCCCGTGTCAGTATGTTTCTTCGCGCGAATGCAAAGTTTATTATTGGACGGGCGGGCGTTTCGATCCCAAAGTCGTCCGTTCCGAAAAACAGGCGATTTCAAAACTGATGACGCTGTATCAGGCGAAAACGGCAGAGCTGGTCGGCTATTCGGGCGGGGCGGCGGTCGCTTTGCTGGCGGCGAAGGACATGCCCGAAATCACGCGCGTCGTAACGGTCGCGGGCGTTCTGGACCACGCGGCGTGGACGAAACACCACGGAGACACCCCGTTGAAAGGGTCGATGAATCCGGCGGATTACAAGGAAAAGCTGGCGAAAGTCAAGCAGGTTCACTATTCGGGCGGGCTGGATAAAAACGTTCCGTCCGCGCTGACCGAAAAATTCGTGTACGCGCTGGGCAAAGACAGCCGCGCCGACATCATCATCGTGCCGAACGCGTCGCACAACAAAGGCTGGGTCGAAAACTGGCGCCGTCTGATTGACTAGCCTTTTCGACCGATCTTGTCCAGTCCCGTGATTTTGCAGATGACGTAATTCGCCAGCGTCAGCCCGAAAATGCCCGTGATGGTCGGCAGACTGCCCATGACGGCGCGGTCGCGCCCCATGCCCGGCAGCTGCTCGCTTTCCCCGTCGTACCGCGGCGCGGGAATGCCGTCGCGCGTCTGGGCGGAAAAAACGCAGGGGAAATCCAGTTTGACGCCGCGGCGGCGCAGACGTTTGCGCAACATGTGCGCCAGACGGCAGTGGTGGACTTTTTCCATTTTGTCGATCGAAATGAAACGCGGATCGGTGCGCAAAGCCGCCCCCATGGAAGAGATGAACGGCACGTTGTTTCCATGCAGCCAGGCGATCAGATCCGTTTTCGGATTCAGCGAATCGATCGCGTCGACGACAAAGTCGGGATCGCCGGAAAACAGGTCGGGGACGGATTCCGCGTTGATGAAGCTCTGACGCAGTTCCGTTCGACAGGCGGGGTTGATGTCGCGCACCCGCAAACCGGCGATTTCCGTTTTCGGGCGTCCGACGGTGGAATGCAGGGCGAATAGCTGGCGGTTCAGGTTGGACAGGCTGACCGTGTCGTTGTCGATCAGGCGCAACCGCCCGACGCCCGCGCGCGCCAGCGCTTCGACCGCGTAGCCGCCGACCGCGCCCAGTCCGGCGACGATGACGAAAGCGTTTTGCAGCCGTTCCACGCCGTCGTCGCCCGCCAGCAAACGCAATCGTTTGAATTGATCGTCAGCCATTTTCCGCCTCCGCCAGAAAAGTGCGCGCGTTGTTGTCCAAAATCGCGCAAAAAGTTGAAAAACAGACCTTTTTTATGGCGGCAAATTCCCGAATAATCAAGGGCAGATTTTCGGGAACGTTGCGTTTTTCGTCCTTGTCCGCGCAAAAATCGTCGGGCGGACGGGCGTCGGGGGCGTCCGTTTCGATCAATATCCTGTCAAGCGGAACGGCGTTGAACACGGCGCGGGCTTTGCCGCGGTTTTCGAATAAAATCGATCCCGAAAACGAAAAGAAGGCGTTTCGCTTTAATAAAAAAGCCGCCTGTTCCCGCGTTCCGGAAAATCCGTGGAACAGCAGAGCGGGGGGCGGCGGCAGCGATTTCAGCGCGGCGGCGACGTCGTCAAACGCCTTGACGCAATGAACGGCGCAGGGGCGGCGGAACAGGGCGGCGGCTTTGATCTGGTCGGCGAAGACGGCGGCTTGGTTCGATCCGCCCCGACGGTTGTCCAGCCCGATTTCGCCGACGTTCGCGCGCGGTTCGCTTTTCAGCGTGGCGTAAAAGCTTTCGGCGTCGTATTCGCCGGAACGCCACGGGTGCGTGCCGATAAAAGGAACGACGGCGGCGTTCCGTTTCGCCAAATCAAGGACGGCGACGCTGTCGGCGGGACGCGTCGCGGCGCAGAGAAAACGGTCGACGCCCGCCGTTTCCGCCCGCCGGATCAGGCGGATCGCGTCGTTCGCGAAACGCGGGTCGCATAAATGGACATGGGCGTCGAACACCGTTGCTTTTCCGTCTGAAAAAAATTAACCTGATGAATATGGTACAAGGAAACGCCCCATGTTTCAATATATCGCATTCAACAAACCCTACGGCGTTTTAAGCCAGTTCACGCCCGAAGGCGGACACGCGGCTTTGAACGGATTTTCCCTGCCGCCGGACGTGTATGCGGCGGGCAGGCTGGATCACGACAGCGAAGGTCTGGTTCTGCTGACCGACGACGGACGTTTGATCAAAAGACTGCTCGACCCGAAATTCGCGCACCCCCGTTCCTATCTGGCGCAGGTGGATGGGCAAATCACGCCCGACGCGGTCGAACGGCTGAAAAAGGGTGTCGCGATCAAGGGATACAAAACCAAACCGTGCCAAGCCGAAATTCTGTCCGTTCCGCCGAACCTGCCCGACCGCGACCCGCCGGTCCGGTACCGCAAAAGCGTCCCGACGTCGTGGGTGCGCCTGACGCTGACCGAAGGCAAAAACCGTCAGGTCCGCCATATGACCGCCGCCGTCGGGTTTCCGACTTTGCGGCTGGTGCGCGTGTCGATCGGACGGCTGGAATTGGGAAATTTGCGGGTCGGGGAATGGAAAAACGTCAAAAAGGGGGACATTCTGTGATTTTCAAACCGAAAAGCTCCGCCGCGCCCGAAAAAAAACGCGCGTTTCTGAGCCTGAACGCCAAAATCTTTTTGGTTTTGATCCTGAGCGTCGCGGGCATGTGTTCGCTGTTTTTCATGACGTTCATGGACAGCTATATCCGCCAGCTGAACCGCGAATCCGTCCTGTTGCGCAGAAAAACCGACACGATCAACGAATTGTTCGAAGAAAACATGCGTCTGCGCCGCGGCGTCGAGGCTTTGATCGAAGAGCTGGAAAAACAGCCGCGCGATTCGATTTCGAAACTGTGGGACGGTCAAAACGACCTTTTCGTGATGAAGCCCGTCGACGACCGCATTTTGACGGCGCGCCGCGAACTGGTGTCGGATTTGAATTCGGGGCGCGTGCGCGAAGAGAAAATGCGGGAACTGGGATACGGCGTTTTCGTCGCGTTATTGCTGGTCTTCTTTGTGCTGGAGTTGCTATGGCTGATCGTGCGCCGGTGGGTGCTGAACCCCGTCGCGAAAATGGTCGAGGCGACGCATCACATCTCTTCGGGCGATTTTTCGTTCCGCGTTCCCATCGCGTCGCGCTTTTCCAAACAGGACGAGCTGGATCTGCTGGCGCGCGATTTCAACAAAATGGCGCGGGACATCGAAAACAACATTCGCGACATTCGGGAAAGCGAAATCTTTTTGCAAAACCTGATCGACACCATTCCCGACGGCATTCGCGTTCTGGACGAGGAATACAACATCGTTCTGACAAACCGCGCCTATAACGAAATGTGCGGCGGAATGTTCCCGCGCTTTCCGAAAAAATGTTTCGAAGTGTGCCGGAACGCCCAGCCCTGCGCGCCGGATCAAAGGGAATGCCCGCTGAGGCTGCTGAAACAAAATCCAGAACGCCCCGTCACGCTGATCCAGCGTTATGCGGACGCGAACGGGCGCGAACGGTTCATCGAGGTTTCCGCCGCCGCCGCTTTTCACAAAAAAGACGACGTCACCGAACTGTGGGTGATCGAAATGCTGCGCCCGCTGGATAAAACGATCATGCTGTCGCATCAGCAAAAGCTTTCGTCGGTCGGCACGCTGGCAAGCTCCGTCGCGCACGAAATGCGCAATCCGCTGGGATCCGTGCGGCTGATTTTGGAAAACATTCTGGACAAGATGGATTCCAAGCCCATGAACCCCGACGATTTGAAAAAATACCTGTCGCTGGTGCACGAACAAATCTGCCACTGCATCACCGTCACGTCGCGTATGCTGAAACTGTCGCGCAAGTCGGACGGCGAACTGTCGCCCGTCGACATGGTCGAAGTCGTGACCGAAACGGCGGGACTGCTGGAATACGAAGCCAAAAAGTCGGGCGTCGCCGTCGCTGTCGACGCCGGTTCGGACGCCGCCGTCGTGCTGGCGTCGGACGCCGAAATGCGCATGATGACGGTCAATTTGATGCAAAACGCTTTTCACGCGATGGCGGACGGCGGAAAAATGACGATTTCGATTTCGAACGACGGCGAGGCGGTTCGCGTCGATTTCGCCGACACGGGGTGCGGCATACCGCCGGAAAACCTGCCGCGCATTTTCGAACCGTTCTTTTCGGAACGGCGGAACGACGGCAGCGGAACGGGACTGGGGCTGGCGATCGTCAAAAGCATCGTCGACGGTTGCGGCGGGACGATTTCGGTCGAAAGCGTCGTCGGCGCGGGAACGGTGTTTCATTTGAAATTCAAGGCGTATAAAAAATGAGGGAAAAAAGTTTAACGATTCGCGGCGAGAAATACGGCATTCCGGCGGTCATGGCGTTCCCGGACGCGGCGGGCGTCTTTCCCGCCGTCGTTTTCTGCCACGGAACGGGCGCGGACAAAAACGAGGTCGAAAACATTTTCGGCAGACTGGCGGCGGCGCTGGCGG
>DJRZ01000038.1:8757-14878 GCA_002440235.1 Alphaproteobacteria bacterium UBA6347
CGGTTCGATTTTGCGGGGTGCGGCGACAGCCGCGCGGATCCGATGCTGTTGACGTTTAAAAACGAAACCGCCGATTTGGACGCCGTGTTCGATTTTTTGACCCGCCAGCCGGAGATCGACGCGAAGCGCGCCGGCGTTTTGGGATTCAGCCAAGGGGCGCGGGTGATGGCGGATTTTCTGGGACGCCGTGCGGATCGCGTTTCCGCCGCCGTCAGCTGGTCGGGCGCGTGCGCGCGGGGCGATGACGACGTTTTTGAAAAATGGCGCGCGCGATATTACGCCGACGCGGTGAAAAACGGCTACGCGCTGTTGCCGTCGACCTGGCGCGACGATCTGATGCTGCCCAAAGACTGGTTTGACGAAATCCGCGCGTCGCGTCCGCTGGAAAGTCTGGCGCGGTACACGGGCGCGCTGCTGGTCGGGAACGGCGGACGATCTGGTGCCGTGGGCACGCCGCCGAAATCGCCGCCGCCGCCGGCGGAACGGACAAAACCGTCAAAGTGTTCGACGGGGCGACGCATATTTTCAACGCGACCGATCCCGCGCGCGACGTGTCGGACGACGTCGTCGATCTGACGGCGGATTTTTTTGAAAAGCGTTTGAACGGAAAAACGGTTTGAAAAAAGAGCCTTCGCGACTGCGAAGGCTCTTTCCGCGTCAAAGGGTCAGTCGACCTGGCAGACCAGCATTTTCAAATACGCCGTTTCGGGCAGATGCGGGTGGACGGGGTGGTCGGGACCCGCGCCCGCCTGCAAAATCACGCGTCCGGTCTTGCCCGCTTCGGTCAGACCGCGCATGCATTCGGTGAAAAACTCGTCGGGTTTGACGTGGTGCGAACACGATCCCAACGCCAGAATCCCGTTCTTTTCGACCAGTCCCGCCGCCAGACGGGCGACCTTGCGGTATCCGCGCAGACCCGCCGCGATGTCTTTTTTGACTTTGGCGAAAGCGGGGGGATCGCAAACGACGACGCCGAATTTTTCCTTGTCCCTGTTCATGTTTTCCAGCACGTCGAACGCATTGTCGCGAATCCACGAACACTTGTCCGCCAGCCCGTTCTTTTCAGCCGCCATTCGCGCCAAAGCCAAAGCCGATTCGGAACGGTCGACGCCGACGACCTCGCGCGCGTGACCGACGCCCATGTGCAGGGCGAAGCCGCCCGCGTAGGTGTAAAAATCGACGCACCGTTTGTTCGGCGCCAGCCGTCCGACGAACGAACGGTTTTCGCGCTGGTCGTAAAACCAGCCCGTCTTTTGCCCGTCTTTCAGGTCGGCGAAAAAGGAAATGCCGTTTTCGCGCACGGGAACGACGTCCGGCAGCGTCCCCTTCGCGACCGCGTAAAGCGGATCCAGCCCTTCCAGCGCGCGGGCGGAGCTTTCGGCGCGCAGGACGATGCAGGACGGGCGCAACACTTCGTCCAAAGCGGCGACGATGTCGTCTTTCAACAAATCCGTTCCCGCCGTGTTCAGCTGACAGGCGACGATGTCGTCGAACCGGTCGATAATCAGTCCGGGCAGTCCGTCGCCTTCGGAATGAACCATGCGGTAAAACGGCGAATTGACCAGCGCGTCGCGCAATTCGACGCAGCGGCGGAATTTTTTAACGAAAAAGGCGCGGTCGATTTCCGTTTGCGGATCGGACGCCATTTTGCGGAACGAAATCAGCGAATGGGGATTGAACGATCCGACTCCGACGAACGCGCCGGTCGCGTCAAGCAGGCGGACGATCGTTCCGGCGGGAACGGCTTTGGTTTCGGCGGTCATGTCGATTTCGTTCGAGAAAACCCACGGACTGCCCGATTTGACGCGTTTCGCGCAGCCTTGTTTCATTTTGACGGCGGGATAATTTGTGTTTTTCATGGCGTTTATGTTCAACCTCTTTTAAACTGCATGAAAAGGTTTTATCACGACGGGGGCGCGAATGCCAAAAAAAGAAATAACTTTTTCCGCGGGCGACGTCATTTTTAGACAGGGCGACGAATGCGCGACCGTCTACACGATTCTGGACGGCAAGGCGGAACTGTTCTATGAAATCAACGGCAAAGCCCGTCCGATCGGCGTCAAGGGCGAGGACGAAACGCTGGGCGCGAACTGCGTGCTGGAAGGCAGCTACGACACGTCGGCGCGCGCCGCGACGGATCTGACCGTTTCCGCACAGTCCGCCGACGAATACATCGCCTTTCTGCAACGGTCGGGCGAATTGTCCCCGAACGCCGGCGAAAAGGGCGCGTTTTCCGACGACGGCGACGACGGTTTTTCATTCGGATTTGACGACGAAGACGACGACAAGCCCGCCGCCGCGGTCCGCTGGGGCAGACGTCCCGCGTCCGCGCGCCGGTCGCGTTCCGCCGTTTCCTCCGCGTCCGAAAACGACGACGGCGGTTTCGCTTTCGGCTTTGACGACGACGGCGCGACGAAACCCTTGCCCGCTTCGGCGTCGCTGGTGCACGTCGAAAAGCCGAAGCCGGTCGTCCGCCCGATCGAACCGAAGCCTGTCGTCCTGCCCGCCGACATCAGGCGGTCGCCCGTCAGGGAATGGTTCAAAGAGGCGAACGCGGAAAAGCCCGCTTTCGGTTCGGTCGTCCTGCTGGCAAGCGTGGAGGGGGACGCCGACGGGGCGATTCGCGACGGAATTTACCGCGTTTTGTCGCAAATTCCGAACATGACGGTCAAAGCCGTCGACAAAGCCGTGACGGACGCCAATCCCGACCGCGGGGCGATGCAGATGCGCGCGTGGCTGGAACAGCACCGCGCCGACGTCGGGCTGTACGCGCGAATCGACAACGCGGGGCGCGTTTTGGAATTTCACGCCGTTCGTCCGTCCAATCCCGTCGAAACGCCGCTGTTTTCCGCGGGGGGGCGTTTCTTTCTGCCCGTGCGCATGACCGGCGAACAGCAGACGCTGTTGAAGGTGTTCACCGTCAGCGCGATCACGCCGACGCGGCTGGAACACGAACAGCTGTTGCGGCTGTTTCTGCCGACTTTGATCGGCGAAATCGCCGCTTACGCCGCAAAGCCCATGGTCGGGCTGACGGCGGAGGAACAGGCGGCGAATCTGACGGCGTTCGCGAACGTCCTGTCGTGGAACGGCTATGTCAATCCCGCCGAAAACAGGCGGGGGCAGGCGACGGCTTTGTACGAACAGGCGCTGGCTCTGCTGCCGCCGCACGCGCCGGAATACGTTTTCGTCAACCGTCAGGTCGGACTGTTGCGCCAAATGGAGGCGGAACGTCGGGACAGCGTCGAAGCCTACCGCGTCGCCGAGGAAACCTTTAAAAAGGGATTGTCCGCCCTGTCCGAAAAATACCAGCCCGAAGCGCGCGGCGATTTGAATCTGCGCATCGGCAACGTGCGCCAGAAAATCGCCATGCAAACGGGCGCGGGCGAAGATTTCGTCGCCGCGATGACGGCGTACCGCGACGCGCTGAAAACGCTGACCCCCGCCGGTCAGACGGAACGCTGGGCGGACAGCGTGAACGGATTGGCGCGCACGATGCAGCTGCTTTCGTCCTACGGCACGAAAACGACCCTGCTGGAAAAGGCGATCGAACTTTACGAAAAGGAACTGAGCGTGCTCGATCGCGAAAAACAGCCTTTGCTGTGGGCGCGCGCGGGGAACAATCTGGCGTCGGCTTTGTTTTTGCTGGCGGACAGAAAGGGCGGCGCCGCCGACCTGCTGCGCCGCGCGGTCGAAGTGTTTTCCGACGCTTTGCGCGTTTATGACAAAATCGGCGCGCGTCAGATGGCGGACGTCGCCGGCAGCAACTTGAAACGCGCGGAACGGGTTTTGGCTGAAACGGAAAAAGAGCTGGAAAAAAACAAAAACTGGCTGGACGACATCTTGAACGACGGCGAAGAAACGGACGGGAAAAAAGAAAGCGCGGACGAACCGCTGACGTTCGAACGCATCGCCGTGTTCGAAGAGCTAGACGACGATGAATGACAACAATCCGAACGCGTTTAACGTCAGCGCCGTTATCGCGCCGACGAACAGCGACGCGCCGTAGGGGCCTTCTTTGTTTTTGCGGACGGCGGCGATCAGCGCGAAACAGACGACCGACGCCAAAATCGCGGTCGCCAGTCCCGCGACGCCCAGCCACGCCCCCAGCGCCGTCAGCATTTTAAAATCTCCTCCGCCCAGCGAACGCGGGAAAAAAGGCGTCATGACCGCCGCCGTGACGGTCGGCAGTAAAAAACCGAACAGCGCGCCCGCCGCCGATTCGCAGGCGGTGACGACGCCGAACAGGTTCGCGGCGGCGAAAAATCCGGCGATCAGCAAAGGAACGGTCAAAACGTCGGGCAGCAGCCGCAGTTTTTCATCGACGCACGCCATCAGCGCGCACAGCCACAATAAAATCATCAACGTCGGCGGATACCCCGCCCGCAACAGGAAATACAGGAAAAGCGCGCCGGCGGCTCCCCATAAAAAACCGGCGCGGATCAGGCGGAACCACAGGACTTTGCGGCGTTCGGCGCGCGCGGCGGATCTCGGTTTCGCGAAACGGGGGACGTGAAAAGACCGCACCAGCGCCGTTCCCGCGTCGGCGGGCAGAAACTTGCCGAACCGGCGCGCGAAAAAGGGGATCGGAAAGAAAATCAAAAACGCGACCGTCAAAGCCGCCGCCAACAGTTCCGTCATAAAAAATCCTTTCTCCTTTTTTTGGGATTAACCCGAAACGCTTTTTCTATATAATAAACAAAATTTCGCAGGAGTCGATATGGCACTTCATTTTCGTAAAACGGCGATCGTCGGCATCGGGCTGATCGGATCGTCTTTGGCGCGCGTTTTGAAACAAAACGGCTTGACGGACGAAATCGCGTGCGCCGCGCGGTCGGAAAAAACGCGGAAAACGGCGGTGGATCTGGGCGTCGCGGATTGGGCGTTCGCCGACTCGCGCGAAGCCGTCGCGGACGCGGACATCGTTTTCGTCTGCACCCCCGTCGGCGTCATCGCCGAAACAATCGGGAACTTTATGCCCGCTTTGAAAACGGGGGCGATCGTCACGGACGTCGGATCGGTCAAGCAAAGCGTCGTCGCCGCCGTCGAACCGCTGTTGCGTCCCGACGTGCGTTTCGTCGCGGGACACCCCGTCGCGGGAACGGAAAAATCGGGTCCCGAAAACGGTTTCGCCGAACTGTTCGACGGGCGTTGGTGCATTTTGACCCCGACGGAAAAAACGGACGCGGACGCGCTGGAACGGGTGCGATCGGTGTGGAAAACCGCGGGAATGAAGGTCGAGGACATGCCCGCCGACCGTCACGACAGAGTGATGGCGCTGATGTCGCATCTGCCGCATCTGATCGCCTACACGATCGTCGGCACGGCGGCGGATCTGGAAAAAGAAACGGGCGGCGACGTCATCAAATACGCGGCGGGCGGCTTTCGCGACTTTACGCGCATCGCGGGTTCGGATCCCGTGATGTGGCGCGACATTTTTTTGAACAACACGGAAGCCGTTTTGGACTGTCTGCAACGCTTCGGTGAAGATCTGACCGTGTTGCAGCAAGCCATTCGCAAACACGACGGGCAAAAGCTGCTGGACTGGTTCGCGCGGACGCGTCAAATCCGCCGCGAAGTCGTCGACGCGTGTCAGGACCGTCCCGAAAATGAAAAATTACTGTTGAAAAACAAGGGGGTGAAACAATGAAAGTCACATATCAAGGGGTTATCGGCTGTTTTTCGTCCATGACGTGCGAACGCTGTTTTCCGAACGCCGTTCACCGCGGCAGTCTGTCGTTCGGCGACGCCATGCGCGAGGTCGTGACGGGCGAGGCGGACGTCGCCGTCATTCCCGTCGAAAATTCGACGGCGGGACGCGTTGCCGAAGTGTACGGGATTCTGCCGGAATCTTCGCTGTACATCGTCGGGGAATACTTTTTGCCGATTCACCACTGCCTGATGATGCCGACCAAAATCGTGCGCGGACTGCCGCCGCAGAATTTGACGGAGGAGCAACTGCTGGAATGGAAAAACGCCGAACCGTCCAAAGCCGAAATCGACCGCGCGCTGACCCAAATTACCGAAGTCCGATCCCACCCGCAGGGACTGGCTCAATGCCGCGAGTTTTTGCGGAAAAACCTGCCGAACGCCCGTTTGCGCGAAGCGTGGGACACGGCGGGAG
>DJRZ01000038.1:14916-15861 GCA_002440235.1 Alphaproteobacteria bacterium UBA6347
GATCTGGCGCTGGAAAACGTGCCGAACGTCGCGGTGATCGCTCCGGCGGGGGCGGCGCGCTACGGCATGACGGTTTTAAAGGAAAACGTCGAAGACGCGTCCGACAACACGACCCGCTTTCTGTTTTTGCGCAAAACGCCCCTGAACGCGGACGAAATCCGTTCGCGTCCGATTACGACGCTGGTGTTCCGCACGCGCCACGTCGCGGGCGCGCTGGTCGAAGCGTTGAAGGTTTTTCAGGCGCACAACATCAATATGACGAAACTGGAAACCTATATGACGGGCGTGCATCATTCCGAACCCGTGTTTTACGTCGATTTGGCGATGAACCGGTTTGACGAAAACGGTCGAAAAACGCTGGAAGAGCTGCAATCCGCGACGCTGGGGGTGCAGGTGCTGGGCACTTACGAGGCGTCGCCCGCGCGTTCCGAACGCTACGGTTTCGCCGATATCGACTGAGAAACGGAAAATTCCGTCCATAAAAGCGAGCGGTCCCCCGCGGGTAAATCCGGATAACATACTGAAACACATAGATGTTTTCCGGTTTTGGCGCGGGGGATTCCTTTCGGACGGGAAACGGAAAAAATATTGACAAAAAACGCCGTTTTTTCTACTATGTTCCGTGTGTCAAACAAAGAGGCAACCCATGTCGTTGAAAAACATTTTCGAAGCTCCCGCCAATCAAGGTCAATACAATCCCGATGAAAAGCCCGTCGTCGCCATCGACATGACGGAATGCAAAACCGCGGACCAGCCCCGCATGGCGGCTTTGGTCAACCGTTTGGCGAAAAGCCCGTGCGGTTTGGAAACGCTGCAAATCGCGGCGGAAAACGGCTTTAAATTCAGCTTTTTCGACGCGGGCGTGCGCTGCTGCGGCGCGTGCGACGAAGCGGGGCATTGGGTGCGCCTGAATCCGCAGGAATCCGACGCGAAGCTGGTCGGCAC
>DJRZ01000003.1:0-8473 GCA_002440235.1 Alphaproteobacteria bacterium UBA6347
GCTAGGCGGGTGGGTATCTTTTATTTTCAATCCGTCAAACATAAAAAATCCGTCCGATATTGGACGGATTTTCTGTTTTTGTTCACGGGTTCGCGGATTCGGGGCGGAAAAAAGAGGGCGCCGCGAACGACGCCCTTGAAAAATCAGCCTAAAAACAGCATGATTATTTCAATTAAAATTTTCAGCAGAGCCAAAAATTTTAACATGGCAACCCTCCGTGCGGAAACATGACCGCGTTGGGAAAAGAGCCGCCGAAAATCCGTTGACAAAAGTTCGCGGATTTCCTATCCTATAACCATGTGATGGAGTTATAGTGCAACTCCTTTCCATGTTAAGGAAATTGTCCGGTGGTGCAAACACCGGACTTTTCTTTTATACGCGGGTTCATGCGGGCGGGCAAGAAAAACGTAAAAAAGAGGGCGCCGCGAACGACGCCCTTGAAAAATCAAGCCTAAAAACAGCATGATTATTTCAATTAAAATTTTCAGCAGAGCCCAAAATTTTAACATGGCAACCCTCCGTGCGGAAACATGACCGCGTTGGGAAGGAGCCAAAACAAAAACAGATTGACAACGTCAACCGTTTTTCCTATCCTAAAACCATGAGGTCGGAGTTAGGATATTAACTCCTTCCAGGTTTTGGAAAAAGTCCGGTGTTTGCCCGCCGGACTTTTCTTTTATACGCGGACTTGCGCGGGCGGACAAGAGATAAAGCGAAACGGGAAAGGTCGACCGGGGCGAAGCGGCGGCGCTCAGGTGTTCGGCTTGGTCTTCTTTTTGCTTTTCCAGACGATCAGAAAAACGGCGGACAGGATTAAAACGATGCCCGCCGCGATTTTCAGCGTCATCGCTTCGCCGAACAGCAGGACGCTGATGACGACGGCGGTCACGGGTTCCAGTGCGCCCAAAATGGCTGACAGGGTCGGACCGATCAGTTTGATCGTGATCGTCATCGTTTCCAGCGAAACGATCGTCGGAAACAGCGCGACGCCCAGCAGGCACCCCCAGACGAACGGCGTGTCCGGTCGCGCGATGCGTTCCACTCCCGCCGCCAGATTGAACGCGAAAACGGAAATTCCGAACAGCATGACGTAAAACGTCAGCGTCGTGTACGGAATGTGGCGCAGGGCGGGCGTTTTTTTCAGCGCGACCATATACAGCGCGTAGCTCAGCGCCGACATCATCACCAGAAAGAATCCGTACATGTTCAGCGTTTCGCCGTCTTTGCCTTCGTAAAACATGGCGATGCCCGCCGTGGTCAAAACGATCGCGCCGACGGTGCGCAGGGACAGCTTTTCTTTGAAAAACACGGACATGATGATCGCGACCATGATCGGGTAGATGAACAGAATGGTCGAAGCGATGCCCGCGCCGATATAGTTGTAGCTCATGAACAGGGTCAGCGACGACATTGAAAAAACGACGCCGAGCGGGATCAGAAACAGCGCTTGTTTCGCCGAAACTTTCAGCGAATGTTTTTTGACGGCCGTCACCCACAGCCCGTACAGAATCAGCGCGAGCAGATAGCGGTAGAACAAAACGGAATTGACGCCGAAGCCCAGTTTGTACAGCGGCAGGGCAAACAGCGGGTTCGTGCCGTAGGCGCACGTCCCGACGACGCCCAGCATCACGCCTTTTGTTTTTCTGGTCATTTTAAAAATCCTTTGCGCAACGATGACATCAGCGCGGCAGGATAGGCGGAGCGGTCCGCAAAGTCAAGCGGAGAAAAAAGGCGAACGAAAACAGCCCGCTTCGCGGCGGGCTGTTTCGGTTTAAAGTGTTTTTTACAGAACGGGTTTGACGTCCCAGATGTCTTTGGCGTATTCGGCGATCGTGCGGTCGGACGAGAATTTGCCCGAATGCGCGACGTTCAAAATCGCTTTCTTGCCCCAAGACGCCTTGTTCAGGAAGTCTTTGGCGACCTGCGCCTGCGTATCGATGTACGAACCGACGTCCGACAGCAGCAGGTAGTAGTCCGCCCCCATGATGTTGTCGAAAATCGGCTGGAAGATGCCGGCTTCGCCGGGGCAGAACATGTCCGAACGCAACGCGTCCATAATGCGGCGGATACGCGTGTCGGCATTGTACAGATCCCACGGGTTGTGCGAATGTTCGTCGTGGATTTTCTTGACTTCCGGCGTCGTCAGCCCGAACAGGTAGAAGTTTTCGGGACCGACTTCGTCGCGGATTTCGACGTTCGCGCCGTCCAGCGTGCCGACCGTCAGCGCGCCGTTCAGCATGAATTTCATGTTGCCGGTGCCGGACGCTTCAAAGCCCGCGGTCGAAATCTGTTCCGACACGTCGGCGGCGGGGAACACGCGTTCCGCGATCGACACCTTGTAATCGGGAATGAAGACGACCTTCATCTGATCTTTGACGCGCGGATCGTTGTTGATGACCTTGGACAGGTTGTTGAACAGCTTGATCGTCAACTTCGCGAAGTCGTAAGACGGAGCCGCCTTGCCGCCCAAGATGAACGTGCGCGGGCTGGACAGCGACAGACCGTCTTCGGTGATCTGCAAATAGTTGTAGATGATGTTCAGCGCGTTCAGCAGCTGGCGTTTGTATTCGTGAATGCGTTTGACCTGAACGTCGAACAGGGAATCCGTGTCGACGATGTTGCCGGTCGTGTTCAGAATGATTTTCGCCAGTTTTTCCTTGTTGTCCTTTTTGATGCGGAAGAACGAACGCACGAAATCGGAATCCGTCGCAAAAGGCGCGATTTTGACCAGCTGATCCAGATGCGTGATCCATTCGCGACCGATTTTCGACGAAATCAGGTCCGCCAGTTCGGGGTTCGCGCTCAACAGCCAGCGGCGCGGCGTGATGCCGTTCGTTTTGTTGTTGAAGCGTTCGGGCCACATTTCATAAAAGTCCGGCGCCAGATTTTTCTTGACCAGTTCCGAATGGATCGCCGCGACGCCGTTGATCGAATGCGAACCGACGATCGCCAGATTGCCCATGCGGACTTTTTTGGTGTCGCCTTCTTCGATGATGGACATGCGGGACAGCTTGCCGTTGTCGCCGGGGTACTTCGCCGCAACCTGTTTCATCAGATGGTCGTTGATGTCGTAGATGATCGCCAGATGACGCGGGCAGACCTTTTCCAACAGTTTGACCGACCAGCGTTCCAACGCTTCGGGCAACAGGGTGTGGTTGGTGTAGCCCATCGTCTTTTCCGTGATTTCCCACGCGGTGTCCCAATCCAGACCGTGAACGTCCATCAGCAGGCGCATCAATTCGGGAATCGCCAGCGTCGGGTGCGTGTCGTTCAGTTGGATCGCCGCTTTTTTCGGGAAATCGCGCAGATCCGTGTTCGTTTCCAGGAAACGGCGCATGATGTCGCTCAGCGCGCAGGAAACAAAGAAGTACTGCTGCAACAGGCGCAGTTCCTTGCCGGCTTCGACCGCGTCGGACGGGTACAGGACTTTGGAAATCGTTTCGGATTTGATTTTCTTTTCAACCGCCTTGATGTAGCCGCCGTCGTTGAACGTTTTGATGTCCAGTTCGCTGGACGACCGCGCGGAAAACAGGCGCAGATAGTTCACCGTTTTGCCGCCGAAGCCGACGATCGGCATGTCGTAGGGGACGCCGACCAGCGTTTCGGTGTCGACCCAGTGCGGGCGGCGTTCGCCGTTGACTTCCTCGTAGACCAGACGACCGTACACGGGGACGTGGCAGATGCGGTCCGCGCGTTCGATCTGCCAGGGCGACGAACGGTCCAGCCACGAATCAGCCATTTCGCGCTGATAGCCGTTTTCAAAAACCTGTTTGAACAAGCCGAACTGATAGTTCAGACCGTAGCCGTAGCCGGGCAGACCCAGCGTCGCCATCGAATCGATGAAGCACGCCGCCAAACGACCCAGACCGCCGTTGCCCAGCGCCGGATCGTATTCGCAGTCGATCACGTCGCGCAGGGGAATGGGGTTGTCCAATTTGACCTGATCCAGCAAATCGTGAATGCCCAGATTGTCCAGATTGTTCACCAGCGAACGTCCCAGCAGGTATTCGACCGACAGGTAATAGACGCGTTTGGGGTTTTCGTGGGCGTATCTGTTCGCCGTTTCGTACATGCGGTCGACGGCGATTTCGCGCACCGCCAAAGCCAAAGCCGTGAACAAGTCTTCTTTCGAAGCCTCGCGCACCTGTTTGCACAGGGTGTATTTCATCAGGCGTTCGATTTTTTCGGCAATCATTTCCGCCGTCACCTTCGGCAGGGCGGGGGTGTTGCTTTGTGTCGTTTTATTCGTCACTTCATTCGTCCTTGTTGATAAAAATGGGTGTAGCGGTTGCATATCACATTTGCAAAGGAAGTGAAAGAAAAAATGAAATCCGCCCGCCCTTTTTGCCCGAAAGACGCGAAAACGAAACCGCTTCGACGCCGAAAACGGGCGCGAAAAGGCGATTTGACGGTATTTAACAAAAAAATCTTGCCGTTCTGTCCAAAATGATGTTATACACGAGGCGTGGATATGTTTACGGGGTGCCGGCGGCTGCCGGCGTCAAAGAGGATCACATGGCGGAAAGACAGACCGGACCCGAACAAGAGGGGTTTTACGACATTTTGCAAAACGGCGCGGGCGATTTGCTGATTTCGATTCGCGCGCGCGCCGGCGAACCCGACAATCCTCAGATCGTCTACGACGGCGGCAAGCACGCTTTGCTGTACCGTCAGCACGGTTTTTCCATCACGCTGGACTTTATCCACCCCGACGCCCGCGCTCCGTTGGCGCGCGCCGAATCGGTGCTGGTCGTCGAATTCGAAGGCGGCGAACTGGTGCGCGAATACGAAGTCCCCGTCAGATTCGTCAAAAAACTGCCCCTGTCGCCCGAAAATCTGCCCGCTTTGCCGCAATAAGCCCGCGCAAAAGCCGGATCGAAACGCGGACGGCGCGTGTTATCGTTGCGCCGCGCGCGCGTTTGGTGTAGAACCGTATCCATGGAAAACGCAACCCACGCCTATTTTTATTTGCTGACGTTCTTTTTCATCGCTTTGCTGGTCGGCAGGGCGGCGATGCGTTTCGGCGCGTTTCTGGGATCCCGCCTGTTTTCCGACCGGTCGCGCGAAAACGATGCCGGCGGGTACGCGGGCGGGTTCGCCGAACCGTCCGCCGCGACGGGAAAAATCCCCGCGCGGTTCGCTTTTATCGCGCTGCTGTTCGTTCTGTTCGTCGCCGAAGTGCTGTTGCTGCTGCCGTGGGTGACGGCTTTGCGGTTCGGCGACGCGCGGTCGCTGACGACGGCTTTGACCGCTTTGGCGTTTTGGGGCGCGGGTTATTTTTACGAATATAAGAAAGGGGCGGCGCAATGGCGGCGGTGATTGAAAAGGCGCGCGGCGTCGCCGTCGCTTTCCTGCGCGCGCAAGCGCGCCGGATCGTGTCCGGCGCGTCGCTGTCCGCGATGGGCGTGTCGACGGGGTGTTGCGCGTGTTCCGACGATTTCGGGGACGCGGGGCTTTCGACCGTTTTCAATCCGCGCCATGCCGACGTGCTGATCGTTTCGGGGGTGCTGAACGCCAAATCGGCGGCGGTCGCGCGCCGGATTTACGACCAGATGGACAGTCCCAAATACGTGATCGCTTTGGGCAACTGCGCGATCGGCGGCGGACCGTTCGCCGAATCCCCAGCCGTCCTGTCCGCGCGCGACGTTCTGCCCGTCGACGTCGAAGCCGCGGGCTGTCCCCCCGACGCCGCGGCGCTGAAAGCCGCCGTCCGTCTGCTGCGGGAAAAAATCAAAACGGGGGCGGCATGATTCCTTTTTTCAAAACGCCAGAAGAGTTCGGACAATACGTCTGTCTGCATTTCGCCAAGCAGGACATTCCCGAATGTTCGGCGGAAAACGGCGTGACCGCGCTGCGGGTGATCCGCGCCGCCCTGACGCGGGTTCTGCAATTTTTGCGCGACGATCCCGCTTGCCGCTTCGCCCAGCTGACGGACGCGTGCTGCGTGCATTATCCCGAACGGACGGACGGCTTTTTGCTGGTGTATCATTTGCTGAGTTTGACGACCGGTCGGCGGTTGCGGGTGGTTTGCGCAACGTCCGCCGACGTCGCCGTCGATTCCGTTTCGCCCGTTTTCCCGAACGCGGCGTGGTACGAACGCGAAATCCGCGAAATGTTCGGCGTGTCGTTTGAAAACCACCCCGATTTGCGCCGCCTGCTGACCGGCGACGGCGCGCGCGGATATCCTTTGCGCAAAGAGGCAAAGAGGGACGGCGTGCCGCCTGAACGCCTGACGGGCGTCGACATATCGGAGGACGGCGATGATTGATGCCGGCGGTTTTATGAACATCGCGCCCGAACCCGCCGCGGGGATCGGCATGTGCCGTCTGGTCGCGCAAACCGACGGGGAAACCGTCCGGCGCGTCGATCCGCACGTCGGTTTTTCGCACCGCGGGATTGAAAAGCTGGTTGAGGAAAAAAATCTGATCCAAGGCGCGGTTTTGGTTGAAAAGCTGAACGCCGCCGCGCCGTATTCGTGCGCCCACGCTTTTGTTTTGGCGGCGGAAAGGCTGATCGGGGCGACCGTGCCGAAACGCGCGTCCTTTATCCGCACCGCGATGGCGGAAGCCGGACGCGTGACGTCGCATTTGCGCGCGATCGCCGATTTGGCGGCGGAAACGGGGACGGAAGCCGTCCGACCGGTCGCGCGCCGCGCCGCCGCTTTGATCCGGAACGCGGCGGACGCGCTGTGCGGCGGGTGTCCGCCGGCGGCTTTTATTCGCGTCGGCGGCGTCGGAAACGACTGGCGGGACGATTACGCCGCCGTTTGGGAAAAACTGCTGACCGTCGATTTGCCGCCTTTGCTGACCGAAATCGAAGATCTGCTGACCGAAAACGCCGTGTTCAAATCCCGCACGGTCGGCGTGGGCGTCGTCGACGCCGCGACCGCCGTCGCGCGGGGCTTTACGGGCGTGAATCTGCGCGCCTGCGGGGAAAAGCGGGATCTGCGCGCGGACGAACCGTACGAGGCGTACGCCGGACTGCCGTTTGACGTGCCGCTGAAAACGCGGGGCGACAGCTACGCGCGCTATCTGCTGCGGGTGTTCGAAATTTATCAGTCGATGGCGCTGATACGCAAAATAGCCGAAATTCTGCCCGCCGGCGAAACGATCGATCCCGAATACGACGTCGCGGGAACGGGACTGACCGCCTTGTCGCGGCGGTACGGATTCTACGGGCGCGGAATCGACATTCCCGCGGGCGAAGTCTACGCCGCCGTCGAATCCCCGTCGGGCGAGTTCGGCGTCTTTATGGTCGGCGACGGATCGCCGAAGCCCTACCGCTGTCATTTCCGTTCGGCGGGCTTTCCCGTCATGCAGGCGCTGGACGGACTGGTGGCGGGCGCGGATCTGGCGGACGCGCGGGTGATTCTGGCGTCGCTGGACATTAAAACGACCGAGGTGGATCGATGAGCCGTCTGCTGTTCGACAACGCGACCGAACAAGCGCAAAAACGCGCCGTCAAGGCTTTGGCGCGCCACCCCGCCGCGTGCGGGCGCTGCGTTCGGGCGGGGGCGTGCGAAATACAGGACTTTTGCGTTCAAAACAGACCGGACCTGCCCGATTTTCCCTATGCGCCGAAACTGCGCAGGCTGTCGGAACGCATTTCGGTCGAAGAGGGAAAGTGCGTCGGCTGCGGACGGTGCGCCGCCTTTTTAAAACAAATGGGGCAACCCGAAAACGGCGAAATGCCGCCCGTCGGCAAATACGACTTTCCACTGTCGGGCACTCTGATCGATTTGTGTCCCGCCGCCGCCCTGACGGACGCGACGCGGCGCGACGTCGTGCGCGAATGGGACATTGTCCGGCGCGACAGCGTCGACATCACCGACGGCGTCGGCGCGGAAATCGAAATTGGGACGCGCGGGACGGAAATCGTCCGCGTTCGGGCGAAAAACGACGGCGAAGTCATTTCGGACAGGGCGCGGTTCGGATACGCGCGTTACGGCGAAAACAGACTGGACAGCCCGTATGTCCGCGAAAACGGCAGACTGAAAAAGTGCGATTGGAAAACGGCTTTGACCGTCGTCGCCGAAAAAATGGCGGCGACCGCGCCCGAACGAATGGCGGGGCTGATCGGAAACGAAGCCGATTGCGAAAGCATGCTGGCGTTGCGCGACCTGTTCGCGTTGTTTCGCGCGCGGGCGATCGACGCGCGTCCGAACGGCGCCGCGGCGTATTTCGACGCGTCCAGCCGTCTGTTTCGTTTGTTCAACACGCCTTTTTCCTTTGTCGCCGAAGCGGACGCCCTGCTGTGCGTCGGCGCGCGTTTCGACGCCGAAGCCCCCGCGATCGGGCGGCTGATCCGCATGAACGACATGCCGAAAGCCTTTGTCGGCGACGCGCCCGATCTGCCTTACGACATCATTGAAAAATCAGCCGGAGCGTTGCAGAACGCGTTTGACGACACGGGCAAAATCGCCAAAATGCTCAAACGCGCCAAAAAGCCGATGATCGTCGTCGGCTTGCCCGTT
>DJRZ01000003.1:8495-9587 GCA_002440235.1 Alphaproteobacteria bacterium UBA6347
CCCCCGCCGTAATGCGCCTGATTTTCGATTTGTGCCTGAAATACGGCGTCGTCCGGACGGACTGGAACGGCTACAACCTGCTGAACGGGCGGACGGGGTTCATCGGCGCGGCGGAGTTGGGACTGGTTCCGCCGGAACCGCTGATGCCGAAAATCAAAAGCGGCGCGTTCGATTTCGTTTATCTGCTGAACAGGGACGATTTCGACCGTGCGGACGCCCCCGGCGCCTTTGTCGCGTATCAGGGGATTTTCGCGTCCGAAGCGGCGAGAAAAGCCGACGTCGTCCTGCCGGCCTTGTCTTGTTTCGAAAAACGCGCGACCTATGTCAACATGGCGGGAAACGCGGCGGAAACGGCGCGCGCGACGCCGCCGTTCGGGCAGTCGCGCGAAGATTGGAAAATCCTGCGCGCCCTGTCGGAACTGACGCCTTTCGCGCCGCTGCCCTATGACGATTTGGCGGAGGTGCGCGACAGAATGGCGGGCGAAAACGTGATCTTTTATCACCGCGACGAAATCGCGCCCGCGGAAATCAAGCCGTTCGGCGTCGCGGGAACGGTTCTGAACACGCCCGTTTTTTCGGGAGGGGAGGCGGAATGAACGGTTTTCTGCAAACGCTGTGGCAAAACGAACTGCGCCCGTTCGCCGCGGAGCTCGCCCCCGTCGCGGGCATGATGTCGCGGGCGTGCGCGTATTGCCTCGTCCTGCTGCTGGCGGGCGGCGCCGTCGCCTGTCTGCGCGAATTCACGGCGGCTAAAATCGGCGCGCGTCCGTGCCGTTCGCCGCTGGCTTTGGCGCGCCGCGCCTGCCTGATGTTCGTCAAAGCCCCGAACGTTCCCGCCGCCGCGCCGCGGGGGCTGTACCTCGCCGCGCCGCTGTTCGCGGTCGTGTTCGCCCTGTTTTTCTTTTTCTTTCTGCCCGTCGGCGCGAACCGGCTGTGGCGTCCCGATTTCGGTTTGCTTTATCTGCTGTTCGCCGCGTCGTGCGGCGCGTACGCCGTGATCGCCGGCGCGTGGAGCGGGCAAACGCGCCTGTCGCTGTTCGGGGCGGTGCGCCAGATCGCGCAGAGCGTCGCTTTTCAACCCGTTCTGGCGGT
>DJRZ01000003.1:9621-13366 GCA_002440235.1 Alphaproteobacteria bacterium UBA6347
TTTGTATTCCGTCATCAAAGCGCAACGCAAGGTCTGGTTCGTTCTGCCCCATTTCCCCCTGTTCGTTCTGTATCTGGCGACCGTCGCCGCGACGATCGGCATCGCGCCGTTTTCCGCGCCGAAATCCGGACGGGGGCTCGCCGGCGGCGTTTTCGCCGGATACGGGGGCGCGCCGCTGTTGTTTTTCGAAACGGCGGACAACATTTTGCTCTTGCTGTTTTCGATGCTGGGGGCGGTGCTGTTTCTGGGCGGAACCCGACCCGTTTTTTGCGGCGGGGAAAGTCCTCTGTGGCTGATCGGAAAAACGGTCGCGCTGTTGGAGCTGTTTCTGGTCGCCGACGCGGTTCTGCCCGATTTGCGCACGGACAGGACGGTGGATTTGAATTTCAAGTTTTTCCTGCCGTTCGCGCTGTTTTGGCTGGCGGCGACGGCTGCTGTTCTGACGGCGGCGGAGGGCGCGCTATGATCAAAAGTCTGGCGACCGGCTTTTTCCGGTTGTTTAAAAAAAAGAAAAAATGCCGCGAACCGGCGGCGCGCCGTCCCGTCTTCGTCGCCGGAAACTGCGACGGGTGCGGGTTGTGCGCGCGCGTCTGCCCCGCCGCGGCGATCGCCGTTTCGGCGCGAATCGACGAAAAGGCTGTCGGTTTCGATCTGAAAAACGACAGGTGCGCCGCCTGCGCCCTGTGCGTCGAAGCCTGTCCCCGTCAGGCGTTGCTGTTCAAGGAGGCGTTCCCCGATGTACGCGGTTGAGTTTTACGTTTTCGCCCTGCTGGTGCTGACGGCGGCTTTTTTGTCCGTGACGGTCAAAGACGTTTTGTACGCGGCGTTCTGCCATGTGCAGGCGGCGGTCGCCGTCGCGGGGATTTTGGCGGGGCTGAACGCCAAATTCGTCAGTTTCGCCGTTTTGGCGATGTCGGCGGCGTCCGTTCTGGTGTTTCTGACGTTCGCTTTGATCGTGTTCGATCTGGGCGGCGCGAAAGCGTCCGCGCCCGCGTCGTCGATGAAGGTTCTGCCTTTTTTCTTCGTTTTGTCGGGCGTCGAAACGGCGTGGCTGCTGTTCAAGCCGCGCTGGGGCGCGGGCAGGGCGTCGAACGATTTTTCGCTGCCCGTTCTGGGGGATATTCTGTACGCCGATTACGGGGTGTGCGTGATTATGTTCGCGGCGCTGATCCTGTCGTGCATGGCGGGGCTGTCGGCTTTGCTGATCGAAAAAAGCAAACCGGAGGGAGGGGCGAAATGACCGTCGACGTTCCCGTTATTCTGACCGTCAGTTCCTTTCTGGTGTTTTTCGGGTTGTGGGGGGCTTTGCGCCGCCGCGGCGATTTGATGCGCGTCTTGCTGGCTTTGCAGCTGGTGTTTTTGGGGGCTTTGTTCAACTTTTCAATGGGAAGCGCGCTGTTCTTCGAACCGTCCGGACTGATTTTCGCGCTGTTCGCCGCCTGTTTGACGGGATTGCAGACCGCGTCGGCGATGGCGGTCTTTCTGTTGTGTTTCAAAAAGCACGGTCGCCTGTCCGACGACGAAAACGACGGGGAGTAGGGGAACATGGTCATTGCCGTATTGCTGCCGCTGATCGCCGCGCTGTATGTTTTTTCGGCGGCTTTTTTGAAAAAAAGGACGTTCGCCTGGGAAATCGGCACGGCGGCGGTCGCCGCGGCGTTTTTGAACATCGTGACGATGGCGTTCAACAACTACTTCGCCCGAACGATGTACGAAGCGACCCTGTCGCCGTTCCTGACGACGATCAAGGGCGACGCCTACGATTGGCGGCTGAAATTGGACACGACGGAAATCTTTTTGACGGTGTTCGTGTTTTTCTGCGCGCTGATGAGCATGCTGTTCGTCAAAGACCGTCTGCCGCAATCGAAAACGAACCGTTTCGTCGTTTTTCTGCTGGGGCTGGTGTCGTGTTTCGTCGTCGCGGTCGGCGCCGACAACATGTTTCAGTTTTTCGCGGGCTGGGAAATGTCCGCGGTGTTCGCCTATCTGTCCGTGATGCTGTTTCACGAACAGCAAACGGTGCGGCTGGCGGGCGTGAATTTCCTGATTTGGCACGCCTTGGGCGACGTCGCGCTGTTCTGCGCGTGCTTTATGGTCGCCGGACGGACGGGCGGCTTTTACATGACGGATTTTTCCGCCGCGACCGTCGACGCGTTCGCCGGAACCGAATCGGTCGTTTTCGCCGTTCTGCTGGCGGCGGGCGCGGGGGCGAAGCTGTTGCTGACGCCGGCGAACGTGATGCCGCAAACGGCGGGGATCCCCGTTCCCGTTTTGTCGTTCGTCATGCCGACCGCGATGGGCGGGCTGGGCGTCTACGCTTTGTACGAGTTCTTTCCGTTCGTCGAAAACAGTCCCGCGGCGCGCGCGGTGTTCGCGGCGTGGGGGACGGCGTCGGCGTTCGCGGCTTTGTCGGGCGCGCTGGCGCGGACGAATATCAAAGCCGTGCTGATGAAGCTGTTGTCGGCGCAGTTCGGGTTCGTTCTGGCGGTGCTGGGCATTGTCGGGCGGGACGCGGCGTTTTGCGCCTACATCGCTTTGGTCACGCCGATGACCGGACTGTTTTTGTGCGCCGGCGCGCTGGTCCGCGCACAAAACGGCGAAGAGGAACTGACCCGCATGGGCGGGCTGAGGCAAAAAATGCCGTTCGTGTTTTGGACGATGATTCTGCTGGCGTTGTGCTGCGTCGGCTTTCCCCATATCGGCAATTCGGGCGTCGTCGCGCAAACGCACGCCGTGATGCGCGGCAAAGGCGCGGCGGCGGGCGAGGCTGTTCTGACGCTGTATTCCGTTCTGCTGGCGTTCGTGTTCGCCCGCCTGATCGCGCGGGTGTTCGCCGGACGGACGAAAACGCCCGCCAATCTGGCTGAAATCGGACAGCCGTTGAAGACCGAAGCCCTGCCCATGACGGTTTTACTGCTGTTGTCGTTTTTCCAAAATCAAGTGTTCGAACGGTCCGTTCTGCCCGATCCGGCGGGGGCGTTCGGGGCGGACGTGTGGCTGTTGACGGCGGCGGGAGTGACGGGATTTTTCGCGGGATTCATGTGGTTTTTAAACCGCGAATGCGCGGCGGGAAACGCCGTGGCGCGCTTTTTGGCGTCCGATTTCCGGCTGCCCGATCTGTACCGTCTGATCGCGCGGTCGGTTTTGGCGGCGGGGGATTTCTGCCAGCGGTTCGCGCAGGCGGAGCTGTTGACGGAAAAGCTGCCGCGCGCCCTGCGCAAGACGGGGGAAAAACTGCAAAAGATTCATTCGGGCGCGTCGTCCGGTTTTCTGACGTGGACGGTTGCGGGGCTGTTCGCGCTGATTTCCGGCTTGTTTTTGGCTTTGACGGTCGGAGGATAACGCCATGTACATTCTGCCTTCGGTCGTGTTGGGACTGCCTTTCGTCGGCGCGCTGTTTCTGTTGTTCGTTCGGGGCGGCGACCGCGCCGTTTCGAAAAACAGCCGGCACGTCGCGCTGCTGATCACCGTCAGCGTGTTCGGTCTGTCCCTGCTGGCTTTGGCGGCGGGCGGGGACATTTCGCCGACCCGCGCGGACTGGCGCACGGACGTCGACGCGCTGAGCATGTTCTTTGTCCTGCTGATTTCGTTCGTGACGGTTCCTGCTGTTTGCGTCGTGCGCCGCCATGTGCCGTTCGCCGTGCGCGAGTTCTGTTTTCTGGCTTTGACGGCGGAGGGGTTCATGCTGTCGGCGGTGTGCGCGCGCGACATGTGGCGGTGCTTCGCGTTTTGGGAAGCCGCCGCC
>DJRZ01000039.1:0-356 GCA_002440235.1 Alphaproteobacteria bacterium UBA6347
GTGCAAGGAACTTTGAGTTTTTTTCCTCTCTCTCTTCTTTCTGGGTTGATTTCGATTCTTTTTTCGGCAGAGTGGATAGGCGCATAAAAAAGAACCGGCGGGAAATCCGTCGGTTCTTTTGCAATTCGGAAACGCCGGTTAACGGTATTCCCAAGTGATGACACCGTCAGCAGACGAAGAGCCGCAGTTTTCAATGGCGCTGGTAACATCAACAGGAAGAGTTCCTGTTGCATCCTTTGTTGTTGTATCTGACGCCCATTTATATTTAGTTTGTTTTGTTTTTCCGACAGTCATGGTCACAAGACCGGACGATTCGTCCGCGCCCCATTCGGCTGTCGCGATCTTGACGCACGCTT
>DJRZ01000039.1:404-558 GCA_002440235.1 Alphaproteobacteria bacterium UBA6347
CGGAAAAAGTTCTGGTCGTATTGCCAAAGTCGATTTGACCGCCGAACGGGTTGATGCCATTCTTACCATCATACGTTTCATCTGTTAAAATGCCGACCGTATAGGCGGTCGCGGGCGTTACCTTAGAGTATGTGCGTGACGACGCGTACAGGGT
>DJRZ01000039.1:586-6184 GCA_002440235.1 Alphaproteobacteria bacterium UBA6347
TGCGCATGTTGGTGATGATGGTTTGGACCTGGTCCATTGCCTTCGTCACTTTGAATTTCGCCATCGCTTGCGAATATCCCGCGATGCCGCCGACGGACAGAACGCCGACGATCGCCAGAACGCCCAGCATTTCGACCATGGAACGTCCGGATTCCTGTGTGTGATTGATTTTCATTTCAATTCCCCTTGTGTTTTAACAAAAAACAACCGCCTTTGTGCGGGCGGTTCGGGGAGTTAAGAAATCACCTATTACTATATGACCCTTTTGACCTTTAAATGTTCCGCAAGATTGAGGATAAGAGCGGCACATTTTGGACATACGCCAAAAGCTCCCCAAACCGTTGTTAAGGATTCAGGGATATTTCCGTCTTTGCATATGCAAAGGCGGAATAACGGCGCGTTGCCGCGCCGAGTAATAGATAAAGAGCTTCTTACGACTCCGCGCCCCGCTAAAAGGCACTTGTCCATTCGGGTAGTCCGAATAAACCGTCTATCAGCATACCATAATCCCGAAATACGGCAAGATTTTTTTTTATTTCGCGGGCGGGGACGAAAAAGGGCTTGATTTTATTCCGCTTTGATTCATTGTGGCTGTACGGATAAAACTGGAGGTTTTTCATGATTGTCATCGACGGCGCTTTGCGCGATTTGATTCCGTCCGCCGCTTTGGGCGTGCTGACCTGCACCGCGGACGTCGCGGCGGATTCGCCCGAACAGCTGGCGGAATTCGACGATTTGATCCGGCGGCTGGAAACGGTTTATCCCGATCTGCCGTCCGTGGCGCGAAATCCGCGCGTCGCCGCCACGCGCGCGGCGTACAAAGCCGTCGGCAAAGATCCGTCGAAATACCGCAACTCCGCCGAAGCGATGCTGCGCCGCGTCGCGAAGAAAAACGGACTGTACCGCGTGAACAACGCCGTCGACGCGAACAATATGATTTCAATCGAATCGGGATATTCGCTCGGCTCTTACGATTTGGCGGCGGTTTCGGGACAAATCGTGTTCAAGGCGACGCCCGACGGCGAACAGTACCGCGGCATCGGCAAGGACGTTTTGAACATCGAACGTCTGCCCGCGCTGTACGATGACGCCGGGGTGTTCGGCAATCCGACCAGCGACAGCCGCAGGACGATGATCGGCGCGGGGGCGGGGCGGCGTCTGCTGTACGTGATTTACGCGTTCGACGGCGGGGCTGATTTGCCGCTTTGGCTGGAAAAGACGGCTGAACTGCTAAAAAAATACTGCTCCGCCGTTATCGGCGAAACGCGGATCGTCCGCTGATTCGTCCTCAATCGATCGGAATGATGCGTTCGTATGTTTTGTGGTGGTCCAGCCCCTGCAAAACGACGCCGTCGAATCCCAGTTCCATAATGCCGCGGAAGTATATGCCGACGATGCGTTTCCAGTCGGGATTCCAATAGTCGACGACGATTTTGTCGGGATCGTCCTTTGACGCGAAACGCAGCCAAGCCGGATCGCGCGGTTTCCAGCTTTTTTCCCAATAAGGGCGGGTGTCTTCGGCGACGGCGACGTTCAAAACGGCGAAAACCAGCCGCTTCGCCCCGATTTTTTTTGTTTGAAGCTCTTTCACGTCGTCTTTGGTCAGGGCGACGCTCGATTTGAAAAACGGATCGACGACCAGCAGATCGAAATTCGTGTCCGCCAGCGTTTTAATCAGCAGATCCTTGTCCGAAAAGCGGCGCGTGTTCGTCAGCACCAGCATGTTTTTCGCCTTGGCGGGCGAAGCGACGTTGTCGGGGGTTTCGTTGTCCGGCGTCCGCACCGCGTCGAACGCGTCCGCCGCGTCGGAATCGATATGGACGGGGGCGTTTTTCAAAACCGCGCTGTTTTTCGCCGCCGCGCGCTGTTTCGCGGTCGGGCAGTGTTCGACGCCGATGACGGTCAGCCCGTATTCGTCGATGATTCGCCGAACGGCGGGGGAGGGAACGCCCGTTTTTCCCGAACAGACGCGGTTTTTCAGCACGACGCCGTTCAACGCCTGAATATAGCGGCGAATCGGCGTTCCCGCCGGAATCGGGTGTTCGGGGGAAAACAGTTTCAGCAAAAACTTTTCGTCGTCGGTTTTCGCGCCCGATTTTTCGGCGCGGTGCAGGTCGTCCAGATTGTTTTCCCATTCCCCGCGCGTCAGCAGATCCAGCCCGCCGTCCGCGAACACCAGAAAATCGGGATTGTTGTCGCGCGCGTACTGCCCCAAAGCCGCCACGACGTCGCGCATCATGTCGCGGTAGTTCGGGATAAAGGCGGCTTCGATCTTAAAGCGTTCCTCCAACGGATCGAAATCGTCGGGAACCTGCGCCGAATCCCGCGCCCGCGCCGCCGCGGGGCAGGCGAGAAGCAGGCTCAGGGCGCAAAAAAACGCTTTTTTGAACATCAAGGCGACTTTCCGTGTGTTTTTTTCTTCGCAATTTTTTTTATTCTATTTTAAATTGATTGGAAATTCATTAACAAAAGAAGGCTGTCGTGACAATTCAAACAATCTGGGTTCTGGCGGACGACCGCGCGGGAAACACGGCGCAATCCCTCGGCGTGGCGGAGGCTTGCGGCGCGCGGGTCGAAATCAAAAAAGTGCGCTACACCAAAGCGGTTCTGTTGCCGAACGCGTTGCGCGGGGCGTCGACGATCGGCGTGACGCGCGAAACCGCCGACGAAATCAAGCCGCCGTATCCCGACGTCGCGATCGCCGCGGGACGCCGCGCCGCGCCTTTGTTGCGCTTTATCGGAAAAAAATCGGGCGGCAGGACGAAAACCGTTCAGATCATGTTCCCCGGAATGATCGGGCTGTCCGATTTCGATCTGGTCGTTTTGCCGAATCACGACGGGTGCAAAGCCGTTCGTCCGAACATTTTGCGCGTGACGGGCGCGCCGCACCGCATCACCGCCGAACGTCTGAAATCCGAACGCGAAAAGTGGGCGCGGGTGTTCGAAAGCCTGCCCCGTCCCCGAATCGCGCTGATCGTCGGCGGGGCGACGAAGGACAAGCCCTTTACCGCCGATATGGCGCGGGATTTGGCGCGCTGCGCGGTCGCTTTGGCTGAAAAGTCGGGCGGCGGGTCGTTCATGGCGACGACGTCCAGACGCACGGGAACGGAACAGGAGAAAATCATTCGCGACGCTTTGCCCGAACCGAAATTCTTTTACGGCTGGGGAAACAAGGAAATCGAAAACCCGTATTTCGGCTATCTGGCGTGGGCGGACGCCGTCGTCGTGACGGGCGATTCCGTTTCCATGTGTTCCGAAGCCTGCGCGGCGGGCGTTCCCGTCTATATCTACGCCCCCGCCGGAACGGTCGGGAAAAAGCACGCTTTGCTGCATCGCGAGCTGTACGCCGGCGGGTACGCCGCCGAACTGACGGACGATCCGCGTCCGATCGCCCCCGAAAACGTGAAACGTTTAAACGCGGCGCAAATCGTCGCCGACAGAATCAAAGGATTGTGACCATGGTTTCTTTTTGCGCCGACATCGACAAGCTGTTCACCGAAGTGCCGTTTTTGGACCGTTGCAAAGCCGCGCGCGACGCCGGTTTTTCGTCCGTCGAATTTACTTTGCCCGACGGCGTCGGGTTGGGCGAGCTGGGCGACGCCGCCGCGTACAAGGGGCTGAAAGTCGCCGTTTTAACCATGCCGGCGGATCGCGCGGCGCATGCTTTTTCCAAAAAAACGAAAAAACGGTTTATCGAAGCGTTCGACGATCTGCTGGACAAAGCCGATTTTTTGGAATGCAAAAAAATCCATATCCCCGGAACGGTCGTCGACGAAACGAAATTCGACGAAGCCGGCGATGCTTTCGCCGGGGCTTTGCATGCCGTCGCGGCGCGGGCGCGGCAGGCGGGGGTGAAAATCCTGCTGGGTTTTAAAAACCCGACGGACTACCCCGACCATTACCCCGCGTCGACGCTGGAGGTGTTGCAGCTGATGGACGAGCTGGACGACGACAAAGTCTTTGCTTATCTGTTCGACGTGTATCAGGCGCAGATGACCGAAGGCGGGCTGAGCAACACGATCGACGGGCTGATTTCCCTGATCGGTCACGTCCGCGTCGCGGGCGTTCCGGCGGGAACGGAACCCGACACGGGCGAAGTCGATTACGGCTATCTGCTTTCCCTGCTGGAACTGCAAGGGTATCAGGGGCATGTCGGCTGTTCCTACACGCCGCGTCTGACGACGGCGGAAGGGTTGAAGTGGATGCGAAAATATGTTTGAAACGCGCGCGGATTTCGCCCGACGTCTGGCTGACGCGTCCGGCGGTTTGATTATGGAATACTTCCGCCGTCCGATCGCCGTCGAAGACAAGGCGGACGATTCACCCGTCACCGTCGCGGACAGGGGCGCGGAACGGCTGATGCGCGACATGATCGCGCGCGCTTTTCCGGGCGACGGCGTCGTCGGCGAAGAATACGGCGCCGAACGCGAAAACGCGGAATTCGTCTGGGTGCTGGATCCGATCGACGGCACGCGTTCGTTTATCGCCGGCTTGCCTTTGTTCGGCACTTTGATCGCCGTTTTATGGCGCGGAAAACCCGTGATCGGCGTCATCAACCAGCCGTACATGCGGGAACGCTGGGTCGGCGTCGCGGGACGCCCGACGGAAATGAACGGCGCCGCCGTCAAAACCCGTCCCTGCGCCGATTTGAAACAGGCGGTTTTATATTCGACCGCGGACGAGTCGATGTTTGCCGGCGCGCGGGACAAACGGCGGTTCGACGCTTTGCGCAAACGCGTCAAAACGTCGCGGTTCAGCACGGATTGCTACGGTTACGCTATGGTCGCGTCGGGTTTCGGCGACGTCGTGTGCGAAGCCAATCTGAAACTGTACGATTACGCGGCTTTGGTGCCGGTCGTAACGGGGGCTGGCGGCGCGATGACGGACTGGCGCGGCGGCGATCTGTTCGAAAGCGGCGATAATCATGTTTTGGCGGTCGGCGACGCGCGTCTGCTGCCCCCGCTGGCGGAGGCGCTGGGCGAATGAGGTTCGGAAAAGTCGCGCTTTGTTTCGTTCTGGCAGTCGCGCCCGCCGCCGTTTCGGCGCAGTCGTCGGGCTTTCGCGCTTCGCCCGCGCGCGGCGTCGCCATGCACGGCTATCCGAAATACGGCTGGAACTACAAGCATTTCGATTACGCCAATCCGGACGCGCCAAAGGGAGGAACGCTGAAAATGTCGGCGTTCGGCGGGTTCGACACGTTCAATCCCTATACGGTCAGGGGCGTCCCCGCGGCGGGGGCGGGACTGCCGTTCGACACGCTGATGGTCGAATCGGCGGACGAGCCGTTTTCCGAATACGGGCTGATCGCCGACACGGTCGAAATGCCCAAAGACAGGTCTTGGGTCGCGTTCAACATCAACCGCAAAGCCAGATTTTCCGACAAAACCCCCGTGACGGCGGAGGACGTCGTTTTCTCTTTCGACACTTTGCGCGCCAAGGGACTGCCGATGTACCGCTATTATTACGGCAACGTCGACAAAGCCGTCGCGGAAAGCCCGACCCGCGTCCTGTTCACGTTTAAAAAAGGCGACAACCGCGAGCTTCCCCTGATTTTGGGACAGATGCCCGTGTTTTCGAAAAAATACTGGCGGGACAGGG
>DJRZ01000039.1:6243-15373 GCA_002440235.1 Alphaproteobacteria bacterium UBA6347
CCGCCGCTCGGCAGCGGTCCGTACCGCGTCGCGAAGTTCGAAACCGGACGCTACGTCGTCTATGAACGCGATCCCGACTATTGGGCGAAAGATCTGCCCGCCGTCAGGGGATTCAACAATTTCGACGTTATCCGGTACGATTATTACCGCGACACGGGCGTCGCCGTCGAAGCGTTCAAAGCGGGCGCGTTCGACCTGCGCGTCGAAAACGAAGCCAAAAAGTGGGTGTCGGCGTACAATGGATTTTCCGAAAAAAACGGGCTGGTCAAGGCGGAGTTCCCTCACGCTCTGCCGTCGGGAATGCAGGGGTTCGTGTTCAACACGCGCCGTCCGCTGTTCGGGGACGCGCGCGTCCGTCGGGCTTTGGGGCTGGCGTTCGATTTCGAATGGTCGAACAAAAACCTGTTTTACGGGCTGTACGAGCGCACGCAAAGCTATTTCGACAATTCGGAGCTGGCGGCGAAAGGGTTGCCCAAGGGCGAAGAGCTGAAAATTCTGAACGAATACCGCGACAAACTGCCCGAAGAGCTTTTCAAACAGCCGTTTTCGTCGGATAGGACGGCGGGGGACGGCAATATCCGCCCTCAGCTGGAAAAGGCTTTCGCTCTGCTGGAACAGGCGGGCTGGACGGTGAACGGCGACGGCGTCCTGACCGACGCGGACGGCAAACCCTTCGCGTTTGAAATATTGATCGACGCCGCGTCGTCCGGGGCGTGGCAGCGCATCGTCCTGCCTTACGTCCGCAACCTGAAACGGTTGGGGATAAAGGCGGTTTTGCGTGCGGTCGACGCGACGCAGTACAAAAACAGGACGGACAATTACGATTACGACATGATCGTTCACGTCTGGGGACAGTCGACCTCCCCCGGGAACGAACAGCGCTCTTTCTGGGGAAGCAAAGCCGCCGGCAGGGCGGGGGCGCAGAACTACGCGGGGATTAAAAATCCCGTCGTCGACGATTTGATCGAAAAAATCGTCGAAGCGACCGACCGGCGCAAGCTGGTCGCCGCCGTCAGGGCGTTGGACCGCGTGCTGTTGTGGGAACACTACGTCGTGCCGCATTGGTACGTGCCGACGACGCGGCTGGTCTATTGGGACAAGTTCGGAAAAACGGACAAAAACCCGATGAAGGGCGTCCAGCTGATGACGTGGTGGATCGATCAAACAAAGCTGAAAAATCTGAACGCTTTGAAAAACAAAGAAAAAGACAGAAAAAAGGCTGACGCCGAAACGGTTTTCGACCGGCTGAGGGAGTGGTTCTGATGTTTCGATACTTTTTGCGCCGTCTGTTTCTGATACCGCTGACTCTGCTGGGGATTATGGCGGTGAATTTTCTGTTCGTCCAACTCGCCCCCGGCGGTCCGGTCGAACACATGATCGCCAAATTGCAGGACGGCGGTGCGGGCGCGGCGCGGATCGGCGGATTTTCCGGCGGCGACGGCGCGGCGATGGCGGGCGTTTCGACCCGCCGCGGCGACGTCGTTTCGTCGAAATACCGCGGGGCGCAAGGGCTGGATCCCGCTTTGATTCGGGAATTGGAAATCCGGTTCGGTTTTGACAAGCCTTTGTACGAACGGTTTTGGACGATGATGAAAAACTACGCGCGGTTCGATTTCGGCGACAGCTTTTACCGCGACGCGCCCGTGATCGGACTGATCGGCGAAAAAATGCCCGTTTCCGTTTCGCTGGGGGTGTGGACGACCCTGATCGTCTATCTGGTGTCGATCCCGCTGGGAATCGCCAAAGCCGTGCGAAACGGGTCGAAATTCGACGCGGCGACGGGCGTTCTGATCGTCGTCGGGTACGCCGTCCCCGCTTTTCTGTTCGCGATGATGCTGATCGTCATGTTTTGCGGCGGGCGGTATCTGGACTGGTTTCCCTTGCGCGGGCTGGTTTCCGAAAACTGGGAGCAAATGGGGACGATCGACAAGGTCAAAGATTACTTCTGGCATTTGGCGATGCCCGTGACGGCTATGGTCGCGGGCGGTTTCGCGGGGCTGACGATGCTGACGAAAAACTCGTTTCTGGAAGAGATTTCAAAACAGTACGTCCTGACCGCCAAAGCCAAAGGACTGGACGACACGGCGGTTCTGTACGGGCATGTTTTCAGAAACGCGATGCTGATCGTTCTGGCGGGCTTTCCGGCTGTGCTGGTCGGCATGCTGTTCACGGGATCCGTCCTGATCGAGGTCGTCTTTTCGCTGGACGGGCTGGGACTGCTGGGGTTCGAAGCCGTGATGACGCGCGACTATCCCGTGATTTTCGGCACGCTGTACATCTTCGCCCTGATCGGGCTGGTTCTGAATCTGGTTTGCGACATGACCTATCATTTGGTCGATCCGCGCATTGATTTCGGAGGTCGTCATGAATGAACGCGCGCGCGAACGCTGGCGCAAATTCAAATCCAACAAACGCGGCTGGTACGCTTTCATCGCTTTTTGCGCGGTGTTCGCCCTGTCGCTGTGCGCCGATTTCATCGCCAACGACAAACCGCTGGTCGTGCGGTACGACGGACGGTGGTACTTTCCGATCGTGCGGAATTATCCCGAAACGGTTTTCGGCGGGACGTTCAAAACGGCGGCGGATTACAAAGATCCCTATGTGCGGAAAAAAATAAACGAAAAGGGCTTTTTCATCATGCCGCCCGTGCCCTTTTCCTACGATACCGTGGCGTACGATCTGCCGTCGCCCGCGCCGTCCGCGCCCGACCGCCGGAACTGGCTGGGAACGGACGATCTGGGACGCGACGTTCTGGCGCGGCTGATTTACGGCACGCGGTCGTCGCTGCTGTTCGGCGTGATGCTGACGGTCGTTTCGTCCCTTGTCGGCGTTTTCGCGGGGGCGGCGCAGGGATATTTCGGCGGAAAAATCGATTTGTTCGCCCAGCGCTTTCTGGAAATCTGGGGGGCTTTGCCGCAGCTGTTCGTTCTGATCGTCGTTTCCGCCGTCATCGCGCCGGGGTTCTGGACGCTGTTGCTGGTGATGCTGCTGTTTTCGTGGACGGCTTTGGTTCCCGTCGTCCGCGCCGAGTTTCTGCGCGCGCGGAATTTTGATTACGTCAAGGCGGCTTACGCGCTGGGCGTTCCGGATTTCGTCATCATTTTCAGGCATGTTTTCCCGAACGCCATGGTGGCGACGCTGACCTATCTGCCGTTTATCCTGTCGGGGGCGGTGGTGTCGCTGACGGCGCTGGATTTTCTGGGGTTCGGGTTGCCCCCCGGCGAACCGTCGCTGGGCGATCTGGTGCGTCAGGGCAAAGAAAACCTGCAAGCGCCGTGGCTGGCGGCGTCGGCTTTCGCGTCGCTGGCGTTTTTGCTGTCCGTTCTGGTCTTTGTCGGCGAAGCCGCGCGCGACGCTTTCGATCCGAGGAAAAACAAATGACGCCGTTGCTGAGTGTTGAAAATCTGACCGTCCGTTTCGCGGACAATCCTCCGGTCGTCAAGGGCGTGTCCTTTGAAATCGGCAGAGGGGAAACGCTGGCTTTGGTCGGGGAAAGCGGATCGGGAAAATCGGTCACGGCTTTGTCGCTTTTGCGGCTGGGCGCCGCCGTTCCGTCCGGACGGGCGATGTTCGGCGGACGCGATTTGCTGTCGGCGCCCGAAAGCGTTTTGCGCGATCTGCGCGGCAACCGGCTGGCGATGATTTTTCAAGAGCCGATGACCTCTTTGAACCCTCTGCACACGATAGAACGCCAAATCGCCGAAACGATGATCCTGCACGGCGAAATATCTAAAAAGGACGCCCGAAAACGCGTTTTGGAACTGCTGGATATGGTGGGGCTGCGCGACGCGGAACGCCGGCTGGACGCCCTGCCGCACGAATTGTCCGGCGGGGAACGTCAGCGCGTGATGATCGCGATGGCGCTGGCGAACGAACCCGATCTGCTGATTGCGGACGAACCGACGACGGCGTTGGACGTGACGGTGCAGGCGCAAATTCTGGAATTGCTGTCCGCTTTGCAAAAGGATTTGGGACTGGCGGTTCTGTTCATTTCGCACGATTTGGACGTCGTCGCGCGCGTCGCAAAACGCGTTTGCGTGATGAAAGACGGGGAAATCGCCGAAACGGGCGCGACGCGAGACGTGATGAGCAATCCGCGCCACCCGTACACGCGCGCTTTGATCGCCGCGAAAAAACTGCAGCCGCCCGACGCCCGCGATGAAAACGCGCCCGAAATCCTGCGCGCCGACAATGTTCGCGTTCGCTTCGCGCTGAAAAAAAATCCGTTCGGGCGGACGATCGAAGCCTTGGACGCGGTCGACGGCGTTTCCCTGACCGTCAGGGCGGGGCAGACGGTCGGATTGGTCGGGGAAAGCGGGTCGGGGAAAACGACGCTGGGGCAGGCTTTGCTGAAATTGATTCCGGCGGAGGGGACGATCGTTTTCGACGGCGCGGACATAACGCGGCTGAAAGGCGAAAAATTGCGCCGTCTGCGCGCGAAAATGCAGATCGTCTTTCAGGATCCGTATTCGTCGCTCAGCCCCCGCATGACGGTCGGGCAAATCGTCGCCGAAGGTCTGGACGTCCATTGCAAAGAGATGACGCCGGAACAAAAGAGGGCTGAAATCGAACGGGCGGTGCGGGACGTCGGGCTGGACGCCGATGTTTTGAACCGCTATCCGCATATGTTTTCGGGCGGGCAAAGGCAGCGGATCGCCATCGCCCGCGCTTTGGTTCTGCGCCCGAAACTGATCGTTCTGGACGAACCGACCAGCGCGCTGGACGTCAGCGTTCAGGCGCAAATCACGGAACTTTTGAAAAATCTGCAAAAGCGGTATAAGATAGCTTATCTGTTCATCAGCCACGACATGCGCGTCGTCAAATCGCTGGCGCACGCCGTGTATGTGATGAAAAACGGGCGGATCGTCGAAACGGGCGGCAATCCGGAACTGTTTGAACGGCAGAAACAACCCTACACGCGCGCGCTGATGAGGGCGGCGTTTGATTTTTAACGGAATGGAAAAATGACAGACAAACGGGAACAGGAAAATATGAACGACACGGTGTTGCGGCGCGTTTTCGACGACGAGGCGCTGATGGAGGTGAGCGTCGATTTGTCCGTCGTTTTGGGGCGCACTTTACTGCGCGTGTACCAGCTGCTGAAACTGGGGCGCGGCGCGGTCGTCGAACTGAACCAGCTGCTGAACGACCCCGTCGAAATCCTCGCCAACGAAATTCCCATCGCCAAGGGAGAGGTCATCGTCACGGACGAAGGCTACATCGGCGTCAAAATCACGGAATTGACCCCGTCGCAAAAAGTGTCCGGCGCGACGCTGATCAGCAAATCCGCGGTCGGGTCGTTCGGAAAATAAAAAATCCGGAAACGGCGGCGCGACGGGGAAATCAGCCCCGCCGCGTTTCGAACATCCGTTCGCGCATGTCGCGGATACGGCGGCACAGCATTTGAATGACGCCGCGTTCCAACGCTTTGTGTTCGTTCATCAAACGGTACAGGGCGGAACCGGAAATCTTGAACATGATCGTGTCTTCCAGCGCCGTGACGGTCACGTCGGCGGGGGCGGGATCCAGCGCGGACAATTCGCCGAACACGTCCAAAGCGTTGTGTTCGCAAACGGTTTCGCCGTTTTTGTGCAAACGGACCTGTCCTTGCAGAATAATGTAAAGGGCGTTCCATTCGTCGCCTTCTTTGACGATGTCCGTTCCGATCATCGCGGCGGTTTCGTCCGCGGCGGCGACAATGTCGGACAGGGCGGCTTCGGGAATGTTCGAAAACAGGGAAACCTGCTTTAAAACCAATACTTTTTCAAGCGTCAACTGCATCAAAATACTCCTTTAAAAACGGTCTGTCCTTTGCCGTCGGTGACGAAACGCGCCATGCGGGCGACCGGAGCGACCGGATCGGACAAACAGTCCGAAATCAGACGGGCGGCTTCGTCGCGCGGCAGAATTTCGCCGATCGCCCAAACAGCCGTTTCCCGCGTGATCGGATCGGCTTTCGTCAACAGTCCGACCAGCGCGTCGATGAACGACACGTCTTTCAGTTCGCCGGCGGCGTAGGCGGCGCAGGCGACCGTCCAATCGGTGTATTCGCCGTCCGGCGCCGACAGAATGTCCGCGACGTATCCGTTGACGGACAGAACGGGCGGATAGAAATGCGGACGCAACAACGTCAGCTTTTCCGACGCGCTTTTCTTTTCATACAGGGGCAGGCACAGCGTGCGCAATTCGCCCGACAGGACTTTGTCGACGATTTTCGCGGTTTGCGCGTCGTCGCGTTCGCAGTAATCGTAGCGAGCCAGCATGCCGTTTAAGACGGGCGATGGCTGTAACAGCGCCAGCAACAGCAAAATGCGTTCCTTGATGTATTCGATTTCGCCCGTCAAAGCCGAAACGAGCGCCGCCGTTTTTGAACCGTTCGGCTGTTTTTCGAACGCGTCGACAGCCGCCAGAACGCCCGTCGCCGTTTCGATTTCGTCGTACAGGCACAAACGGACGGTGTTGACGTCTTTGCCCGCGGTTTTATAGCCGGACAGCATCAGCGCCTTGATGATGTTGAAACGAATGCGGCGGTCGGTCGTCCGGATATGCTTGAACAGGAACTTTTCGGATTCCGGAGATTCCATTCTGCCGACGACGCGCGCCAGCAACATGCGGAACTGAACGGGGTAGGCGCCGTTTCTCAGCACCGCGTCGATTTGGTCCAGCGCCTTTTCGCGGTAAAGCAGCAGGACGCCGACGGCGTCTTCGCGCAATTCGGGAAAGCGGAACGTGTCCATGACGGCGGGCAGCAAACGCGTGTTGCGCAGTTTCCCTGCGGCGGTCAGGGCGGCGCGGCAGACCGTCGGATCGTCATCGTTCATTAAATCGATCAGCGGGTGGTAAAACGCGGCGTTTCCGGCGTCGCCCAGAACCGTCGCCGCCAAAGCTCTGGCGCGGGGATCCAGCGACACCGCCAGCGCGGCGACCTGTTCGATGGCGGAAAAGACGCCTTCGCGTCCCGCGGCGATCAGTCCGGTCAGCGCGCCTTCGCCCAAATCGGCGTCGGCGACCAGAGAAACGGCGCGGGCGCGGTCTTCGTCGCCGCCCAGACGGCACAGGACGCGCCAGGCGGCGCGGCGCACCCCGACGTCGGGATCGCCGTCCGCCGTTTCGCGGATTTCGGAAACGGCTCCGGTCAGGCGCAACGCTTCGATGCGCGCCAAAGCGTAAAGTCTGACGTCGGCGTTTTGATGTTTCAGCGCAACGCTTAATTGCGACGGAAAAGCGGGGGAGAGGGATTCCTCCGTCAAACGCAGGGCGTACAGGACTTCCCGCGTGTCGGCGCTGTTCAGTTTTTCATTTAAAAACCGTTTGACGGCTCCGCCTGTCAACAGCAGACGCCCGCCGCGCCACAAATGCGCGTTCAGCATCGACAAAATCAAATCCAGATAGGCTTTGCGCGTCAGCGTGATCATCGCCAGCGTCAACGCCGCCAGACCCGCCGCGCACGCGATCAGATCCGATTCCGTCATCACGTCTTCGACGTTCCACAAAAAGACGCCGCACGCCGCCAGCGACAGCGGTTCAACGATCGATTTGCGCATGATCGTCATGCGGAATCCCGCGCGCGGCGAAATCGCCAAAGGCAGGGATTGCAAAGTGTCTTCGCGCGCTTCGACGGTCGTCAGTTCCCAAACGCAACGGGCGGCGACAACGACGGAAAACAGCGCGTATCCGCCGCCGAACGCCGCCGCGGCAAGCGCGAACGGCATCAGATACAGCATCGAAAACAGCGAACTTTCGCCTTTTTTAACGGAAAGGAACAGTCCCGCGATCAAAACGCCCAGCAACAGGTAAAGCCCCGCGAACACGCGCGCGGTCGCCGCGGCGTCGTCGGCGGCGCGCCACGCCGTTTCGCTGAGGAAAAAGTATTCGAAAAATCCCGACGCGAAAAACAGAACCGCCGCCGTAAAGTAGAAACACAGGTACAAACGGCGCTGTTTCGTTTCGCTGCCGACGATTTTAAGGGCGCGCTTTTTCAATGCGACTTTTTCCGCGATCGGCGCGTCCCCGTTGTTGATCAGGGCGCGCAAAATCAGCGCGGCGCCGTACGCGGCGACCGCCGCCGCCGGAACGGAAAGCGCGACGCGCCCGTCGGACGCGAACGCCAGAAAACCGCCCGTCGCCAGCGCGGCGGCGGCTTGGGCGATCAAAACGGCGGACAGGGTTTTAAGCTTGCCGTTGAAAACGCCGAAACGGAAAGCGACCACCCAGAACGCCGTTTCCGCGACGACGCGGAACACTTCGCGCCAGACCATGACGGCGCTTGACAGAACGGGACGCCCCGTCAGCGGCGTCAAAACGGCGAACAACAGCGTGACCGCCGCCGCGCCGAACAGCAAATGCGCGGGGGCGCGCTGATGACGTTCACCCAGCCGCGACAAAAACAGCCAGACGGGAACCAGCAAAACGGCGGTCGCCGTCAGAATTTGCGGAATGAACTGCCCCTCGTTCCGGACAAGGAACTGCACCGACGCGCCGGCGTCCAGCGTCCCGACGGCGAACGTCTTTAAAAAGGAACACAAGACCAACAGCAGGGCGGGCAGGGCGTCCTGCGCGGAAATGTAAATTCCCGAACCCATTTTTTTCCGGTCGGATTGCGTCATGCGACCTCCTCTTGCGTCAAGCCCATCAGCGACCGCGCGTAATCGCCGGCGTCGAACGGTTGCAAATCGTCGATTTGCTCGCCGACGCCGATCAGCGGCACGGGCAGATCGAATTCTTCGCCCAGCGCGACCAGCACGCCGCCTTTCGCCGTGCCGTCCAGTTTGGTTAAAATCAATCCCGTGACGGGGACGGCTTGGGAAAACAGCCGGACCTGCGAACGGGCGTTTTGTCCGACGGTCGCGTCCAAAACCTGCAAACAGGCGTGCGGCGCGTCGGGAATTTGTTTTTTGATGATGCGGACGATCTTTTGCAGTTCGTCCATCAATTCGGATTTGTTTTGCAGACGTCCCGCCGTGTCGATGAACAAAACGTCGTCGCCGTCCCGTTTCGATTCGACCAAAGCGTCGAACACCAGTCCCGCGGCGTCCGCGCCGGTCGGTTTGGAAACGACGGGACACCCCGCGCGTTCGCCCCAGACTTTCAGCTGTTCGACGGCGGCGGCGCGGAACGTGTCGGCGGCGGC
>DJRZ01000039.1:15437-16901 GCA_002440235.1 Alphaproteobacteria bacterium UBA6347
GTTTTGCCCGCGCCGTTGACGCCGACCATTAAAATCACGAACGGCTTTTTTGCGGCGTCGATGTCCAGCGGGCGCGCGACCGGTTCCAGTCTTTGCGCTATTTTGTCGGCGAAGAAAGTCCGGACTTCGGTGTCGGAAACCTCTTTGTCGAACTTTTCCCGCGCCAGTTCGGCGGTCAGGGAAGCCGCCGTTTTCGCGCCGACGTCCGCCATGATCAATAAATCTTCGATGTCGGTCAGCGCGTCTTTGTCCAGCCGCCGTTTCGTCAGCAGACCGCCGATGCCGGACACCAAAGGCGCGGCGGTGCGCGACAATCCCCGTTTAATCCGTTCAAACCAAGACATTACAGCACGCTCCCTTCAAAAACGCCGTCCCGCATTCCCGTCAGCCGCGCGCGGACGATTTGCCCCGCGGCGCAATCCCTGTCCAGACGGACGGGCAGGTAGTGTTCGCACAACCCCTTGCGTTCGGTTTCGCACAACACAACCGCCGTTTGTCCCATTTTGCCCCGCATGTAATCAAAAAGCAAGCTTTCCCCCTTTTCGCGCAGACGGGCGGCGCGTTCCTTGCGCGTTTGAACGGGAACTTGCGGCATTTTCGCGGCGGGCGTCCCCGACCGTTCGGAATAGGGAAAGACGTGCAGATGCGTGATGTTCGCCGTTTCGACCAGATCCAGCGTGTTGCGGAACATCGCTTCGGTTTCCGTCGGAAAGCCCGCGATGAAATCCGCGCCGAAAACAACGTCGGGACGGACGGCGCGCACCCGTTCGCACAGGCGTATGATGTCTTCGCGGGTGTGGCGGCGCGCCATGCGTTTCAGAACCAGATCGTCGCCCGCCTGCGCCGACAGGTGCAGATGCGGCTGCAACACGTCCGTTTCGCCGAACAGCGCGATCAGGTCGCCGCGCACGCACGCGGGGTCGAGCGATCCCAGCCGCAGACGTTTCAACCCGTCGACTTTCGTCAAACCGGCGACCAGTCCGGCAAAATCGGGATAGTCCGTGATGTCGACGCCCGTCAGTCCGATTTCGCAAAACCCCTTGTCGACCAGAACGCGCGCGTAATGCAGAATCTTGTCCGCGCCCAGATAGACGCTTTTGCCGCGCGCCTGCGGAATGATGCAGAAAGTGCAGTGATTGTCGCACCCCTGCTGAATTTGAATGAAAGCGCGGCACCGCCCGTCAAAGGAAACGGGTTCGACGCTTTCGAAACCGGCGGGCGCGTCGATGTCGGAAACGGCGAGGTCGGGGCTTTGCGGCGCAAAGGCTGCGGGGTCGAGTTTTTCGCGGTTGCCCAGAACGCGGTCGACTTCGGGCATTTTGGCGTACAGTTCGGGGTGAACCTGCGCGGCGCATCCCGTGACGACCAGAAAAGCGTCGGGGTGTTCGCGGCGGGCTTTGCGAATCGCCTGACGGCACTGGCGTTCGGCTTCGCCCGTGACGGCGCAGGTGTTGACGACGACGA
>DJRZ01000039.1:17040-17684 GCA_002440235.1 Alphaproteobacteria bacterium UBA6347
TTAACCGAAACGCCGCCCGAATGTAAAGCGTAAAGAAAACGTCCTTTTTCCGTCTTGTTTTTGCCGCGGTTGTTTCGCGGATAGACGCCGCCGCTTTGCGAAAACGAAACGTATCCCCGACTTTTTCTCGGGGCGGCGAGCTTTCGGAGCATGTCCGAAAGCCCTCCGAAACGGGGCTTTCGTTTTAAACCGTTTTTTCCAGTTCTTCGGACAGTTCCAGCCATTCCTGTTCCGCCGCGTCGATTTCGCCGTTCAGCTGGGCGAGCGATATTTGCAGGTTTTTGACCTTCGCCGCGTTCAGTCCGATCATGTACATGGTCGGATCTTCCAGCATGTCCTCGACCTTTTCCTTTTGTTCGTTCAGTTTGTCAAGTTTGGCTTCCAACTCTTTGATTTTTTTGCGAATCGGCGCTTGAAGCTGGCGTTTTTCGGCGGCTTCGCGGCGTTCGTCCCTGCGGGAAACGGCGGGGGCTTTGTCGGTTTTTTCGACCGCTTTTCCCGCGCTTTGCACGCGCGCCTTTTGCGCCAGCAGTTCCCGGTAGTCGTCCAAATCGCCGTCGTATGGCTGACACCGTCCGCCGTCGACCAGCCACAGCCTGTCGGCGGTCAATTCGATCAGCCGCGGGTCGTGCGTAATCAAAATC
>DJRZ01000060.1 GCA_002440235.1 Alphaproteobacteria bacterium UBA6347
GGCGGTTACGCCCCCATCAAAGACATTTACAAAACGGACGCCTACGCTTTGGCGCGCTGGCGCAACGCGCACCACCCCCGCTGGATTAAAAACGACGTGCACAAAATCATGCCCGACCGTCTGATCACCAAAGCGCCGACCGCGGAACTGCGCCCGAATCAAAAGGACGAGGATTCTCTGCCGCCTTATAAAACGCTGGACGCGATTTTGAAGCGTCTGATCGAAAACGACGAGGGGATTGACGAAACCGTCGCGGCGGGATTCGACGAATCCGTCGTCCGCAAGGTTTATACGCTGTTGCATCGCAGCGAATTTAAGCGTACACAGGGGGCGCCCGGTGTCAAACTGTCCCGCCGTTCGTTCGACGGGGATTGGCACTATCCGATTACCAAAAAGGTTTAAAAACGTGATTACTGTTCGTTTCGCCCCCAGCCCGACGGGATACATGCATATCGGGAACCTGCGCACCGCGCTGTTGAATTATCTGTACGCGCTGAGCGCGAAAAAAACGACGGGCGAGGATTTTACGTTCGTTTTGCGCATGGACGACACGGACACGGAACGGTCGAAACCCGAATACGAACAAGCCGTGTACGAAGACATGCGCTGGCTGGGGATTCCGTGGGACAGGCTGGAACACCAGTCGAAACGGCTGGATCGCTATAATCGGGTGCTGGAGGATTTCAAACGCCGCGGTCTGGTCTACGCGTGCTATGAAACGGCGGAAGAGCTGGAATACAAACGCCGCCGCCAGCGCGCGCGGGGACTGCCGCCCGTGTACGATCGCGCGGGGTTGAAGCTGACCGCCGAAGACAGGGCTAAACTGGAATCCGACGGACGCCGTCCGCATTACCGTTTCAAGCTGGAACACCGCGAAGTGTCGTGGGACGACATGGTGCGCGGGCATTGTTCCTATAACGGCGCGCACCTCAGCGATCCGATCGTCGTGCGCGAAGACGGGACTTTCCCGTATATGCTGCCGTCCGCCATTGACGACGCGGATTTCGCCGTGACTCACGTTATCCGCGGCGAAGACCACGTCACCAACACGGCGGTTCAAATCCAGATGTTCGAAGCGCTGGACGCGAAGCCGCCCGTGTTCGGGCACCCGCCTTTGCTGACGGGACGCGAGGGAAAGCTGTCGAAGCGGCTGGGGTCTTTAAGTTCCCGCGAATTGCGCGAACAGGGCGTCGAGCCGATGACGATCGCGTGTCTGCTGGCGCGTTTGGGAACGTCCGATCCCGTCGTCGTCTGTCACGGTTGGGAAGAGCTGGCGGGGCATTTCGATTTGACCCGTTTCGGTCGCGCCCAGCCGCATTTCGACACCGGCGATTTGTTCAAACTGAACCCGCGCGTCGTGCGGTCCATGCCTTTGGACGCCGTGAACGCCCGCTTGCGCGAACGCGGCGAAAAGGAAATCGCGGCGGATTTCTGGACGGCGGTCAGCCCGAACATCGACAAAATCGCCGACATCGCCGAATGGGAAAAGATCTGCTATACGGACGAAAGTTTCGAACTGGACGGCGACGACCGCGCTTTCTGCCGCCGGGCGGCGGAGCTGTTGCCGTCGGGCGGGTTCGACGAAACGACGTTTCAGGCTTGGACCGCCGTCGTCAAGGAAAAGACGGGGCGAAAGGGCAGGGATCTGTTCCACCCGATCCGTCTGGCTTTGACGGGGCGCGAACAGGGACCCGAACTGAAAGCGCTGTTGCCCGTTCTGGGGCGTGAAAAAACCATCGCGCGTTTGCAAGGATAATGAAAATGACTTTTACCGTATTCAATACTTTGACCCGCAGAAAAGAAGAGTTCGTTCCGCTGAATCCGGACAATGTCCGCATGTACGTTTGCGGTCCGACGGTGTACGACCGCGCCCATATCGGCAACGCGCGCCCGATCATCGTTTTCGACACGCTGTACAGATTGCTGAAACAGCTGTATCCGAAAGTCACCTATGTCCGCAACATCACGGACGTTGACGACAAAATCATTAAAAAATCGCAGGAATCCGGCGAGCCGATCAGCGTCATCACGGAACGCACGGCGCGCTTTTTTCACGAAGACATCGCCGAATTGAACGCTCTGCCGCCCGACGTCGAACCGCGCGCGACGCAGCACATTCCCGAAATGATCGCGCTGGTGCAAAAACTGGTCGACAACGGCTACGCTTACGAAGCGCAGGGACACGTCCTGTTCAGCGTCGCGAAGATGAAAAACTACGGTTGCCTGTCGCACCGTTCGATGGACGAGATGATCGCGGGCGCGCGCGTCGAAGTCGCTCCGTACAAGCGCGACGCCGCCGATTTCATTTTGTGGAAGCCGTCCGACGACACCCAGCCCGGCTGGGAAAGTCCGTGGGGACGCGGTCGCCCCGGCTGGCATCTGGAATGTTCCGCGATGAGCAGCAAGTATCTGGGCGAAACGTTCGACATTCACGGCGGCGGTCAGGATTTGATCTTTCCGCATCATGAAAACGAAATCGCGCAGTCGTGCTGCGCTTTCGGACACGATTTCTACGCCAAATACTGGTTGCACAACGGGCATTTGATGGTCAACGGCGAAAAAATGTCCAAATCGCTGGGCAATTTCTTCACCATTCGCGAAATCCTCGACCAAGTGCCGGGCGAGGCGTTCCGCCTGTACACGCTGGGAACGCATTATCATCAGCCGCTGAACTGGCTGCCCGACGGGCTGAAACAGGCGAAACAGGTGATGGATCGATTCTACGCGGCTTTGCGCGCGACGCCCGCCGTCGACTTGACGGACGCTGAACCGGACGAAGAGCTGGTCGACGCGCTGAAAGACGATTTGAACACGCCGAAAGCGATCGCCGTTCTGCATTCCCTGCTGTCCGCTTTGAACAAAGCGGAAGACGCCGGGGAACAGAAGCGCGTTAAACGCGAACTGCTGGCTTCCGCGCATCTGCTGGGATTGCTGTACAAGGATCCCGAAGAATGGTTCCGCGCGGGAACGCGGGCGGACGCGCCGGAGGAAGCGGAAATCGAAGCGTTGATCCAAAAACGCGCCGACGCCCGCAAAGCCAAAGATTTCGCCGCCGCCGACGCCGTGCGCAAGAAATTGGCGGACATGGGCGTCGTCATCGAGGACACGCCGAACGGAACGCAGTGGAAAAGGGCGTAAATCGCCCTTTTTTCCGTTTTGAACGGCGGTGAAACATATTTGTCACTATTCCTTTTTTTTAAAAAGGAGTATCCTGTAAAAAGAATTGAAATTTTATCGGCGAGGGTGCGATGAAAAAAACACAAGACAAAACAAACAGCCGCTTGGCGGCGACGCTTTCTTTGGCTGTGGTGTTGACGGCGTCTTTTGCCCGAGCGCAGTCGTTGCCGACCGATCCGTGGGCGGCGGCGCAGGAACAACAGCAACAGGTTCAACAACAGCCGCAATATCAGCAGAGCTATTACGGCAACGTTCAGACGGGGGCGGCGAACACGGGCGTCGTTCACGTTCAGCAGGTCGGACCCGTCGTGTACGGTTCCCAACCGTACCAGCCGACGTACGCGGGCGGCAGCAACAACATCTGGAACACGAAAATGCCCGAATTTACGGGGGAACTGACAACGTGGGGCACGGATTACGGTCAGCGCGCCACGGCGCCCGAAGTCAACATGCACAACATGCTGTCGATCACGCAGCATTTGCGCAACATGGGCTATAAAATTCCGACGTCGTTTGAAAGCAAGGTGAAAAACGCTCCCGCGGCGGTGCGCAATCGCATTTTCAAGGCGATGAACGAACTGAAAAAACAAAACGATCCGTTTTCAAACGGCGCGAAGATCGCTTTGAAACAGTTTGAAAAGGAAACGGGACTGGATTACGAAAATCTGGTCGGCAATTCGCTTAACCTGATTTCCGCGAAATAAACTTTTTACGAAAAGAAACACCGCTTCGGTTCGTCCGCGGCGGTGTTTCTTTTTGTGATTTGATTTCGCGACGGCACGGTTCCCCCCCGTGTTCGCAGATGAAAGCGATATTTTTTCGAAACGCTTGACTCTATAATCGTTACGGAGTTTATAACCGCCGTAACGGGTATTGCCGCAGGAGGATAGCGATGCGAAATAATCTGACCGAAGGAAGCGTTTTTAAAAATGTCGCCGATTTTTCCGTTCCGTATTTTGTCGCGTACTTTTTGCAAACTCTGTACGGAATGGCGGATTTGTTCATTATAGGACGGTTCGACGGCGTGGCTGAAACAACGGCGGTTTCCATCGGATCTCAGGTCATGCATATGCTGACCGTGGTAATTGTCGGTTTGGCGATGGGGACGACGGTCGGCGTCGCTCAAGCCGTCGGCGCCGGCAAAAAAGAACGCGCCGCGTTCAATATCGGCAACACGTCGGTGTTGTTTTCGGCGGCAGCCGTCGTTTTAACGGTTGTTTTGCTCGCGTCGGTCAAATCCGTCGTGGCGGCAATGTCGACTCCGTCGTCCGCCGTTGCGGAAACAACGGTCTATTTGACGATTTGTTTCGCAGGGATTCCTTTCATCACGGCGTACAACGTTATCGCGTCCGTTTTCCGCGGACTGGGCGATTCCAAAAGCCCGATGCTTTTTATCGCCGTAGCGTGCGCGGCGAACATTGTTTTGGATTATGTCTTTATCGGCGTCATGGACATGGGGGCGACCGGCGCGGCGCTGGGAACGGTGCTGTCGCAGGCGGTCAGCGTCGCCGTTTCCCTGTATGCGATTTGCCGCCGCGACGCCGGCGTTTCATTGAAAAAACGCGATTTTAAAATCAGAAAACCCGTTATGGCTAAATTGCTGAGAATCGGGATACCGGTCGCTTTGCAGGACGGCTTTATACAAGTGGCTTTTATCGTTATTACGATTATCGCCAACCGGCGCGGATTGACGGACGCCGCCGCCGTCGGAATTGTCGAAAAAGTGATCGGTTTTTTGTTTTTGGTCCCGTCGTCTATGCTGTCCGCCGTGTCGGCTTTGGGGGCGCAAAACATCGGGGCTAAAAAATTCGACCGCGCGATCGAAACATTATGGTGCGCCATGGGAACAGCCGTGTTGTACGGCGCGCTGGTTTCCGTCGCGACGCAGTATGTCGCCGTTCCCGTCGTCGGAGCGTTCACAAACGACGCGGCGGTCGCCGAAGCGGGCGGGGCGTATCTTCGCGGCTATGTGTGGGATTGCCTGTTCGCGGGGGTGTCGTTCTGTTTCAGCGGCTATTTTTGCGCGGCGGGCAGATCCGAACTGTCGTTTTTGCACAATATCGTTTCAATAGCGATCGTCCGCGTCCCGGGAGCTTGTCTGACGTCGAACGCTTTTCCCGAAACATTGTATCCGATGGGATTGACGTCGCCCGCGGGGTCTTTGTTGTCTTGCGCGATTTGCCTGATTGCTTTTCAAAAATTGACGGGAAAGAATCAAAATGAGTAAAAACGGTTTGTTTCAAATCGGCGCGGTCGCGCGAAAATTCAAAATCAGCGTTGAAACTTTGCGCTATTACGAACGGATCGGTTTGCTGATTCCGGAATACGTCGATTCTGAAAACGGCTACCGTTATTACGGTTACCGGCAGTTTGAAATATTAAACACCGTTCGGTATTTGAGAACGCTGGGCGTGGGGCTGGACGAAATAGTCCGCTTTGTGAAAAACAGAGATGTCGGCGGATTGAAAGACATGTTGCGCCGCCAAAAGGAAACGGTTGTCCGAAAAATAGCGGAACTGCAAAGGATTGAGCGGAAAATAGACAATCGTTTAAACTGGCTGTTTGACGCCGAAACCGTCCGGTTGAATCGGATCGAACTGAAGTTGTTGCCGCCTTGCCGCATGGTCGCCGTCAAAGATCCGCGCGAGATCGGAAATTTTCTGGACATGGAACCGCCCGTCGACAAGTTGGGGGAAAAGCAAAAGGAAGCGGTTCTCTTTCTGGGAAAAGTGGGGGCGGGCGTTTCGATCGAAAATTTGGAAAAAGGGAACTTTGGAAAATATGAAATTTTTTTCCTGATTTTAGACGATGAAGACATATTCGACGACGGCGCCGTCATTCGCTGTCCCGAAACGCGGGCGGCGGTGGTTCGTTTTTGCGGCACCCACGCCCAAGCGGGCGGGCATTACCGCGAACTGATGACGTTCATACGGGAAAACGGTTTGAAAATTAACGGCTTTTCGCGGGAAATCGCGTTGATAGACAACACGGTTTCCTCCGACGACACGCGTTTTGTGACGCAAATAGCCGTTCCCGTGGAATAATCAGCGTCCCGCGTCCTTTTGGCGTTTGACGGCGAGGACTGTTTGAACCGGCGAAGGAGAGGCGGGCGCGTTCGATCGCCGCTCCGTCAGCTTTTGCATCAATCCCGTCTTCGCGGGAACGGCGCGGGCGGCGGATTTTATCGAATTAAGCGTTTCCTGCTTGCGCGCTTCGATCGCCGCTTTGCGCAGGGCGTTTTCGACGCGCGACGTTTCGTTCGGCTGAACGGTTTGTTCTTTCCGTTCGCCGCCGTTTTCTTTGGCGTTGCCGCGTTTTTTGCCCTTTTGGCTCTGTTTGTCCGCCAAAGCCCGGCGCGCATAGTCGATCGCCGCGGCGGAAACGGTCGTTTCCTTGTTCTTTTTGGCAAATTCGTTCAGTTTGGCGGCGAAAAACTTCACGGCTTTGCGGTCGGGATTCTTTTTATCCCGCGCGGATTTTTGGCAAAGCAGGTTGAAATTTTCAACGCTCGTTCCCGCTTTGACGTTCAGGGGATTGAACGTCCGACCTTTCGGAAACGCGCTTTTCGCGTTCATTTCCGCATATTTCGCCGGAGATTCGCGCAGGGCGGCAAGCTGTTTTTCAACGGAAATCATCGTGCCGTATTCGTCGCTGACGAACGGTTTTTCGCCCTTGCCGAATTCGATCAGCGCCTTTCTGTTTTCGGGGCGGCGCATTTCCGCCAGCCGTTCCGGCGTCAGCGGTTCGCTTTCATTCTTGCCGCCCGTCTTTTCGCCCAGCGTGTTTTGCGCGAATTCCAACAGGCGTTTTTCATCGGCGTCCAAAGTCAAGCCGGCTTTTTGTTTTCTGACGACAAATTCCGCCTGCGCCAGTTTGGCGTCGATGTTTTTCAGCGCTTTTTCCGCTTGCGTCTGTTCATGGACGCTTTTTTCAGCCGTCAGCCGTTCGGCGAATTTTCCCGTCAAGCCCTTTTCGGATATCTGTCCGGCTTTCTTAGACGCCAAGGACTTTTCTTCGCCGTCTTTCGGGACGAAATCCATGCTTGATTTAACGCCTTTTTGCAGCCACATATTCAAGCGTTTTTGTTCCGCTTCGCTTAAAGACCGACCGCTTTCCCACTGTTCAAACAGGTGTTTCCCTTCGTCCAAAACGATTTTCGTTTTATTGACCCTGTCGCCGCTGACGGTTTCGTCGACGATATTCCCGTTCACGGTCGTTTGATATTTGACCGTCACGGAATTGGAATTGACGAACGTCGGGGCGTAAGCGGCGATTTTTTCGTCCTCGAACGCATGGGAAAGGGACAGCAGGCGTTCCAGATGACGCATCGCGGCTTTTTCGGATTCGATCAGGGCGGCGCGTTTTTCCGGCGCGATGTCCGCCGGAATTTTGCTTTCGATATAGGCGTCCGGATTGAACGCGGCGGCGAACGGCGCGGCAAAAGCGGCGGCGTTGCCGGCGGCAGGCGTTTTTTTGTTCGCCGCTTTGGTGTTTTCCGCCCGACGTTTGGCTTCGTTTTCTTTGGCTTTTTCGCCTTTGCCCGTCGTCGAAATCCCTTTGCTTTCGCAAGCTTTTAACAAAACCTCGCGCAATTCGACGGGCAGTCCGGCTTCCACCGCCGCCCAGCCGTCCTCGCGGATTCGCTTCATGTATTCGGAAATGATGTACGCCGTGTAGGTTTTGCGCGCCCGTTCCCGCGCGTAATCGGCGCGCAGATTTTCAACGCGCCGTTTGTGGGATCGCGGATCCGTTGGCGCGCGCCCCTCGCGTTTCAGCAGAAACAGGGCGGTCGAGATGTCGCGTCCCGTCTTTTCGGCTTGACGCTTGCGTCCGCGGTGCATTTGGCGCGCCTGTAAAAGTTTCCAGTCGCGATGCAGTTTTTGAGCGGATATTCGAACGTTTTCCCGTTCCGTGACGGCGGCGGTGTTTTCCATGGAAAGCCTCTTTCGTTGTTTCTCTATATATAACACGACAACGACATCGGCGTCAAGTGTTTTGGACAAAATGGACGAAATGCGAAGCGGCGCAAAAAAAAGCGGAAGCTTTTCGCTTCCGCCTTTTAATTCGCGTCAAGCGGGCTTAGAACCCGTCGCGTTCCAAACGCTTGCGTTCCAGCTTGCGGGCGCGGCGAACAGCTTCGGCTTTTTCGCGGGCTTTCTTTTCAGAGGGTTTTTCAAAGTTGCGGCGCAATTTCATTTCACGGAAAACGCCTTCGCGCTGCATCTTTTTCTTCAAAGCCTTCAAAGCCTGATCGACATTGTTGTCACGTACAATAACCTGTACCATTAAAATCACATCCTTTTGTAAGAGGGAGATAATCTCCGATAGAAACAAAATCATCTGTTCGCGGACACAATACCCGCGAACAAACGAAAATTCAAGTCTAAAAAGTTCTCTTCGGGCAAAAAGAGAAAAATCCCCTCCTTTACGGCAAAGGTTTCAACTTTTTACAGGATACGCCTGATACGGCGGAACGGCAAGCCTTTTGTCGCGCGGCATCGAAAAAAAACGAAAAAATCGACAAAAAAAGTGTTTGATTTTTTGTCAAAATGCCGTATTTTTTAAGAAAAGTCGTTTTGGAGAAAAAACATGGCATCAAAATCGCTGAAAGCCGCTATGAACGCCGAACGCCGCGGCGCGGAAAAATTCGATGAAAAACCGCTGATCGACATCGCGGTCTGCGGGCGCGACAACCGGTTTAAAAAAGGCGACGAAAGGCGGCTGGTGAAATTCATCAACACGATCGCCGAAAATTCGCCGTTCGGACGCGCCGTTTTGGAAGACGCGGCAAAGGGCGGCTACACGCTGATTATGGAAAATCAAAAGGGAACGTGCGGCTATTGCGACAAGGAAACCAGAATATTGTCGCTGAACCCGCGTCTGACGGACGAACTGCTGATCGCGACGCTGGCGCACGAGGGGCGGCACGCGCAACAGTTCGTGAACGGTGGGGACGACCGTTTCGGCGTGTTCGACCTGAAAAGCGAGCTGATGTACCAGCGCGCGATGGAAGCGGACGCCGAATCCGCCGCCGCCGCGACGTGCCATGAAATCAAGGTCAATTCCGGAAACGCGGGTCCCTGGAACGACTTTGCCGACGATTCCGTCGAAATCGCCCAAGCTTTCGCCAAGGCGGTGCGCAAGCCCGACGCCAAAGTGTCCGACAAAATGCTGCAAGCGGCTTTCAACGCCTGGTACACGGACATCGACATGGTCGAGGGATACGAAGAGGGCTACATCACGGACGTGATGAACGAAGCGATGCGCGGTCCCAAAAACAGAATGCCGCGTTATTCGAAACAGGCTAATTCCGCCGACACGGTGCGGCTGTTTTGCCGCAACGCGGACGGAAAATGCTATTGGGCGGACAATTTGGACGTTTTGGAAAACGAGGACAAGCTGTCGATTTGCGCCAAAACGTACAAAGTCGCCAAAAAATTCTTTGCCGTGCGCGAAATGAAAACGGGCAGAGTTCCCGATCCGACGCTGGAAACGCTGAAAGTCCGCGACGGCAAACCCGCCGAACGGGGCAAAGGGAAAAACAAATCGAAAATAAACAGACTCAGTCTGTCCGTCGCCGCCGGCAGGGTGAACGGCGGTCGGCGCTGACTTTTTCCCGTTTCTTTGCGTTTGACGCGGCTTTGAATGAAAATTCAAAGCCGCTTTTTCGCGAAAAGCTAAACGATGACGAACCAGCAGTTCACAAAGGCGACGAATCCGATGACTATGCCGGCGGGAATCATCAGCGCGCCCGCGATCAGATCGATTTTCCGGAACGCCGCGAACGTCAGCATGTAGACGAAAAACGTCAGCAGCAGTTCAAACAGGGCGCCGATGAACAGTTCCATACCGAAAAACAGTTGCAGCCAGAGCGCCGTCAGAACAAACTGTCCCCAAAAATACGGTTTCGCCGATTCGGCGTCGTCCGCGCCGTCGATCAAAACGAACGCGACGCCCTGCGCCAGATACGCCGCGATGCAGCACAGGAAAAAGACGAGCCGCGTCGTCGGAAACGGCAGGGGATTTTCGACGTATTGGATCTTTTCCCAAAATTGGGTGGCGACAAAAGCGAAGAATGCCCCCGTGACGCCGCACAGTGCCAAAACGGGATAAGCCGACGATGTCGCGTTTTTAGAAACAGCCATATCAAAACTCCTTTTTTTTCTTATTTTAAACCGCCGGCGGTTCGAACGGAAATATCGGAAAAAGGCTATGCCCGCGCCGTTTCCCGTCTGCGCGTCCGTCGCGCCGTGCAGATTTTTGTCGCCAAACGGACGGATTGAGAGTATATTGTTTTGTCGCCTTTGGATAACGGGAGGGATCATGAACAATCGCTTTAAATTCTTGATGTGCGCCGCTTTGGCGGGCGTTTCGACGGCGGTTTGCGCCGCCGAAAGCATTTCCGAACAGGCGAAAAAGGTCGCCGCCGCTTATGACAGGAAAGAACGGCTGGAAAAAAATGACGTGCGAGCGGGGCAGAAAATTCAAGACATCGGGTCTTTGACGATCGACGATTTCTTAAAGTTGGACGCCGTTCCCGAGGGATTGGGCGCGGCAGAGGCGCAGCAACAGAACGATCCCGCCGCCGAATTCGGCGGAATTTCCGCGGAACAGGCGGCTTTGTCCGTCGCGATCATGCGCAAGCAGGGCATTGAGCTGCCCGACGGGTTGGAGGACGAAATCCGGAAAAATCCGGAAAAGTCGGCGCGGTTGATGAACGACGCGTTTCAAAAAATCAAACCCGTCGAAATCAACGGCAAGGAAGACATCGCCAAACAGCGCCGCGCCGTTATCCGCGAAGCCGAAAAAAATCTGGGCGTCAGTTTCAAAACCCTGTTGGAAACGCAAAAGGAATTGATGAGCGGATCCGCCAAAAAACGCAAAAGAGGCGCGAAAAAATGATTCCGGCGAAGCAGGGCGTCACCGCCCCCATTTTTATTCTGGTGCGTCCGCAACTGGCTGAAAACGTCGGGACGGCGGCGCGCGCGATGATGAATTGCTGCATCGACGAAATGCGGCTGGTTGATCCGGACGAAGACCATTTGTCCGACCGCGCGGTCGCGGCGTCTTCGGGCGCGGACGAAATTCTGCGCAACGCCAAAGTGTTTAAAACGGTCGCCGAAGCGGTTGAGGATTTGCAGAAAGTGTACGCGACGACGGGGCGTCCGCGCGACATGATCAAACCCGTCCTGACGGGGCAGGGCATGGCGCGGGAAATTTGCGCTTTGCGGTCCGCCGGCGTGAAATGCGGCGTGCTGTTCGGTCCGGAACGCACGGGGCTGGAAAACGGCGATCTGGCGTACGCGGATACGATCGTCAATATTCCGCTGAATCCGCGCCACTGTTCGCTGAATTTGGCGCAGGCGGTTCTGCTGGTCGGGTACGAGGTCTTCCGTCTGGCGGACGAAACGCCCGACCGCGTTTTGTCGATGCCGAACACCGAACCCGCGAACAAGGCGGAAATCGAACACTTGTTTTCCCGTTTGGAGCGGGAGCTGGACGACGCGGGCTATTTCAAATCCCCCGAAAAGAAACCGCGCATGATGCGGAATTTGCGCAACATTTTCATGCGCGCGGATTTGACGTCGCAGGACGTGCGCACGCTGCACGGCGTTTTCGTCGATCTGGCGCGCGGACAATCCTGACGGTTCAGCGTTTTCGGGATTTCGATTTCACGGCCGCTTTGGATTTCGAAGCGGCTTTCTTTTTCGCTTTCGCGGATTTTTTGACGCTTTTTCCTTTTTTAGCGGCGGGCTTGACGGTTTTCTTTTTCGGCGGAGCGGCGGACGCGCAAACGGGCGTGCCGTCTTCCAGTTCGGTCATTTCCTCGCCGTAGGGGCAGTTGAAACAGCCGCCCTGCCTGTTTTTATAGGGGGCGTTTTTCGGGCACGCGCGGCAAATCCATTTTCCGTCCGCGTTTTTTTCGACGTAAGGGCATAGAAAATCGTTCTTTTCAGCCAGTCTGCGGCAGATGTCGATTTGTTTGCGCGCGCTTTCGTCGTCCGGAAAATCGGACGGGCAGACGTTTTTCAGCGGCTCTTTGTTGTGAAAGGTCTTTTCCCGTTCGACCGGCGGGCGGGGCAAACCCGTTTTGTAATCCGCGCCCAGTTTCGACGCCATGCGTTCCAGCTCGTCGTCGGAAACGGCGCTCCCGTCCGGTTTTTGCGCTGTTCCCGCGACGACGGGATACGCCGACAGGCACATCGGATAGCCGGAACGCTTTACCGTCAAAGTTCCCGCCGGACATTTAAAACAGTAAGCTTTGTTTTTCACGTCGTCGATCATGTAGACCGTGCCGTCGGGACAGGACGCGCACGCGCCGAATTTTTGTTTCGGGTAGTCTTTCTTTTCCCCGACGGCGCATTTTTCCCGCCGTTTGTACAGCAGGTTGTAAATCGTGGGCGACGACGTTTTCGGAATGTAGGCGTATTGATACGCCGTCCGCCGCGCGGCGTCGGCATGTCCGGCGGTTAAAAAGGCAACCAGTCCGGCAAGGGCGGCGGCAATCGTTTTCTTCGCGGTCATTCTTCGGTGTCCTCTTCGCGCCAGTTCAGGTTCAAATCGCACACGCCGGTCGTTTCCGCCCCCAGACAGGCGTTCGTGTAGCGGCTGATTTTGATCACGTCGCGGTTTTTCAGCGCTTTGTTCAGCAGGCGTTTGCGTTCCAACGTCGTGTAAAAGGTGATGCCGCAGGCTTCGAACGTCTGATCGCCGATGCCGGCTTTTTCGACATAGCCGTCGTGGACGTCGAAACTGCGGTAGAAATCGGGATCGAAAATTTTGACGGCGTAGGTCGCGATGTCGGGCGTGTTGCGCGCCGATTCGAAAAACGGCTTGCTTTTCAGGCAGTCTTCGGCGATGTTCTGGTCGCGCACGGTCTTTTTGCCGGCGGACGGACCGGACTGTCCGGTCAGATCGTTCCAATCCGCCAGCGTTTCCTTTAAATCCGCGGAAACCAAGATGTCGCGCGCCCGCCGTCTGTCGCGCGGGACGCCGTGTCCGTAAAACGACATCAGCGCGCGTATCAGCGGCGTTTCGCACAGTTTCAGCCAGTATTTCGTGTCTTTCAGACTGCGGCGCATGCCGATGCCGAAATACGACATTTCGACCAAAGCGCAACGGGCGGCTTTGCTGGGATTTTTGCGGGCGTGGGCGGCTTTGCGCATCCAGCGCAGGGATTTTTCGTAATCGGCGTGGACGCTTTTGCCGTCCAGATACATTTTCGCCAGTCCGTACTGCCCGTCGGCGTCGCCGCCGACCGCCGCCTTTTTATAATAGGCGAACGCCTTGTCGTAGTCGCCGGCGCGGTAGTAAATGCGGGCAAGCTCTTTGTGACAGAAAAAGTTTTTTTCTTTCGCGGCGCATTTTTCATACCAGCCGATCGCGGTTTGCGCGTTTCGGGCGATGCCGTAGCGTCCCGAATAGTACCCGAACCCCAGCAGAGAACACGCGCGCAGAAATTCTTCGTCGTCGCACAGGCGCGTCAGTTCGATCATCGCGGTTTTCGGTCTTTGCCCGTACAGCATTTTTTCCGCCGCGGCGAAATCGGCTTTGTTCTTTTCGTCGGCGGGCGAGGGGGCGGCTGCGGCGGCGGGTTTCCCGACCCGACGCGCCTTTTTTTTCGGGGCGGCGAAAGCGGGCGCGGACGCCAGAACCGTCATCATCAATACCGCGATAAGCTTTTTCATGGGGTGTCCTTTTCACACGTGTGAGCCGACAGTATATAATGAGCGCCGCCGATTGACAAAACAGAAAAAAAGATTTTTAATCAAATCCGCTTTTTTTGCGGATAAAACGGAGGGAAAAATGCTGTATTTCATCGCTTTTTTACTGGTGGCGGCTTCGGGCGCGTGCGTCGCGCTGTACCGGAAAAACGCCGAATTGACGGCGGAGCGCGAGGATATGGCGAAAAAAGCGGGGCAAACCGAGTTCATGCGGTCCCGATTGGACGAATTGAAGGGCGAAAACGACCGTCTGGGTGCCGAAAACAAAAATCTGACGGCGGCAAAGGCGGCTTTGGAGGCGCGAATGGCGGACAGGGAAGCGCACCTGAACGATAAAATCGAAGAATTGAAAAACGCCCGCGACAGCCTGTCCCTGCAATTCAAGTCCGTGTCCGCCGATCTGTTAAAGGAGCAGTCCGTCGATTTCAAGAAAAACCAGCAGGAATCGCTGGGGCAGATGCTGAACCCGCTGAAAGACCAGCTGGACGCGTTTAAAAAACGTATGGAGGAGATCAATCAGATCAACGCGGGCGACAAAGGCAAAATGGATCAACAGTTGCGTCAGCTGCTGGAAATGAATCAAACGCTGTCCGCCGACGCGCAAAATCTGACAAACGCGCTGAAAGGCAACACGAAACATCAGGGCAACTGGGGCGAAATGCAGCTGGAACGCATGTTTGAAATTTCCGGAATGGAAAAGGGCGTCGACTATTGCGCGCAGGAAAACCGCAAGGACGACGACGGCAACAACAAACGTCCCGACTATATCGTCAACCTGCCGGACAACCGCCGCCTGATCGTCGATTGCAAGGTGTCGCTGAACGCCTACATGCGTTACGCCCGCGCCGACAATCCCGACGATCGGAAAAAATATCTGGCGGAACACGTCAGGGCGATCCGCGACCACGTCAAAGAACTGGCGTCCAAGGATTACCAATCTTTGATTAAAGAGCAGGGACTGGATTACGTCTTTATGTTCGTTCCCGTCGAACAGGCGTACATCGAGGCGATCAGCGCCGATCCCGATATTTACGCCGACGCTTACAAAAGCCGCATCGCGGTGACGACGGCGTCGTCCCTGCTGCCGGTTCTGCGCACCGTTCAAAACCTGTGGCAGATTGAACGGCAGAACAAAAACGTTTTGGAAATCGCGAAAATCGGCGGACAGCTGTACGACAAGCTGGACGGTTTCGTTCGCGATATGGAGGGCGTCGACAAAGCGCTGAAAAACGCGAGATCGAACTATGACGACGCGATGAAAAAGCTGGCGACCGGCAGGGGAAACGCGATCGGTCTGGCGGAAAAAATGAAAACGCTGGGGGCGAAAGCGTCGAAAAGCCTGCCCGCCGAACTGGTCGACAGGGCGGAAATGATCGAATACGGCGGCGAAGGTTAGTCTTTTTTTCGCGCGGAAAACGGACAGCCGCAATAGTTTTGCGCGTACAGTCCCGCTTCTTTGACCAGTTTTTGGCGCGTCTGTTCCAATCCGCCCTTGCGCCAGTTCGTGAAATCGTAGGCGACGCCCGTTTCTTCGGACGCCTTTCGCGCGGCGGCGTCGACTTGCGCCAGATTTTTATGGCGCGAAACGCCCAAAACGGACGCGACGGCGTCAAACCCGTTTTTCCGCGCGTATTCCATCGCGCGTTTCAGGCGGAAATGAAAACAGACGGAACAGCGGCGTCCGCGCTCCGGCTCGTTTTCCAATCCCTTGACCGCCGACAGCCAGTTTTCCGGATCGTATTCCAAGGAAACGAACGGCACGTTCCGTTCGCGGCAGAATTTTTCGTTTTCGGCGCGCCGTTTTTCGTATTCGGCGGCGGGGGCGATGTTCGGATTGTAAAACAAAACGGTGAAATCTGCGCCGTCGTTCGCCAGCTTTTCGATCGCGGCGCAGGAACACGGCGCGCAACAGGACAGCAAAAGCGTTTTGGTCATCGGGGATTCTTTCAGATTAAAAACGGCTGAGAAAAATCCCAGCCGTTTCAAACCGGATTAAGCGAAATTACTTTTTCGCCGCCGTTTTCTTGGCGGGGGCTTTTTTAGCGGCGGGTTTCTTTTCCGCGGCTTCCGCTTTCACAGCCTTTTTCGCAGGGCTTTTTTTAGCGACGGTTTTCTTTTCCTCCGCGACGGGTTCGGCGGCTTTCTCTTCGCAACAGCAGCAACAGCATTCTTCTTCGACACATTCGCCCTTGCCGTTTTCCTGCGCTTCGGCTTCCAGCCAGCAGTCGATTTCGACGCCTTCGGGGCAGCCGTTGTTCAACCAAACATAATACGCCGCTTCGCGGACTTCATCTTCTTTTGCCATTTGCACTCTCCCAAAACAATGTGTTTTTTTTCAGCCTGATTATTTTTCACGCTTTTTAATTTTTAACCGATTTTTTTTCAAAACTCAACGGAAATCCAACAAAAACGGGCTTTTACGGGCAAGACGGCTCTTTCCACGGCGTCAAAACGGTGAAATCGTCGGCGGTTCTGCGCAAATCGGGCAGCAGTTCCGACAGAATCGCCGCGCGTTCCCGCGTCCGTTCCGGCGAAAAGAAGCGTTCCCGCGACGCCAGACGCGGCAAAACCAGATCGGGCGCGGCGTCGATATAGCGAATGTCGACCGTGTAGCCCGCCCGGCGGATCTTTTGATATAGCTCTACATGGCGCGGGTTCGCGTTCGAATGTTCGAACAAAATCGGCAGTTTGTGCCGGACGGCTTGCTTCAACAGCTGATAGCCGGCGAAGCGCGCGGGAATTTCCCAGCGTTCGAACGATTTTCGACGGTCTTTCAGATGTTCCGCCAGATAGACGGGCAATTCCTCCATCAGCGCGTCGAACGAAATGTAAAGCAGTTCGGGGTGCGCGGCTTTGATCGCTTTGCAAACGGCGGATTTCCCCGACGCGGGCAGTCCGCACACGTTGATCAGACGCGGACGGTCGACGGGATTTACGCCCGCCAGCGCGCGCTTTACGGCGGCGCGGATTTCCGATTTGACCGCCTTTAAATCGGCGTCGGGCGGAAAAATCCGGCTGAGCGTCGTGTGGGGAAAAAGAATTTCGTCAATGATTTTCTGCATGGTCGCGCGCCTTTCGTCTGACGGGAAATGCTAGCACGGCGGAACGCGAAATCAATCAAAAAACGATTGCGCCGAAAGTGTTTAAAACGCTGGAAATGAAAAAACGGTTTGTATATACTGAATAAAATTTTTTTCTATAAGGAGAACCGTTCCATGGGACGCGAAAGAAAAATCAAACCGAAAAAGACGCCTGTCGTCACGGGCAGCGACGTCGCGGACGTCAGCAAGCGCGGCTGGGTCATCAAGGAAAAAACAAACCGTCTGATGGACCGTTCCGCCAGTTCGCCGATCACGATCGAACACGTCGCCCCCGAAATCAGCGCCGGACGCTACGCCGTCAAACGCGAAGTCGGCGACACGATGGAGGTGCAAGCCGCCATTTTCAAAGACGGTCACGATCTGCTCAAAGCCGTCGTGATGTGCCGTCACGCGAATTCGGACGAATGGTGGGAAGCTCCGATGACCGAAATCAACCATGGTTTGGCGCTGTGGAGCGGATCTTTGTGGTTCGGCGACAACACCCGCTACGTCTACACGATCGAAGCGTGGGTCGACGAATTCGGCACGTGGCGCGACGGCACGATGAAAAAACGCGAAGCGGGGCAGGGCGTCGCCCTTGAACTGGTCGAAGGCGCAAACATCGTCCGCAAAACGCTGGAACGTTTGGCGGCGTCGTCCGACGTGCGCGATCCGGACGCCCGCGAACAGGACATGGCTTTTCTGGCGGACGTTCTGACGCGTTTCGACGCAAGTCAAGACGAATACGAATGCGCAAACCTGCTGATGAGCGACGAGGTTCTGGACGCCATGGAACGCTGGCCCGACCGCGACAGGGCGACGCGCTACGACCGCGAACTGGAAGTCTACGTCGACCGCGAACGCGCGCGTTTCGGCGCGTGGTACGAAATGGACGTCCGGTCGCAGGGAACGCGGGAGGGCGTGCACGGCACGTTCAAGGACGGCGAAGCGCGTCTGCCCGAAATCAGGGACATGGGATTCGACGTTGTTTATCTGATGCCGATCCATCCGATCGGTCACACCCACCGCAAAGGCAAAAACAATTCGCTGGTGTGCGAACCGGGCGACGTCGGGTCGCCTTACGCCATCGGGTCGGAAGACGGCGGACACAAGGCGATTCACCCGCAGCTGGGCACGATGGACGATTTCCGTTCTTTCGTCCGCCGCGCGCGCGAACTGGACATGGAAGTCGCCCTCGACTTCGCCATTCAATGCTCGCCCGACCACCCGTGGATCAAGGAACACCCCGAATGGTTCGTGTTCCGTCCGGACGGCACGATCAAATACGCCGAAAACCCGCCGAAAAAGTATCAGGACATCGTCAACGTCGATTTTTACGCCGAACAGGGCGATTCCCTGTGGCTGGAACTGCGCGACACGTTCCTGTTCTGGGCGAAAGAGGGAATCCGCATTTTCCGCATCGACAACCCGCACACGAAATCCATTCCGTTCTGGGAATGGGTGATCCGCGAAGTTCAGAGCGTCTATCCCGACACGCTGTTTCTGGCGGAGGCGTTCACGCGCCCGCCGATGATGCAGATGCTGGCTAAAATCGGCTTTTCGCAGTCCTATTCCTATTTCACGTGGCGCGAAACCCGCAAAGAGCTGGAAGAATACTTCACCGAATTGACGCAGACGGAATTGAAGGAATACTTCCGTCCCAACCTGTTTCCGACGACGCCCGACATCATGCCGTTCTATCTGCACGACGCGCCGCGGTCGGCGTTCATTATCCGCTTTATTCTGGCGGCGACGCTGTCCCCGTCCTACGGCATGTTGAACGGGTACGAACTGTGCGAAAACGACGGCATTTACGGCAAAGAGGAATTCAACAATTCCGAAAAGTACGAAATCCGCGTCCGCGACTGGAACGCCGATGGCAACATCAAGGATCTGATTTCCCAAATCAACTGGATCCGCGGCGAAAACTACGCTTTGCAGCTGTATGAAAACCTGCGGTTCTACGGTTCCGAAAACGAAAACATCATGTTCTACGGCAAAATGACCGAAGACCGCGGCAATATGATTTTCGTGGCGGTCAGCCTCGACCCGTGGCACGGGCAGGCGGGGCGCGTCTGGTTCCCGACCGACGAAATGGGCGTCGCCCCCGGCGGTCGTTTTTGGGTCGAGGAATTGATGAGCGGCCGTCAATTCGAGGTGCGCGGCAGCGAATTGTGGGTCAATCTGTATCCCGCGGGCAACCAAGCCGAAATCTACCGCGTCACCCCGATTGACAAATCGTGGGGATAGGATAATTATCAGCGCGAGGGGACGTCCCGACGGACGCCGCCCCGCGTTCGTTTCACGTTGTTTCAACATTAACAAAATCGAGTTGTTCCGTTATGCTTACCGCTTTAAAAGACCAAGAGTTTTTATCCGTTGAAAAAGAAAATCTGAAAGAGCTTTTAAAGGATCCCGTGTTTCAGGATTCCCTATGCCGGAAATTGGAAAGCTTTATGCCGTCGAAACGCTGGTACAGCGCGAAGGATGACACGATTTCGACCGTTTGTTTTCAAGCCGTCCTGCCTGTTGACGACATCGTTCTGGCGGTCGTTCTGGTCGCGCTGAAAGGCGGGGACAAGCCGATGTTCCAGATTCCGATGCGCATGGCGTTTGACGACGCCGCCGAAAAAATCGCGGAAAGCGCCGTGATCGCGGGCGTCGAACTGCCGGACGGACGGCAGGGCGTCATTTACGACGCGGCAGGGGACGACGATTTCTGCGCAAAACTGTTGCCGCTGCTGGAACGGGACGCGTCCGCCGCGGTTGACGCGAACGCGGTTCTGCGCGGGACGTCCACGGTTGCCGGCAAGGATTTGATCCGCGAGGTCGAAGGACAGCCGCAAAAAATGCTGGGGGTCGAACAAAGCAACACGTCTTTGATCGTCGGCGGAAAAATCATGCTGAAGCTGTACCGCCGCACGGCGTTCGGACCGCACCCCGAAATCGCGACGACCGCCTTTTTGACCGAAGAGGCGAAATTCAAAAACACGCCCGCCTATCTGGGCATGCTGGAATTGAAATACGCCGACGACCGGTCGATGGCTTTGGGAATTTTGCAGTCTTTCGTCCCGAACACGGGCGACGGTTGGTCCTATACGATGGACTATTTGAAATCGTATTTCGCGGACGCTTTGACAAACGGGAACGCGGGCGGTCACGAAACCTATTTGAAAGAGGCGAACCTGCTGGGACGGAGAACCGCCGAAATGCACAAGGCGTTTTTCAAAGGAACGGACGATGTGTTCCGCCCGTCCCACGTCAAAGCCGAGGATTTGCAGAACTGGCGCGATCAGGCGATCGCTCAGGCTGACAAAACGTTGGCGGTCTGCGCCGCGAATGTCGAAAATCTGACGGGCGAACTGAAAGACCGCGTGCAAAAACTGATCGACAGCCGCGAAAAAATCGTCGCGCGTGTCAACGAACTGCTGCCCGTCGTCGCGGACGGCTACAAAACCCGTTTCCACGGCGACTATCATCTGGGACAGGTGGTGATCGACGATACGGGCGATTTTTACATTTTGGATTTCGAAGGCGAACCGTTGCGCCCGATCGCGGAACGTCAGGTCAAACAGTCCGTTTTGAAAGACGTCGCGGGCATGGTGCGGTCGTTCGACTACGCGGCGTTTGGCGCGGTTTTGATGTACGTTCTGCCCGAAAACAGGGACAAGGCGATGAAAATCGCCGCCGAATGGAAAGCGCAAGCCGTGCGCGCGTTTTCGGACGGGTATTTCGACAATATGGCGGATTGCGAATCCTTGCCCGCGGACAGGGACGCGACGCTGAAACTGCTGGATCTGTTCACGTTGGAAAAAGCCCTGTACGAAGTGATTTACGAAGTCGCCAACCGTCCCGATTGGCTGGCGATTCCCATGAACGGCGTCGCCCGTTTGATCAACCTTGATGGAGAATGAATATGAAAAACTACTTGGACGAAAGCATCGTTGAAGCTCTGGTTACTTCCGGCTACGGGGATCCGTTCTCTGTTCTGGGTTTGCACCGCGAGGGCAAGGACGGCGATCTGGTGTTGCGCACGCTGCAGCCGCAGGCGCAGAACGTCTATGTTTTGGAATATGAAACGGGCAACGTCATGGCGCAGATGGAACGCGTCCACAGCGCGGGACTGTTCCAGTTCGAATTTCCCGCCGATTGGAATTACTTTAAATACCGTCTGCGCATCGATTTGTGGACGGGCGATTCCTACGACACCGAAGACGCGTACCGTTTCCCGCCCGTGTTGGGTGAAATGGATTTGTATTTCCTGTCCGAAGGATCGCATCTGGACGAATACGACCGCTTGGGCGCGCACCCGATGACCCACGACGGCGTGGACGGCGTCGCGTTCGCCGTCTGGGCGCCGAACGCCCGCCGCGTTTCCGTCGTCGGCACGTTCAACGAATGGGACGGTCGCCGCCATATGATGCGTCCGCGCGGATCCACGGGGATTTGGGAAATCTTCGTTCCGCACATTTCCGCGGGCGTTCTGTACAAATACGAACTGATCGGTCCCGACGGCAACATTTTGCCGCTGAAAGCCGACCCGCTGGCTTTTTACGCCGAAAAACGCCCGTCGACCGCTTCCGTCGTCTACGATTTGGAAAAATACCAATGGCAGGCGAAAGGCTGGGATAAAAAGCGCGAAAACGTCAACGCGATGGACGCGCCGGTTTCCATTTACGAAGTTCATCTGGGATCGTGGAAACGCCATTTCGAAGACAACAGCTATTTGAGCTATCAGGAAATGGCGCGGGAGCTGGTCGATTACGTCAAGGACATGGGCTACACGCACGTTGAAATGCTGCCCGTCAACGAACACCCGTTCGACGGGTCGTGGGGGTATCAGGCGACGGGGCTGTACGCGCCGACCAGCCGTTTCGGCAAACCCGATGAGTTCCGCGTGTTGATCGACGCTTTTCACAAAGCGGGAATCGCCGTCATCATGGACTGGGTTCCGGGGCATTTCCCCAAGGATTCGTTCGGTCTGGCGAATTTCGACGGAACGGCGCTGTACGAACACGCCGATCCGCGCCGCGGCGAACACAAGGACTGGGGCACCAAAATATACAACTACGGACGCCGCGAAGTCGGCAATTTTCTGACGTCGAACGCGATGTTCTGGAACAAAAAATACCAGATCGACGGCTTGCGCGTCGACGCGGTCGCTTCGATGTTGTATCTGGATTACAGCCGCAAACCCGGCGAGTGGATTCCCAACGAATTCGGCGGGCACGAGGATTTGGAAGCAGTCGCGTTTTTGAAACGCACCAACGAACTGATGTACGAAAACTGCCCGGGAACGGCGACGTTCGCCGAAGAATCGACCGCGTGGCCGATGGTGTCCCGTCCGACGTACATGGGCGGATTGGGTTTCGGCTACAAATGGAACATGGGCTGGATG
>DJRZ01000010.1 GCA_002440235.1 Alphaproteobacteria bacterium UBA6347
TCTTCGCCGCAATAACCGCGCGGATCATCAGCGGTTCGAATCCCGTTTGTCCGTTCGCCAAAACGTCCAGCGCGGCGGCGGTCGTGCCGTTCGGCGTCGTCACGTTCCGGCGCAGTCCGGCGGGGGACTCCTCGCTTTCCGCCATCAGGCGCGCCGACCCGATCACCGTCGCTTTCGCCAGTTTTTCCGCCGTGTCGTCGGGCAAGCCCGCCGCTTTCGCCGCCGCGGTCAGCGCTTCGGTCAGGTAAAACACATAGGCGGGACCGCTGCCCGAAACCGCCGTCACCGCGTCGATTTGACTTTCGTCGTCCAGCCACACCACTTCGCCGCATGCGGACAAGATGCTTTCGACCGCCCGTTTTTGCGCGTCAGACGCCCCGTCGGAAGCTTTGACCGCCGTTATGCCCGCGCCGATCGCGGCGGGCGTGTTCGGCATGGCGCGAAAGACGACGGCGTCCTTGCCCAGCTGTTCTTTGAACCATTCGATTTTGCGCCCGGCGATGATGGACAGGACGGCGGCTTTTTTGTCCGTAAAGGGTTTGACGCCGCCGATCGCCCGCGCGATCATAAACGGCTTGACCGCCAGAAAAACGATGTCGGGGGCGAAGTCCGCCAGTTCCGAAGCGTCCGCGGCGCAGACGACGCCCTTCGCCGCCAGAGCCGCGCGCGTTTCCGCGTTCGGTTCGGCGACGCGAATGTTTCCGGGCGACACGCCCCGCTTCAGCAGTCCGTTCAGGACGGCGCCGCCCATTTTTCCGCAACCGACCAGCAAAACCGACAGATTTTCGTTCATGGCAAGACTCCCTTTAATTCGCCAATTTTACCTAAAATAAGCCCGCCGCCGCTTTTTTAAAAGAAAAACATTTGAGAAAACGCCCCGATTGGGCTTATAACTGTAAAAGATTTTAATTTTACCGAGGGTGCCATGTACGTAATCACGGGCGGAGCCGGCTTTTTGGGATCGAACCTCGCCGCCGGCATAGAAGAGCGCGAAATGGGCGAAATCACGATCGTCGACCGGTTTTCAAACGACAACCGGTGGCGCAACATCGCGAAGCGTTCCTTGCGCGAAATCGTTTTTCCCGAAAACGTGTTCGAATATCTGGATCGTCACGCGGGACGCATCGACGCCGTCGTGCATATCAACTACACGGGCTTTGTTCAGGAAAACGACGTCGACGCGCTGATTGAAGACCGCATTCACCTGACGTGGCGGCTGTGGTCGTGGTGCGCGCATCATCAGGTGCCGTTCGTGTACGATTCGACGGCGGGCGTGTACGGCGACGGGTCGCTGGGGTTCAAAGACGACGATTCCGCCGAAGGACTGGCGAAGCTGAAGCCTCTGTCCGCCGCGGCGTGGACGAAGCTGTTCCTGGACCGCAAGATCGTCGATACGATCAACCGCGGCGAAACCGTGCCGCCCCAATGGATCGGTCTGCGCTGTTTCAACCTGTACGGACCGAACGAATACCACGGTTCGCGCCACCAAAGCGTCGTTCCCCGCATTTACAACGCGGCTAAAAACGGCAAGCTGTTCCCGTTGTTCAAATCGGACAATCCCGCCTACAAAGACGGCGAGCAGATGCGCGATTTCATGTGGATCGACGATGCGGTCGACATCATTCTGTGGATGCTGCGACACCCCGAAATCAGCGGATTTTTCAATATCGGGACGGGGCAGGCGCGGACGTACGCCGACGTTTTGCGCGCGGTGTACGCCGCCGTCGGGGAAAAACCGGAAATGGACTTTATGGAACTGCCCGCCGAAATGAAGGAACAGTACCAATACTTTACCCAAGCCGACATTCAGAAACTGCGCGCCGCCGGCTACGCCAAGCCGTTCACGTCGCTGGAAGACGGCGTTTCCAAATACATTCACGATTATTTGGAATCCGCCGATCCGTACAGGTAAGGACGCGGCATGGTTTATCGGGGGCTGGCTTTTCCTGACATTGATCCCGTCGCCGTTCATATCGGGGCGTTCGGGCTGAGGTGGTATTCTCTGGCGTATCTGGCGGGGATTTTGTGCGCTTGGTTTCTGGCGCGCAGAATGGTCAGACGATTTCCGAATCCCGTGACGGAGGTCATGATCGACGACGTTATTTTCTGGGCGACCGTCGGACTGATCGCGGGCGGACGTCTGGGATACGTCCTGTTTTACAATTCCGGCTACTACCTTGAAAACCCGTCGCAAATTCTGGCGCTGTGGAAGGGAGGCATGTCTTTTCACGGCGGATTGCTGGGCGTGATCGTCGCCGCGGCGCTGTACGCCCGCAGCGTCAAAGTCGGCTTTTTCCGGCTGACGGACGTTCTGGCTTGCGTGACGCCGATCGGGCTGTTTTTCGGACGGCTGGCGAACTTTGTCAATTCGGAATTGTACGGACGCGTGACCGCGTCGGTGCCGTGGGCGGTCGTTTTCCCGAACGGCGGTCCTTTGCCACGCCACCCCAGCCAGCTGTACGAAGCGGGATTCGAGGGGGTGCTGCTGTTCCTCGCGCTGTATTTTTCATGGACGCGGTGCGTGTGGATTCGGATTCGTCCCGGATTCGCGTCGGGGTTGTTCCTGACGGGGTACGCCGTCGCGCGCGGAGTCGTCGAAAATTTCCGCGAACCGGACGCTCAACTGGGCTTTTTGTTTGCGCGCGTGACGATGGGGCAGATACTGACCGTGCCGATGTTGCTGGCGGGGATCGTCATTATGGTGTGGGCGGCGAAAAAAGCTTAGACATCTGGGCGTTTCTCTGCTATTTCATAAGGACGGAACGCGAAGACTCGAAGCTTTGAGGGACTATGCCGATAAATTTCAGAAAACGTGGCTTTTTTAAAACGCTGAAACTGCTGTTGCGCGTCAAGCTGGTCGTCCCGATGCTGCGGTCGAAATCGGCGCCCGAAATCACGGCGCGCGGGGCGATGGTCGGCATGGCGTGGGCGATGACGCCGCTGGTCGGCATACAGATGTATCTGGTGTTTATAACGTGGCTGTTTTCCCGCAAAGTGTGCAAGTGGGATTTCAACCTGCCCGTGGGGCTGGCGTGGACGTGGGTGACGAACGTGTTCACCGTCCCGCCTTTTTATTACGCCTTTTACGTCACGGGAAAGCTGATGACGGGGACGTTCGCGGAACGCACGACCTACGCCAAATTTTACGACCTGATCATGAAAATCGTGAACGAAAACGGCGTCGTCGAGGCGTTGAAAGCCACCGCCGCCGTTTTGATCAAGGATTGGGGATTTTCCATGATGATCGGATCGATTCCGTGGATCGTGTTCGGCGGCTGGGGGGCGTACGCGTGGACGCTGTGGTATATCCGCAAACGGCGCGGCACGCTGGCGCGGCGGCTGGAAAACAAACAGAAAAAGCTTGAACGGAAAATCGAAACGACGCAAAAGAAGTTCGAACACAAAATCGAAAAGATCGGGCAGAAAATGGAAATCAAAAACCAGCGGTTCGAAAACAAGCGCAAGGCGATTGAAAAACGGCTGGAAACAACGATTTCCGAAGATTTGGACGCCGTTGAAAAACGGCTGAACGGCAACGAATGACTGAAACGAAGCTGAGCTTTTCCGAAAATATCCGCTCGCGTTTTTTTACGCGTAAAAACGGCGTTTCGACGGGCGATTTCGCATCGCTGAACTGTTCCGTCAAAGTCGGCGACGATCCCGCGAAAGTGCGCGAAAACATGCGCCGCGTCGCGGGATATTTGGGCTGCACGGTCGAAAAGCTGTTCGTTCTGCATCAGACGCATTCGTCGATCGTCGTTCCCGTGACGTCGCGCGAACCGTTCGAAAAGACGCCTTACGCCGACGCTTTGGTGACGAATCAGACGGGCGTTTTTCTGGGAATCAAGACGGCGGACTGCGCGCCGGTTCTGCTGGCGGACGCCGAAAACGGGATCGTTGCGGCGGCGCACGCGGGGTGGCGCGGCGCGGTCGGCGGCGTTTTGGAAAACACGGTTCAAACCATGATCGACATGGGGGCGGACGTCGACAACATCTCCGCCCTGATCGGTCCGTGCATCGCGCCGCAGTCCTACGAAGTCGGCGACGATATGCGCGAAGCGTTTTTACAGGCGGACGCGAAGGCGTCCTTGTTCTTTGTTCCCGCGGGGACGGGAAAGTACAGGTTTGATTTGCCCGGCTATGTTCTGGCGCGGCTGGAACGGCGGGGAATCGGGGCGGCAGAATGGGTCGGCGAAGACACGTATGCTTTGGAAAAAGAATACTTTTCGCACCGCCGTTCGTCGCAAAAGGGCGAAAACAGCGGGCGGCAAATCTCCGTCATCGGTCTGTTGGACGAAACTTTGTTTTAACAACTAAGGGACAGAAAATGAAAATCTTTTCAGGAAACAGCAATCTTCCGTTTGCTCAGGCGGTTGCGAACTATATGGACACGGCGTTGTCGAAATGCTCCGTCCGCCGCTTCGCCGATAACGAAATATTCGTTGAAGTGCAGGAAACCGTGCGCGGTCAGGACGTGTTCATCATTCAGCCGACCAGCACGCCCGTGAACGACCATTTGATGGAATTGCTGATCATGCTGGACACGTTCCGCCGGTCCTCCGCCCGCCGCATCACGGCGGTCGTCCCTTATTTCGGCTATGCCCGCCAAGACCGCCGTTCCGCGCCGCGCACCCCGATTTCGGCTAAACTGGTCGCCAATCTGATCACGTCCGCCGGCGCGAACCGTGTCGTGACGATGGATCTGCACGCCGGACAGATTCAGGGATTTTTCGACATTCCCGTCGACAACCTGATGGCGGCGCCCGTGATGGTCAAGGATATCATGTACCATTTCCGCGACAAAACCCCGATGATCGTTTCCCCCGACGTCGGCGGCGTGGTGCGCGCCCGCGCGATTGCGAAACGCCTGCACGCCGATCTGGCGATCATTGACAAACGCCGCGAACGCGCCGGCGTGTCCGAAGTCATGAACATCATCGGCGAAGTCGCCGGTCAGGATTGCATTTTGGTCGACGACATCGTGGATTCCGCCGGCACGCTGTGCAACGCCGCCGTCGCGCTGACGAACGCGGGTGCGAAATCGGTTCACGCCTATGTCACGCACGGCGTTTTGTCCGGCGAAGCGGTCAAACGCGTGACGGATTCGCCGTTGGAATCGCTGGTCATCACGGACACGATCGCGCCGACGCAGGCGGTTTTGGACGCCAAAAATATTCGCGTCGTTTCCGTCGCCGAACTGGTTGGCGAATCGATTTTGCGCATCAGCGAAGAACGGTCCGTCACCAGCCTGTTTTATTGATGCTTTTTTTACGGAAAGCCGCCGCCGTGTTCGCGGCGGCTTTTGCGTTGCGCGGGAATGAAACGACGGAATGGAAAGCGTCGCAGATGCGGCGCGTTGTCGGCGAAACAACGCGAAATTTGGAAAAAAAACAATGAAAAAATCGGGAAAAGAAGAGCTTTTCGCGCGATTTTTTTATGGAAAAAACGGATTTTTCTTTACCGTATCAACGGATTATGGCATACTTAAATTCTGGTAGCCCCGAATTTTAGGGGATTGAAAAACATGTATTAGGAGTCACCATGAGCTTGAAAAGTTTTTATGGTTATACAGGTTCTATATCTGCTAAAACTACGGCGCGCATTTACTTATTAACGGCAATATTCCTATGGGTATTTGGTCTTATCTGTTGGATACTTATGAAGTTGCATCTCATGTCACCCTCTAAACCACACACACACATCGAAGAGTTGGAGAAAGCCGTTCGTGAACAGGGCTATGAAATAGAGCCTTTAAGTAGAAAATAAAATGCAGACACAGATATTAACGGAAGAAATATAATCAAAAACCGTTTTTTATTATAATATTACGTTTATATATTCGTTGTGAAATAGTCAATGTCGGAACTGACGCCATCGCAATTTCGATGATTATTCTATCGCCAAACAACTCCGAAACTGCGAGCGGAGCGAAGCAGTCCATTGGCGGCATCGGCGGACTGGGGCGTGACGATCGGGGCAGGATTTTGTGGCAGAATCACTTGGATTGCTTCAGCTCTGCGGGCTTCGCAATTTCGATTCTTTTTTGAAGTTGCGACAGTGGCTGGTCTTTGCAATTTCCATTTTTCCGGCGGCGCAGGGAGAGTTAAATCGCCGCTACGTGGACATGCGCTTTTTAATTTCGGTATTATGCGAAAAAAAACGCGCGCGCGGTTATTGCGGCGAAGA
>DJRZ01000021.1:0-124 GCA_002440235.1 Alphaproteobacteria bacterium UBA6347
CGCCAGTCCGACGCGGCAATCCGAGTGATTCAGCCGCGAAGTCCTGCCCTAACTGTCAGGACACAGTCTGCGGATTCTACCAGTGGACTGCCGCGCCCCTGCGGGGCTCGCAGTTTCGATTTTA
>DJRZ01000021.1:189-11693 GCA_002440235.1 Alphaproteobacteria bacterium UBA6347
CCAAGTGAATCTGCCGCAAAGTTCAGCCACGACGGTTAGGACTCAGTCCGTTGATGCCGTCAATGGACTGCCGCGCCACTTCGTGGCTCGCAGTTGCGAATTTATTTGCATCGTCGATGTCGTCAGCGGACTGCTTCGCTTGCGCTCGCAGTCGCGATCCTATTCCGTTAAGGCACGGAGCTTCCGCGTTTTCAGACCGCGCCGTTCGATTTCAGCGTTTCGATGTCGCCGTCCGTCAATCCCAAAGCGCGCAGGACGTCGTCCGTGTCCTGTCCCAGCGCGGGGGCAGCGGGGCGCGTTTTTCCCTCGTCCGGCAGACTGTCCATTTTGATCGGGCACGCAATCGTTTCCAGTCCCCGCAATTCGGGGGACTGCATTTCCACCAGCATTTTGCGCGCCTTGATTTGCGGGTCTTCGCAAACCTCTTTCAAATCCTGAATCAGGGAAACGGGAATGGCGTTTTGTTCCAGCAGTTCCACCCAATGCGCGGCGGTGTCGGTGATAAAGACGGATTGCAACGCGTCGCCCAAAGCCTCGACGTTGTCGTGACGCGCGGCGGTCGTCGCAAAGCGTTCGTCCGCCCCGATTTCCGGGTGTCCGATCGCGGCGCACAGACGCTGGAACATCGCTTCGCCCGCGATCGCCGCCAGAACGAACGGACGGTCGGAAGCGTTGAACGACTGAAAGGGCGCTTCGGTCGCGTGGCGGCAACCGACGGGTTTCGGCGGGATTTTCGTCGCCTGATAGCGCATCATCGCGCTTTCCAGCATGGCGACCTGACAGTCCAGCATGGAAATGTCGATGTGTTCGCCCTCGTCCGTTCTTTCGCGGCGGTACAGCGCGGTCGTGATCGCGGTCGCGGCGAACACGCCCGCCAAAACGTCGCTGAGCGACACGCCCACCATCATCGGATCGCCGTCGGGATAGCCCGTCAGGCTCATAATGCCGCCGCGCGCCTGCGCCAGAATGTCGTAAGACGGCTTCAACGCGTCGGGTCCCGTCTGACCGAACCCCGAAATCGACGCGTAAATCAGGCGCGGATTGATTTTTTTCGCGCTGTCGTAATCCAAACCGAATTTCGCCATCACGCCGGGGCGGAAGTTTTCGACCAGAACGTCGGCTTTCGCGATCAGCTTTTTCAAAACGTCGACGGCGCCGGCGGCTTTCATATTCAGCGTCAGGCTTTTCTTGCCGCCGTTGACCGATTCGAAATACAGGCTTTTGCCCGCCATAAAGGGCTGAAACAGGCGCGAATCGTCGCCGTGCGCGGGATTTTCGACCTTGATGACCTCCGCGCCGAAATCGAACAGCATCTGCGTGCAGTAGGGTCCCGCCAGAACGCGGGTCAAATCCAACACTTTAACGCCCGAAAGCGGTTTGCTTCGCGTCATGAAAAGCCTCCTGTGAAAAAGGTGTCAGACCCGTTCCGCCGGTTTGCGGGGAAAGGGGACGGGATCGACCGCGGGGTGCGGGTGTCGCAGCATTTCGATCAGACTGATCAGCGTCGCGCGGATTTTGCGGCGGTCGACCACCATGTCGACCATGCCGTGTTCGCGCAGGTATTCGGCGCGCTGGAATCCTTCGGGCAGGCTGGCGCGAATGGTCTGTTCGATCACGCGCGCGCCGGCGAAACCGATCAAAGCGTCCGGTTCGGCGATCGCGATGTCGCCCAGCATGGCGAACGACGCGGATACGCCGCCCATCGTCGGATCGGTCAGAATCACGAAATAGGGCAAGCCTTTTTCCTTTAATTTCCGCACCGCCATCGTCGTGCGCGCCATTTGCATCAGGGACAGAATGCCCTCTTGCATGCGCGCGCCGCCCGAAGCGGGGATCAGAATCAGGGTCGCGTCCTGCAAAATCGCCAGTTCGGCGGCGGCGATGATGCTTTCGCCGACGGCGGTGCCCATCGATCCGCCCATGAAAGCGAAATTGAATATGCCGACGACGACCTTGTTGCCGCCCATTTCACCCGACGCGACCAGAATGGCGTCGTTTTCCTTTGTTTTGCGGCGGGCGTCCTTCAGCCTGTCGGAATAATCCTTCAAATCGGAAAAGTTCAAGGGGTCTTCTTTGACTTCGGGCAGTTCGATCAGGTTGTATTTGCCGTCGTCGAACATCATTTCCAACCGTTTGCGCGGTTCGATGCGCATGTGATGACCGCACTGCGGGCAGATTTTGAAATTCTGTTCCAGTTCGCGGTGGTAAATCATCGCGCCGCAAGACGGGCATTTTTCCCACAGATTGTCGGGAATTTCCTTTGCGCCGACCAAACTTTGCAGTTTCGGACGGACATAGCTGGTCAACCAATTCATCTTGACACCTTTACGATACGTTCCGTAATGACTTATGCGGGAAACATAAAGCGACAATCGCCATTAGTCAAAGGTTTTCGGCGTCCTGCCGCTTTTCGGATTCGATTTGTTCCAGTTTTTTGGTCAGTTCCTTGATTTTTTTCGCCTGCCGGTAACGGTCGTTCCTGACGGGAATCGTCAAAATCCAGCCGTAAATCCCGCCGAAAACGAAAAACAGCAGGGCGAACGCCAGAACGATAAAGCTGACCGGCAGCGTGATTTCGTAAGGAAACGGCCACAGCGTCAGCGCGAATTCCCGTTTGTTCGACACGGCGAACGATACCGTGAAAAATAAAACGACGCAGGTAAAAACGAAATTGATGATCTTCAAGGCGTTGTGTCCTTATTCTTCGGCGTTGAGGCGGTCTTTCAGTTTTTTGCCCGCCTTGAAAAAGGGGACGTTTTTGGCTTCGACGCTGACCTTTTCGCCGGTTCTGGGGTTGCGCCCGGCGCGGGCGTTTCTGGCGCGGACGGAAAAAACGCCGAAACCGCGCAGTTCGACGCGGTGTCCCTCGGACAAGGCGGCGGCGATTTCGTCGAACACGGTCGAAACGATCTTTTCGGCGTCGCTTTGGTACAGGTGCGGATTCAGTTCGGCAATTCGCGCAATCAATTCGGATTTGGTCATTTTCAACCCCGCTGAGTGGTTACAAACAGACTTTCATCTTGCCAAAGGAACGCCCCAGCGTCAACGGTATTCGAAAAAATTTAATCGAAAGTCTTTCTAATGATTGAATTTTCCGCGTTTTTATTCTAAAAAGTAAAAGAATCCAGTTAGTGAATTTTCAAGGACGACGGATATGAGTGGTGATCAGGTTTGGGAACTGTTGGCGTTTTTGGCGGCAGTCGTTATTTTTATCCCTGTTTTTTATCGTTTGAAAGTCAACCCGCTGCTGGCGTTCATCGTCGCGGGCATCGTTTTGGGTCCCCACATGCTGGGACTGATCAAGGACACGCACGTCACCGAAAACATCGGCGAACTCGGGTTGCTGTTTTTGATGTTCACCATCGGTCTGGATCTGTCGTTCCACCGTTTCAAGGCGATGCGCCTGTACATCTTCGGATTCGGGCTGATGCAGCTGCTGCTGACGGCGGCGGTCATCGGCGGCGCGGCTTTCATGATGCATAAAACGCTGAACGAATCCATCATCATCGGTCTGGGGCTGGCGATGTCGTCGACCGCGATCGCGTTGCGCCTGATGCAGGAACGCGGCGAAATGCACACCGACGCGGGGCGCGCGACGGTCGGCATTCTGCTGATGCAGGATCTGGCGGTTATCCCCATCATGGTTCTGCTGCCGCGCATGGCGCAAACCAATTCGACCGCCATCGGCAACATGGGGCAGGCGTTCACGCAGGCGATCGGCGCGGTCACGCTGATCATGGTCATCGGACGCATGGTCGTCAAGCCTTTGTTCAAAATCATCGTTTCCACCAAAAACGCCGAAGCGTTCACCGCGGTCACGTTTTTCACCTTTTTGGCGACGGCGTGGGCGACGAACGCGGCGGGGCTGTCCATTTCGCTGGGCGCGTTTCTGGCGGGCATGCTGATCGCCGAAACGGACTTCGGTCACGAAGTCGAAGCGGAAATCGCGTCGTTCAGCGGCATGCTGCTGGGGATTTTCTTCCTGTCCGTCGGCATGATGATCGACATTCGGTACGCTTGGACGCACATATTGCAGATTTTGTTGCTGACCGCGGCGGTCATGGTCGCCAAATTCGCCGTCCTGTACGCGATCGAACGCTATATGAAGATCAACAAGGGCGGATCGATCACGTCGTCCGTCATGATGTGTCAGGCGGGCGAATTCGGTTTCGTCGTGTTCAATCTGGCGGCGCAGAATTTCCATTTGATGAGCACGCAGACGTCTTCGCTGTTGCAGGTCGTCATCGCTTTGTCGATGTCGCTGACGCCGTTCGTCAGCTCGTTCGTCCTGAAAATTCTGGACAAGAAGCGCGCGGCTGAAAACGCGGCGAAAAACGAAGCCGTCCCCGAAGACATCAACGACGAAGACGAAAAGGAACTGGAAAACCACGTTCTGCTGATCGGTTACGGCCGCGTGGGTCAGGCGGCGGCGCGCATGCTGGCGCGCAACGACGTTCCGTTCATCGTGATGGACACGGACGTGCCGCATATCGAACGCGCCAAGAAAAACAACCGCGACTACATGTTCGGCAACGCGGGCAACCCCCGCATTCTGGAAGCCGCCAACATCGCCAAAGCCAAAGCCGTTATGATCTGCATCAGCGGTCTGCCGTCGGCGATCCGCGTTTTGCAGGCGGTGCGCGAAATTTCGTCGACGATCCCCGTGTTCATGCGGTGCAACGACGACACGCGCTGGGGCGAACTGGTGCGTCTGGGCGCGACGGGCGTGATTTCCGAAACGCAGGAATGCGGAATCCGTCTGGCGGCGGCGACCGTCCTTTGCTTGGACGGCGACGAAGACAGACTGCGCGAAACCGCCGCCGTTCTGCGTCAGGAAAACACGGTCAACGCTTCGTTGCCGACGGTCGGCACGGGGGCTTGATTCCTTATTTATAAAACGGGAGCTTGCGGTTTCACCGCGCGCGGATCCAGTTGCAGAACGTCCTGCAAAGCGGATATGCGCGCGTGGACGACCGCCAGCCACGGATCTTCGGCGGACAGGGTCTGTTCCAGATACCGCCACAAAGCCATCGCTTTCCGCGGTTCCTTGTTCTGCAAACGCGCCAATCCCATGAAATAGACGGCTTTCGGATCGTCGGGACGGTAGCGCAGGACGTTTTCCAACGCCTTTTGCGCTTCGCCCGTAATGCGCCCGTTGTTGGCTTGGATAATCGTTTCCGCCAGCGCGTGCCAGTTCGAAATATCCTGCGGGATCCCCCATTCGATCGCGTTGCGGTACGCCGTCGCGGCTTGGTCGTAATATCCGGCGTTGCGGTAGGTTCCCGCCAAACGCCGCCAGACGACGCCGTCGTCGGGCGTCGCCGACAGATAGCGTTCCAGCCGCCTGATTTTAGCCATGCGACCGGTTTGCGTTTCGGATTCCAGCGTGTCGCGCGCGTTCAGCGGATAGTCGGGCATCATCACTCTGCCCTGTTTCCCGTACAGAACGGGCACCAGCACCGCGAACAGGAAAAAGACGAAGCCGATATAGAACAGCTTGGCTTTTTGCGCCCTGCCGCGCCCGCGGTTCAGCGGCAGAATCGGGAAAATGAACAGCGTCAGCGCGCCGATGGTCATCAACAGCAAAGCGGTCAAAAACAGTATCATGTTTTTTGTCCTCAGGCTCGGAAGTTCTTGGAACGCCGTCCGATGTAAAACGCCATCGCGGCAAGGCACAGGACGAACGACGCGACGACGAACAGCCGTTCGTTGTCGGCGTTCGGAGCGGGCGCGTCCTCCGGCGACAGCATGTCGCCGTATTGCGCCAGCAGCAAATGAACGACCATCTCCTGCGTTTTCCCGTCGGTCAAATGTTTGCGGATAAACAGGCGCATGTCCGCCGCGGTTTCGTCGCCAGCCGATTCTATGTTTTCGTCGGAACAGACCAGACAGCGCAGACGGTCGGCGATTTCCAGTGCCTCCGTTTCAACCGACGCGGCGTCGTTCTGTCCGGCGGACGCGGTCGCGCACGACAGCATCAGCATGGGCAAAAGGATTTTAAAGAGCCTTTTCATCTTTCAAACTCCGCAACAGGGGCAAAATAGCCCGCATATATAGTTCTTCGGTCATCACGCCGTTGATTTTGGCGACGACGTCGTGTTTCGCGTTCAGAACGAACGCGGTCGGCAATCGGGCGGCGCCCGTTTTTTGCGACCAGACGTTGTTGTCGTCCAGTCCGACGACGCGGTAGGGCGGCGCGCTTTTTTTAAACAGCTTTTCCAGCCGTTCGGGCTTGTCGCGCACGGCGATTCCGACGAACGGGACGTCGCCGCGCTTCGCCAGCCCGGCGATGACGGGCAGTTCCGCCAGACAGGGGCGGCACCACGACGCGAAGAAAAACAACAACGCCGGTTCGTCGGGCAGGCTTTGCGCCGTCAGCCGTTCCCCAGCCGCGCCGTTCCAAACGGGCAAAGCGTCTTCGGGCAAGGGAAAATCCTGCGCGACGACGGCGTCCTTTCCCGCGTAATCCAGCCTGACCGTGTAAAGAAAGTTGCAAAACACCATCGTCGCCGCGAACAGGACGACGCAACCGTACCATTTCATTTCAACACGTCCCTTTTCACCGAAAACGCCAGCATCAGCAAGCCGGCGCAAATCAGAAAAACGCCCGTTCCCGCGTGTCCCAGCGACGGATACAGATAAACGCGGACGGCGATTTCGTTTTCGCGCGTCTGCCTGACGTGCCAGAAACGAACGTCCGCCGTTTCGGCGTCGATCAGCTTGACGTCCAGCCGTCCGTTTCTACCCTGAAAGACCGTCTTGCCGGACAGGACTTTCACTCCGTTTTCGGCGGCGGAGCAGTCGAACCGGTACACGGGCGCCGCCGCCGTTCTGCCCGACAGTGTTTCGACGCGGCAGGGAGGGACGTCCGCCCCGCCCCAATCCGTTTGAATGAACGTTTCGTCCTTTGAACGCGCGTTCAGCCGCGCGTCCGCGTAGGAAACGGAGAAAACAACCAGTCCGGCGGCGACCAGAACCGCCCCGACGGTCTGCGCCGGCGTCCGCCGCAACGCGCGCGCCATGTCGGCGAAACCGGCGGGAAAATAAAGCGGGAAAAGGGTCGGCAACGCGCCCGCGACCAGCACGGCGGGCAAAGCGCGCAAAACAACGCCTCCGCCGTTGTCGACGCAAGACAGCAAATAAACCGCGCCCGAAACGGCGACCGCCCAAAACAGGGCGTCCGATTTAAAATCGACCCGCGCCCAGCCTTTCGCCAGCGAACGGCGTTTGAACGCGATGAAAAACAGCGCGGAAAACAGCGCGGCGGAAACCGTCAGCACCTTGTCGAACAAAGCGGGAAGCAATCTTAGCGGCAAATCGGGCATGAACATGAACAGCGCCGGCGACAACGACAACCCGCCGACGCCGATCCCCGCCGCCAGCGAAACGGCGATCGCCAGCCCCGCGAAACTTTCGCGCGACAGAACGTGAAAACAGTTTTCGGGCGACGCCTTTTTCATCAAAGCCGCGCACAGAAACATCATAAAGCACGCGACGCCCGCCGATGCGCACAGCGCCGTAACCGGATTGGGGAAATAGACTTCGTCCGCCGTCATGGCGAACAGCCTGTATTCCGCGGCGAAAAAGCCGGCGGTCAGAAAAACCGTCCCGCAAAAGGCAAAGACGACGACCCAGCGGGTGAACACATGCGAAAAGCGGCAGAAATAAAGCGCGACCGCCTGTCCCGCCGTCAACGTCAAAACCGCGGTCAACAGCGAGTTTTCGGGCGTCCATTGCCACAACGTTCCGTTTTCCGCCGTTGAAAATCCCGTCAGCGCGCGCGATCCGACCGCCGCCGTCAGACAGGACAACGCCAGCAGCGTTCCGCGCAGGGCGGGAACGGCGAACCGTTCGGGTTTGGCGGATAGGCAGACCGTTTTGACAAACGCCGCCGCCAGTGCCGCGTACGCCGCGAACAGCATCAAATATTCCAGCGTTTTGTGCGGCGGACGCCAGGCGGGATCGAACCCGACGCCTTCGAACGGCGGTTCTTCGACGCGGGCGAACGGGTCGGCGGTCGCCAGCATCACCACCGTCAGAAAAAAGACCAGACACGCGCCCGCGAACAGATACGCGCCGCGTTCGCGGTACGTCGCCAGATCGCGTTTGGAATACCCCAGAACGACCACCCACGACAGCGCCGTCGCGAACGTAAAGAAAAAGCCCTCGCGCGAAGACAGGAACGCGGGCAAGGCGTACAAGGCGCCGCTTTGGGAATCAAAGGTTTCAAACACGACCGCCAGCGAAAAATCGTGCGCCGCGTACCCCCGCATCAAAACGGCGAAGGAAAACGTCAGCAGCCCCGCCGTAAAGCACGCCCCCCGAAACCCCAGCCGGATCGCGACCGCGCCCGCGTTCGTCCACAGCGTCCACGCCAGAACGACCGCCTGCAATCCCATGGCGGTGACGGCGAAAATCAGCGTGTAATGAGCCAGTTCGTTTAACATGTGTCCGCCTTTGCGTTTTAAAGTGTTTCGGTCAGGTTAGAAAACTATCCGCGTTTTTGCAAGAATCAAAAAACGGCTTTTCTTTTTTCGGACCCTGTGATAGTATCGGAAATCAAAAAGTTTGATAAGGAAAACTTTTCATGCGAAACGACTTGGACAACGCTTGCGACTTCACCCAGCTGAAAGCGGGAGACAAAGCCGTCGTCGCCGGATTTTTGCGGGGCGACGGGGCGTACCGCAAAAAACTGCTGGCGATGGGCGTCACCCCCGGAACGCCGTTCGAAGTGGTGCGCGTCGCCCCCTTCGGCGATCCCGTGGAAATTCTGATCCGCGGCTATCTGGTTTCCCTGCGCCGCGAGGAAGCCGCCCTGATTTCCGTGACAGGAATTTGATTTACCGTTTCATAAAGGCTGAATACGATGGCTTTGCAGAAAACCGTGGCTTTGATCGGCAACCCGAACTGCGGGAAAACGACGATTTTCAACGCGCTGACGGGGGCGCACCAATACGTCGGCAACTGGCCCGGCGTGACCGTCGAACGCAAATCGGGATACTTTGAAAACGACGGCGTCAAGGTCGAAGTCGTCGACCTGCCGGGGGTCTATTCCCTCAGCGTCGTGTCGGCGGCGTCGCAGGACGAACGCGTCACGCGCGACTATCTGCTGTTTCACAAACCCGATCTGGTCGTGAACATTCTGGACGCGTCCAATCTGGAACGCAACCTGTACATGACGGTTCAGCTGTTTGAAATGCGTCTGCCCGTCCTGCTGGTTTTAAACATGATGGACACCGCGGCGGCGATGAAGGTCAAGGTCGACGCGCTGGCTTTGGCGCATCTGTTCAACGTCCCCGTCGTGCCGATGATCGCGTCGAAAACCAAAGGCGTCGCCGAACTGAAAAAGCAAATCGTCCACGCCGACGTCAAAATCGACGACGGTTTCGCCGTATCGTATTGTCCGCACGTCGAATCCTGCGTGGCGGAAATGACGCCTTTCGTTCGGGAAACGGCGGAAAAACACGGCTGGTCGCCGCGCTGGCTGGCGGTTCACCTGCTGGACGGCGACACGGACGAACGGCTGTTCGGATCCCCCGAAAACAAAGCCGGCATCGAAAAAATCCGCGACTCTTTTCCCGACAAATACGGCGAGGACGCCGACACGATGGTCGCGGACGGCAGATACGGATTCATCACGGAAATATCCAAAAAGCTGATCACGCGTTCCGACCGCCTGTCCAAAACGGTGACGGATCTGATCGACCGCGTCGCCTTGGGCAAATACACGGGCGTGCCTTTGTTCTTTTTCGTAATGTATCTGATGTTTTTATGGACGATCACGCTGGGCAACATGCTGATCGACCCGATTTCGGCGTTCGGCGACGAATATCTGGTCGCGGGCTGCGCGTCTTGGCTGACGTCGATCAACGCTCCCGAATGGCTGATTCTGCTGCTGTCCGAAGGCGTCGGACGCGGCGTCAGCACGGTCGCGACCTTCATTCCGCCGATCGGCTTTCTGTTTTTGTTCCTTTCCGCGCTGGAAGATTCGGGATACATGGCGCGCGGGGCGTTCGTGATGGACCGCCTGATGCGCGGGTTCAATCTGCCCGGAACGGCGTTCGTGCCGATGATCGTCGCGTTCGGCTGCACCGTTCCCGCCGTGATGGGAACGCGCATTTTGGCGTCGAAACGCGACCGCCTGATCACGCTGATGATGGTGCCGTTCATGTCGTGCGGCGCGCGTCTGCCCGTGTACGCGCTGTTCGCCACCGCCTTTTTCCCCGAAAACGGAGCGAACGTCGTTTTCGGACTGTACATGATCGGCATTTTGATGGCGGTCTGCACGGGACTGCTTTTTAAAAACACGCTGTTCAAAGGCAAACCCGTTCCGCTGATTCTGGAAATGCCGCCCTATCATCTGCCGACGCTGAAAAACATGGCGGTGCGGACGTGGGACAGATTGCACGGTTTCATCGTGCGCGCCGGCGTTTTGATCGTGCCGCTGGTGATCGTGCTGAATCTGCTGAACGCCGTCGATTTTCAGGGGAACTTCATTCCCGACCAGCCGCAAAGCTCCGTTCTGTCGGCGATCGGAAAATCCCTGACGCCGCTGTTCGCGCCGCTGGGCATCGCGGCGGACAACTGGGCGGCGACGGTCGGGCTGTTCACGGGACTGATGGCGAAAGAAGCCGTCATCGGCACGCTGGACGCGCTGTACGCGTCGATCGCGGCGGGGGCGACGTCCGTCGAACGTCTGGTCGTTTTGTTCGACGGGCAAATCGGCGCGTTCGCCTATCTGCTGTTCATTCTGCTGTACACGCCCTGCACGTCGGCTTTGGGCGCGATCGCCAAGGAATTCAGCCTGCGCTGGGCGGCGTTCGTCGCCGTTTGGACGGCGGGACAGGCTTATTTGCTGTCGACGTTGTTCTATCAATGCGCTACAATAAATAGACACGCGGCGTCTTCCGCCATTTGGATCGCGGGCGTCGCCGGCGCGGAACTGCTGATTTACACCGCCCTGCGTTTCGCGGGCAAGAGAGGCGATTATGATTCTGTCTGACGTCAGGGATTATCTGCAAAAACAGGGACAGGCGTCGTTGAAGGACATTTGCGTCAAATTCGACACGCCCGAATCCGCGATGGAGGAAATGCTGGCGCACTGGGAACGCAAGGGCAAAGTCCGCCGCATGGACAGCGCGTCGTGCGGCAATCCGTGCGGACAGAAATGCGCGGGCTGTCCCGTGCAGTGCCAGATGATTTATCAATGGGTCGACGCGCCGTCGGATTGAGGTTTGGCGGCAAGGTCGGATTCTGCGGCAGGCTCACTGTGGATTGCCGCGTCGAACCGGCGTTCTCCTCGCGATTTCGATGAATACCTATCACCAAGCAACACTGAAACTGCGAGCGGAGCGAAGCAGTCCACTGGCGGAACCTGCGTCCTGACAGTCAAGGCTGAACATTCGCGGCAAAGTCACTTGGATCGCCGCGTCGGACCGGCGTCCTCCTCGCAATTTCGATGAATACCTATCACCAAACAACACCGAAACTGCGAGCGGAGCGAA
>DJRZ01000021.1:11794-12248 GCA_002440235.1 Alphaproteobacteria bacterium UBA6347
CGTCCTCCTCGCAATTTCCATTCTTTCTTGCGGCGCGGGGTCAATAGGTCTGCGTCGACAACATGATCGTGTAGCCGTTGCCGCCTTCCGCCAGTCCGTTGGCGAAAGCGAACGCCGTCGGTTTGCACGAATAGACGCGGTACAGGACTTCGCCCTGTTCGACGGCGTCCCCGACTTTTTTCATCAAATCGATGCCGGCGCCCTTGTCCGCGGGGGCGCCCGCCACCATCGCGATGCGGTTCAGCCGCTGTCCGTCGATTTCGGCGACGACGCCGGAACTTTGCGCCGTCACGTCGCGCGTCAGCTGTCCCAGCGGCGGCGGCGTCAGCTTGCCCTGCGCGTGGACAATCTGGCTCATGACTTCCAGCGCGCGACCGGAATCAAGGATTTCGCGCGCCTGATAATACCCCTGCCCGCCGCGCATCTGCGGATCGAATTCCAAAACCTTGCCCGC
>DJRZ01000021.1:12346-12849 GCA_002440235.1 Alphaproteobacteria bacterium UBA6347
ATCACGTCGATTTTCATCGACAGCATGTCGCCGACGTATTCGAACAGTTTGCGCAGGCTCATCGCTTCGCTCATCGTGCGGATTTTCGCTGTTTTGCCGACGGGAATGTCCACCAGCAGGTGCGTGATGCCCATCGCGATTTTGCCGGACACGATCGACGCCACGATCTGCTGCGGCGTGCTGATGCCCAAAGCGCGTTCCAAGCTCATCAGCAGGTCTTCGGTCGCGGACATCGCCAGCCGCTGTCCGTCCTGCACCATGCAGCCGCCGACCTCGTTCACGACGCGGGCGGTTTCCTCTTCGCCCAATTCGACGTCGGCAAGAACCTCCATCGCGTCGGCGGCGCCGGAACACGACGTCACGCCGCGCGTCATCGTGCTCGGCATGCATAAACCGTAAGCAATCGCGATCGGCGCGACGATCATCGTCGTGCGGTTCGCCGGAATCCCCCCGACGCAGTGTTCGTCCACCACCAGATTGATGCCCCAGTCGACGGGACGGCG
>DJRZ01000008.1 GCA_002440235.1 Alphaproteobacteria bacterium UBA6347
AAGTAGCGGTCGTGGCTGATGGTGACCACCGTGCCCCGGAACTTGCGGAGGTACTCCTCCAGCCACTCCGTGGCCTGTAGGTCCAAATGGTTCGTCGGCTCGTCCAGCAACAGGATATGCGGCGCGTCGCGGGTCATCACGGCGAACAGCAGGCGCGCCTTTTCCCCGCCGGACAGCTGTTCGATGCGGGTGTCGGCTTTTTGCTGCGTCAGCCCGAAATTGCCCAGATGCGCGCGAATCCGCGTTTCGTTCGCGTCTTTCATAAACAGCTGCATTTGCTGGAAAGCGGTCAGAACGGGCGACAGTTCTTCGGTCTGGTGCTGGGCGTAGTAGCCGACATGCAATTTCGCGGACGCCTGCATCGTCCCGCCCGCCAGGTTCAGCTTGCCCGCCAGCAGTTTGGCGAAAGTCGATTTCCCGTTGCCGTTCGCGCCCAGCAGGGCGATGCGGTCGTCCGCGTCGATTCGCAAATTCAGTTTCGACAGGACGATATGGTCGCCGTATCCGACGCTGCCGTCTTCGATTTTCACCAGAGGCGAGGGCAGTTCCTGCGGCGACGGGAAAGTGAAACGCAACGACGATTCGGCTGAAAAAACGGCTTTGAGCGGCAGTTTTTCCAGCATTTTGACGCGGCTTTGCGCCTGTTTCGCCTTGTTCGCCTTGTACCTGAACCGGTCGACGAACGATTGCAGATGCTTGCGCGTTTCCTCGATTTTCGCGGCTTGCTTCTGTTCGTTTTCCAGTTGCAGGGCGCGGGTTTGCTCGAACGCGTCGTAATTGCCGCCGTAGCAGGCGATTTTCAGGTTTTCAACGTGCAGAATGCGGGTGCAAAGGCGGTTCAGCAAAGACCGGTCGTGACTGATGACGACCAGCGTGCCGCCGTACTTTTCCAGATAGTTTTCCAGCCACAGCGTCGCTTCCAAATCCAAATGGTTGGTCGGTTCGTCCAATAACAGAATGTCGGACGGCACGAACAGCGCCGACGCCAGCGACACGCGCATGCGCCACCCGCCCGAAAAGTCGGACAAGGGCTGTTTCTGCTGTTCGGCGGAAAATCCCAAACCGTACAAAATCGCGCCGGCGCGCGCTTCGGCGGAATTGGCGCCGATGACGTTCAAACGTTCGTGCAGTTCGCCGATTTTGACACCGTCGCTTGACGCTTCCGCCTTTTCCAGTTCCGCCAGCAGTTCCGTTCGTTCCGTGTCGGCTTGCAGAACGCAATCCAGCAGGGACAGGCTCGTGTCCGCGATTTCCTGCCGGACGGTCGCGATCCGTTGTCCCTTTGTCGTGCGAATGTCGCCGTCGTCGGGGGACAGTTCGCCCAAGATCAGGCGGAACAGCGTCGTTTTTCCCGTTCCGTTCCGTCCGGTCAGTCCGACTTTCTGTCCGTCGGAGATGTGGGCGGACGCCTTGTCGAACAGCAGGCGACCGCCGAAGCGCAATGTGATGTCGTTGATATCCAGCATAGTGGCGGGACTGTAACCGATAATCCGGAAAAAGAAAAGGCTTTTGAAACGTCCGCTTTACAAAACGCGATTTTTGGGCAAAGATTGAAGGCATGAGCAATCGCTGGTATTACACAAAGGTCTTTTTTCTGCGCTACAAATCGCAGCTGATTCTGGGCGCCGCCGTTTTCGTCGCGGGGTTTCTGGCGGCGGTGTTTCTGGCGGGCGGTCCCAAAGTCCCCAAAACCGAACGCGAGTTTTCCGAAGCGATGAAGACGGGACGGCATCTGTACGAAACGGGACGTTACGCCGACGCTTTCAAACACCTGATCTATCCCGCCGAACACGGGTACGCCGACGCGCGCTATCTGCTGGGCGAAATGTACTACAACGGCTTGGGCGTCGAAAAAAACGCCAAGCGCGCGTTTGAAAATTTCAAAGCCGCGGCGGAACGGTCCGTCCCCGCGAAATACATGGCGGCGTCGATGGCTTTCCGCGGCGAAGCGAAGCAAATGCCCAAAGGCTGGGCGACGGCGCGGCTGACGCAGGTCGCGTATCGGGGCTGCAAGCGCGCGCAGAACGACCTGGGGATCTATTCCCTGATGTCGGGCGATTTCGAACAGGCTTATTTTTGGCTGTCGCTGGCGGGCGGGGGCGCGTCCGAACGCGCGCAAAAAGCGCTGGAAACCGCCGCGTCGAAGCTGACGGACTATCAGCGCGGACTGCTGGACGTCGAAATAAAGGGCTTCGTTCCCCGAAAATAAACAAATTGCGTGTTGAAAGGTCGCGCAAGGACGGGTATAAAGAAGCGGAATCTTTTTAACTTTTAACATCAGAGGATAAAATGACCGTACAACGCACATTTTCCATCATCAAACCCGACGCCACCCGCCGCAACCTGACGGGCAAGATCAACGCCGTCATCGAAGAAAACGGTCTGCGCATCGTCGCCCAGCGCCGCGTGCGCCTGACGACCGAGCAGGCGAAGGCTTTTTACGACGTCCACGCCGGCAAGCCGTTCTATGACGAACTGGTCGCGTTCATGACGTCCGAACCCGTCGTCGTTCAGGTGCTGGAAGGCGAAAACGCCGTCGCGCATTACCGCGAAGTCATGGGCGCCACCAACCCCGAAAAAGCCGCCGAAGGCACGATTCGCAAAATGTTCGCCGTTTCCATGGGCGAAAATTCCGTCCACGGTTCGGATTCCGAAGAAAACGCCGCCCGCGAAATCGGCTTTTTCTTCTCGCAATGCGACATCGTCGGTTGATTTGACTTGATTTGAAAAATGCGGAGCCGCCTGTGATGAAAAAGAAAACGATCCTTTTTGCGACAGTCTTGACCGCCGTTCTGTTCGGCGCGTCCGCCGGTCGCGCGCAGACGGCTTCCGTTGATTCGAAAATGTTTTCCGCGGGGGGCGTTCAGGTCGACGTGACCGCCGCAAACGCCTCCGCCGCCCGCGATCAGGCGATGCAGGACGGGCAGAAAAAGGCGCTGATGGTCGTCATGGAACGCGTGACGCCGTCCTATGTCGCCGAACAGTTGCCCGAACTGGTGCCGGACAACATTCAAAACTATGTCCGCGACGTGCGCGTGATGAACGAAAAATCGTCCTCCGTGCGCTATATGGCGACGTTGGAGGTCAGATTCGACCCCGACGCCGTGCGCGAACTGTTGCGCCAGAACGGCGTGCCGTACGTCAGAACGTCGGGCAAGCCGCTGTTGATTCTGCCGCTGTACAAACGTTCTCCGTCCGCCGCGCCCGTTTTGTGGTCGGAAGACAACGCGTGGCTGCGCGCGTGGCTGAACAGGACGGCGGAAAGCTATATGGTGCCGCTGTTCGTCCCGATGGGCGAGCTGTCCGATTTGCAGACGCTGAACGCCGAACAGGTGGCGCGCGGCGATCTGGACGCGGCGCGGGCTTTGGCGAAACGCTACGAGGCGGAGGGAATCCTGATCGTCAAACTGGTGCGCCGCGGCAACACCTTTTCCGTCGAAGGGCGCGCCATGGACGAAACGACGGCGTCCGAAATTCCGAATTTCGATTTTTCGGTCGCTTTTTCCGGCAACACCGCGTCGACGATGGCTTACGCCGTTAAAAAGGTCGTCGCGCATCTGGAAAACGTCTGGAAAAGCGAACAGATGGTTCAGTTTAACGAAGAGGCGTCGCTGGTCGCTCTGGTTTCCGTTTCCGATTTGAAACAGTGGGAAAAGATCAAATCGCGTCTGGAACGCATACCCATCGTCAGCTCTTTTTATTTGCAGGCGGCGCGCGCCGGCGTGTTGCAGCTGACCGTTTTCTTCGCCGAAAATCTGGAACGCCTGCAAAGGGAAATGAACAAAAGAATGCTGACGCTGGACGTTTTGCCGTCGGGCGTGTTCAAACTGGGCGCGTCCGAAACCGTTTCCTATCTGGCGGGCGGGACGAAAAAATCCGGCGACGGCATGATGTCCGCGGCTGAAAAAGCGCGCTGACGCGATCCGAAAAGGAAACGCCCATGTCGAATATGCAGAAATTGATCGTCTGGTCCGCGGCGTTCGCCCTGTTTTTGGCGGGCGTCTATGTGTTGCGCGACGTCTTGCTGCCGTTCGTGGCGGGAATCGTCATCGCGTATTTTCTGGATCCGGTCACGTCGAAACTGCAAAAGCGGATTCATTCCAGAATCGCGGCGGTGTGCATCGTGTCCGCCGTTTTGATCCTGTTGTTTTTGCTGTGCGTGCTGATCGTCGTGCCGATCGTTCAAAAGCAGTTGAGTCTGTTCGTCGCCAATCTGCCGCTGTACGTCAGTCTGCTGTGGGAAAAAATCGAACCTTACGTCAACGACGTCCGGCATTTGCTGCCGAAACAGGCGGACACCCTGCGCCAGAACGCGGCGGGGCATTTGTCCGGCGGTGTGAAGATTCTGCTGGGGACGGCGCAAAAACTGCTGTCCGGCAGTATGGCTCTGGTCAATCTGCTGTCCGTTCTGGTGATCACGCCCGTCGTCGCGTTTTACCTGTTGCGCGATTGGACGAAGTTCTGTCTGGCGATCCGCCGTTTGATGCCGCGCGAAGAGGCAAAGACGATCCGTTCCCTGCTGGCGCAGATGAACGACATCATTTCGGGGTTCGTGCGCGGACAGGCGACCGTTTGCCTGTGTCTGGGCGTGTTCTACGCCGTCGGGCTGACGCTGTCGGGGCTGGATTTGGGATTGCTGATCGGTTTGGGCATCGGGGCGATGTCCTTTATTCCGTATGTCGGATCGACCGTCGGATTCGCCCTCAGCGTCGGTTTGGCGGCTGTGCAGTTCGACGACTGGCACCGCGTTGCCGTGATCGTGGTTGTGTTCTTTTTGGGGCAGATGCTGGAAGGCAACGTCCTGACGCCGAAGCTGGTCGGGGAAAAAGTCGGACTGCACCCCGTGTGGGTGATGTTCGCTTTGCTGGCGGGCGCGGCTTTATTCGGCTTTTTGGGGGTTCTGATCGCCGTTCCCGCCGCCGCGATTATCGGCGTTCTGGTGCGTTTCGGCATTCAGAAGTATATGGAAAGCCCGCTGTATCTGGGAAAAAACGCCTGAAATGCCCGACCTTTTTCATCAGACCGCTTTTGATTTGCCCGTGCGTTCCCTGACGGGGCGCGGGGATTTCTTCGTCGCGCCCGAAAACGCGGCGGCGGCGGCGCTGATCGACTCCTTTCCGAACGGTTTTTACGGCGCGGTCATTTACGGCGAAAAGGGGTGCGGCAAAACGCATCTGGCGCATTTGTTCGGCGAAACCGTGTTCGCCAAAACGGGAAAAACGGCGGAAATCTTATCCGCGGCGGACTTTTTCGCGTCCGCGTCCGACGGTTTGCCGCAAAAAAGCCCGTATCTGGTTTTGGAAAACGTCGCCGCCCCCGTGGACGAACCGGCGCTGTTTCACCTGCTGAACACGGCGAAAAGCCTGAACGGCTTTGTTCTGATGACGTCCGAACGTCCGCCCGCGGGGTGGAATTTGCGTCTGCCCGATCTGATGACGCGGCTGAAATCCCTGCCGTGCGCGGAAATCCGCCCGCCGGACGAAACGTTGATGCGCGCCGTTCTGGTCAAGCAGTTCGCCGACCGGCAGCTGACGGTCGCGCCCGAAGTCGTCGCCTATGTTTTGAAAAACATCGAACGGTCGTTCAAGGCGCTGTCGTTTGTCGCGCGGCGCGCGGACGAGCTGTCTTTGGAACGCAAAAACGCCGTGACCGTTCCCCTGATCCGTCGGGTGCTGTCGGAGATGAGGGCGTGACGCGTCCGATCGTCAGCGTGGTCATGCCCGTGTTCAACCACCCGGCGCGCCGTTTGCGCCGCGCGGTGGAAAGCATTTTGAATCAAACGTATTCCGATTTCGAACTGATCGTCGTCGACGGCGGCTTGACCGACGCCAATTCGCGGGTGATCGGGGAGTTCGACGATCCCAGAATCGTCTTTCGCAAAGCGAAAGGCTATATCAACTGCTTGAATCTGGGACTGAAAACGGCGAAGGGCGTTTACATCGCGCGCATGGATTCCGACGACGTTTCCCTGCCGCAAAGGTTGGAGGAGCAGGTCCGCTTTTTGGAACAAAACCCGCAGGTCGGCTTGTGTTCGTGTCAGGCGGAACTGTTCGGCGACACCGCGCCGCGCGTGACGGAGTACCCCGAAAACGTCGACCTTGCCGTTTGCGTTGAAATGTGCGGGATCGTCCACCCCGCCATGATGTTCCGACGCGAACTGAACATCGAATACGAACACGTCAAGCCGTGCGAGGACTGCCTGCTGTTCCGCAGGCTGCTGCTGGACGGGTGCGTCATTAAAAATCTGAACAAGGTTCTGTTCAAAAGCAGGGTGAACGGAGATTCCATCATGGCGCGCCGTCCGGAGTGGACCGCCCGCCTGATGTCGAAAATCAATCTGGACGCGTTCGACCGTTTGCCGGATTTGAAAGGAAAATTGGGCTTTTCGGCTTTGGATAAGAAGCGGTTTTCCGTTTCCGACTTTTCGAATTTTTTCGCTTTTGTCGAAGAAGCGAAAAAATCGGACGCGCTTCGCGGAATGCGGGTCGGATCCGTGTTCCGCCCCTATTTGGACTATATGATTTCCCATTGCGAAAACAAGCCGGCGGTTTGGTGCAAACTGCTGACGTCGCGGGCGTTTCACGACATTTACCGTCCGGCGCGCGCAATCTTTCGGCAAATTTTCTCCGTTCGCAACAAAAGACTGCCGGACGGGCGGAAGATCAAAGTTCTGACGGTTTCGGGGCTGGAAATCGTCCTGCGGAAAACGGGCGGACGCGGCGAACCGGCGGAGTTGCAAAAAAAGCTTTGATTATTGCGCGCGGATTGCTTAAAGTCCAAAACAAAGGGCGCCGGTGCGCCCGTCGTTGTCGTATGTTTAATTGAAGAGTGTGACTATGCGTTTATCCCGTTATTTTATGCCGACCCTGAAAGAAAATCCGGTCGAAGCTCAAATCGTGTCCCACCGTCTGATGCTGCGCGCCGGCATGATCCGCCAAAGCAGCGCGGGAATTTACACTTGGCTGCCTTTGGGATTGCGCGTGCTGAAAAAAATCGAAAACATCGTGCGCGAAGAACAGGACCGCGCGGGGGCGCAGGAACTGCTGATGCCGACTTTGCAGCCGTCCGATTTGTGGAAAGACAGCGGACGCTACGACGCTTACGGTCCCGAAATGTTGCGCGTTACCGACCGTCACGACCGCGTTCTGGTCTACGGTCCGACCGCCGAGGAAGTGATTAACGACTTGGCGCGCAACGAACTGAAAAGCTATAAGGAACTGCCCAAAATCCTGTACAACATTCAATGGAAGTTCCGCGACGAGGTGCGCCCCCGTTTCGGCGTGATGCGCGGACGCGAATTTTTGATGAAGGACGCCTATTCGTTCGATTTGACTTACGAAGGCGCGAAGCATTCCTACAACAAGATGTTCGTCGCCTATCTGCGCACGTTCGCGCGTTGCGGCGTCCACGCCATTCCGATGAAAGCGTCCACGGGACCCATCGGCGGGGATCTGAGCCACGAATTTATCGTTCTGGCGGAAACGGGCGAGGAACAGGTCTATTGCGACAAGGCTTATCTGGACATGGAAATTCCGTCCGAAAACGTCGATTACGATTCGGATCTGGAACCGCTGTACAAAAAATGGACGTCGCTGTACGCCGCGACCGAGGAAAAATACGACGAAGCCGAAGCCGGAAAGGTTGAAAACCTGCTGAGCGCGCGCGGCATCGAAGTCGGACAGGTGTTCTATTACGGCAAGAAATACTCCAATCCGATGAACGTCGCCGTCGCGGGCGAAGACGGCAAGCCCGTTTTGATCGAAGGCGGCTGCTACGGCATCGGCGTTTCCCGCCTGATGGGCGCGATCATCGAAGCGTCGCACGACGACAACGGCATCATTTGGCCGGAATCCGTCGCGCCGTTCAAGGTCGGACTGGTCAATCTGACGACGGGAAAAGCCGAAACAGACGAAGCGTGCGAAAAAATGTACACCGAATTGCGCCGGGCGGGCGTCGACGTTCTGTACGACGACCGCGACGAACGCGCGGGCGTGAAATTTTCGACGATGGATCTGATCGGACTGCCGTATCAGCTGATCGTCGGGACGCGCGGACTGGCGAACGGCGTCGTCGAAATCAAAAACCGCAAAACGGGCGAACGCGTCGAAATGACGCCCGAAGCCGCCGTCGCGTTTTTGACGAAGTGAAACAACGCCTGAACACGGGGGAAAGATGATTTTTTCCGCTTTTGAACGCATGGTCGCGATGCGCTATCTGCGGGCGCGGCGCAAAGAGGGATTCGTTTCGGTCATCGCGGCGTTTTCCTTTTTGGGCATTGTGCTGGGCGTGGCGACGCTGATCATCGTCATGGCGGTCATGAACGGCTTTCGTCAGGAACTGCTTTCCCGCGTGCTGGGGCTGAACGGGCATTTGGGCGTTTATCCCGCTTACGGCGCGGCGCTTGGCGGCTATGAAAAAACAGCCGAGCGCGTCGGACGGATCGACGGCGTCAATATGGTGATGCCGTTGATCGAAGGGCAGGTGATGGTCAGTTCCGAACGCAACGCGCAGGGGGCGATCGTGCGGGGCGTCCGTCCGCGGGATTTCGCGAAAAGAAAACTGCTGGCGGACAGCGTCGCCGGCGGAACGGCGGACGTTTTGTCGCAAAAAGGAACGGTCGTCATCGGCGACCGTCTGGCGCAAAAGCTGGGCGTCTATGTCGGCGAGGACATCACGCTGATTTCGCCCAAGGGAACCGTGACCGCGTTCGGCAGCGTGCCGCGCATGCGTTCCTACACGGTCGGCGGGACGTTTTCCGTCGGCATGTACGAATACGACGCGAATTTCATTTTTATGCCGATGACGGAGGCGCAAAAATTTTTCGACACGGGCGACGCCGTGACGAATTTGGAGGTTTATCTGAACAAAGCCGATGACGTCGACGCGGTTCGCCGGCAGATCGCCGCGCGGCTGGGAACGGGCGTGCGCGTCTATGACTGGCAGAGGTCGAACGCCGCGTTTTTCAACGCGATTCAGGTCGAACGCAACGTGATGTTCCTGATTTTGACGCTGATCATTCTGGTCGCCTCGTTCAATATGATTTCCGGACTGATCATGCTGGTCAAGGACAAGGGACGCGACATCGCCGTCTTGCGCACGATGGGGGCGACGCGCGGCATGGTTATGCGCATTTTCTTTATGAGCGGGGCGTCCATCGGGTTTTTCGGAACGCTGTTCGGCGTTTTGTTCGGGCTTTTGTTCTGCGGCAACATCGAAAATATCCGCCGTTTTCTGGAAAGCCTGACGGGAACGGATCTGTTTTCCGCCGAAATCTATTTCCTGTCGCGTCTGCCCGCCGAAGTCAACCCCGTCGAGGTCGCCGCCGTCGTGATCATGGCTTTGTTCCTGTCGTTCGCCGCGACGATCTACCCGTCGTGGCGCGCGGCGCGTCTGGATCCCGTGGAGGCTTTGCGCTATGAATGACGAATTGACGAACAGTTCCCCCGCCGTTCCCGTGCTGATGTTGAAAGGCGTCCGCCGCCATTACGTGCAGGGCAAGACGATCATCGACGTCCTGCGCGGCGTCGATTTGACGATCGCCAAAGGAGAAACGGTCGCTTTGGTCGGTCCGTCCGGCGCGGGCAAGTCGACTTTGCTGCACGTCACGGGATTGCTGGAAGCCCCCGACGAGGGCGAAGTGTTCGTCAGCGGCATACCCAGTTCCGACATGGACGACGACACGCGCACGAAAATGCGGCGGGAATACTTGGGATTCGTATATCAGAACCACAATTTGCAGCCCGAGTTTTCGGCGTTGGAGAA
>DJRZ01000071.1:0-9518 GCA_002440235.1 Alphaproteobacteria bacterium UBA6347
CGAACAAGAACTCGATCAAGATCATCGCCGGCGAAGACGGCGTCTACGGGCAGGCGTACTTCGTGTATGACTCCAAAAAGTCCGGCGCGATGACGACGTCGCATCTGCGTTTCGCGAACCACGTCATCAACGCCCCGTACCTGATCAACAAAGCCGACTTTGTCGCTTGCCACCATTTCCCGTTCTTGGAAAAGATCGATATGCTGGCGCAGGCGAAAGACGGCGCGGTGTTCCTGCTGAACGCCCCGTTCAAAGCGGAGGAAGTGTGGGATCACCTGCCGGTCGAAGTTCAGGACGAAATCATCAAAAAACACCTGAAACTGTATTCGATCGACGCGGTCGAAGTCGCCAAACAGACCGGCATGGGTCGCCGCATCAACACGATCATGCAGACCTGCTACTTCGCGCTGTCCGGCGTTCTGCCGCGCGACGAAGCCATCAAGGCGATCAAAAAGTCCATTGAAAAGACCTATATGAAAAAAGGTCAGGCGTTGGTTGACAAAAACTTCGCCGCGGTGGACGCGTCGTTGGCGCACCTGCACGAAATCAAAGTGACGGAAAAACCGACGTCGCAGTTCAAACGTCTGCCGGGCGTTCCCGCCGAAGCTCCCGAAATCGTTCGCAAAGTCGCGGGCAAGATTTTGGAAGGCAAGGGCGAGGAACTGAAAGTGTCCGATTTGACGTGGACGGCTGACGGCACTTGGCCGACGGCGACGACGCAGTATGAAAAACGCTGCATCGCGTCCGACATTCCCGTTTGGAATCCCGAAGCCTGCATCCAGTGCGGCAAATGCGCCATGGTTTGCCCGCACGCCGCGATCCGCGCCAAAGTCGCCACGAACGAAGATCTGAAGAAGGCTCCCGCCGGATTCAAATCCGCCGCGTTCAAAGGCAAGGACTTTGCGGATTCCGCTTGGATCATTCAGGTCGCTCCGGAAGACTGCACGGGCTGCACGCTGTGCACGCGCGCCTGCCCCGAAGTCAAAGGACAGAAAGCGATCAACATGGAACCGATCGCCGCGCATCTGGAACAGGAAAAGAAGAACTTCGACTTCTTTATGCAGCTGCCCGATGTCGACCGCACCAAGATCGAAAAGAAACTGGTCAAAAACGTTCAGTTGCTGCGTCCGCTGTTTGAATTCTCCGGTTCTTGCGCCGGTTGCGGCGAAACCCCGTACGTCAAGCTGTTGACGCAGTTGTTCGGCGACCGTTTGATGATCGCCAACGCGACGGGCTGCTCGTCCATTTACGGCGGCAACCTGCCGACCACCCCGTACGCCAAAGACGCGAACGGTCGCGGTCCGGCTTGGTCGAACTCGCTGTTTGAAGACGCCGCGGAATTCGGTCTGGGTATGCGTCTGGGCGTCGATTTCCAGAAAAACTACGCCAACCAGATGATCAAAGATCTGGAAAGCGAAATCGGCGGCGATCTGGTCAACGCGATTTTGACCGCTCCGCAGACGAACGAAGCCGAAATCAAGGCTCAGCGCGAACGCGTCGACGCTTTGAAAGCCAAACTGTCCGCGATGAACGGCGAAGAAGCCAAACGCCTGAACAGCGTTGCCGACTACTTCGTTGAAAAATCGATCTGGACGCTGGGCGGCGACGGCTGGGCGTACGATATCGGTTACGGCGGTCTGGATCACGTCCTGTATTCCGGCAAGAACGTCAACATTCTGGTTCTGGATACCGGCGTGTACTCCAACACCGGCGGTCAGCAGTCCAAAGCGACCCCGATCGGCGCGTCCGCGAAATTCGCGGTCGCCGGCAAGGCGATCCCCCGCAAGGATCTGGGCATGATCGCGATGTCGTCCGAAAACGTCTACGTCGCGCAGGTCGCGATGGGCGCCAACGACGCGCAGACGATCAAAGCGTTTGTCGAAGCGGAATCCTTCAACGGTCCGTCTTTGATCATCGCGTACTCGCATTGTATCGCTCACGGTTACGAAATCGGCGAACAGGGTCTGGAACACCAGAAAGCCGCCGTCGAATCCGGTTTCTGGCCTCTGTACCGTTTCGACCCGCGCCGCGTGGCGGAAGGAAAAGCCGGCTTGCAGCTGGATTCCAAAGCCCCGACGAAAGTCATGGCGGATTACATGGCGAACGAAACGCGTTTCCAGATCGTCAAAAAAGCCGATCCCGAACGTTACGACCGCTTGGTCAAGTTCGCTCAGGAACAGGTGGAAGAACGCCGCAAACTGTACGAACATCTGGCGGAAGAAAAATAATCGAACGTCAATCGGAAAAAGCCCCCGGGGAAACTCGGGGGCTTTTTTTTCACGCGGAACGGCAAACGGAAAACCGCTTGAAACGCCGTATCGTTTCGGTGATAATCGTTTCGTTCTTTTTTCGGAGGATTCCGCCGTGGACGACAGCAAAAAATTGTACAAGTATCTGTTTTTGATCTTTTTCGCCTGCCTGACGGGATATACTTTTTTGTTGCGCGCGTCTTTTTACGACGAAAGCGGCGCGCCGAAAGGGCAATATGCGACTTTGCGCGTCATCGGCGAAAATCTGGCGGGGGATTACGGCGCGTTTCGCCTGTTGGAGGACGGGGCGGAGCCCGTCAACGCTTACAATCCGCAAACCGTGTCCAAATATCTGCGAAAATCGGCGCGGGTGACGGCGTCGTTTTCGCCGGTCGCGTCGCCGATGAAGGCGTTTGTTTTCGTACCGTGGCTGTCCATGTCCTACGACGCGTTTTTTGAAACGTGGATTTTCTGGGGCGTTTTTCTGTTCGGCGTCGCTCTGTACGCTTTGTTCGGACTGGCGGACGCTTTGCTGCTGATGTTCGCTTTGCCCGCCGCGTATCTGAGTTTCGCCGGCGGAGGCTGGGGCGTCTACGCCGCCGCCGCCGTGATGCTGGCGTTGTCCTACGCCCGCGCGCGCCCGAAACTGGCGGGATTTTTCGGGGCGTTGTGCGTTGTCGAACCGGTTGTCTTTTGCGCGGTATTGACCGCGTTGGTCGCCCAAAAACGCCGCAAAGCCGCCATTGTGTGCGCCGCCGGCGGAACGGCTGTCGTTCTGCTGACATGGGGGCGTTACGGGGCGTCGGCTTTTTCGGAATCGTTTTCGGCGGTTTTCCGGCTGTTGTCGGACAAACCGCAGGCGTTCGCCTCGTGGTTCGCGATCTTTCGCGAAAGCGGGTTCGGCAGCGTCTTTTCGGCGGCGGCGCAACTGGCGGCAATAGCCGTTGCTTGTCGGGTCTGCGCTGAAATCTTTAAACGCGAAAATTGTCCGCTGGCGGTTCAAAACGCTTGCGTTTGCGCGGGAACTTGCGTCGCGTCGCCGATCATGACCCTGTCCGATTACGGACTGCTGTACGCGGGCGTCGCGTTTTTGCTGTACGACGTGTGCCGGCGCGGCTTTATCAGGGGCGATAAAATCGTTTTCACGGCGGCGTTCGCTTCCGTTTTTCTGGAAGCCGCCTGTCTGAATTATCTCGGCGTGTCGTTCCTGCCCGTTTTGGCGGCGGTGATGCTGGGAGAAACGGCGCGGCGTTCGTATTAAAATTCCGTCGCGAAATCGATCGGTCCGTCCGATTCATACAGGACGACGGGGCGTTCCGCGTCCAAATCCAAACGAAACAGCGTGTTTCGAACGGCGTAAAGCAACGCCCCTCCGTCTTTGGAAAAGGTTTGCGCTCCGACATCGCCGACGGCGATTTTTCGCGAAACGGAACCCGTCACGACGATTTCGCCGCCGGTCGCATACGCCGTCAGCCGCCGTTCCTGATGATAAGCCGGCAGACGTCCCGCCGGAGCGACCGCGACGGTTTTCGGGTTTCGCGACAGCAAAACGGCGTTCAGCGCGCCGTCGGGCGCCGTGTGCAAAACGGCGGCGGAGGAACAAAAACATATCGGCGACGCCAGACAGGGCAACTTGATAAAGGGCAGGGGAAACCAGCCGAACTCCTCGCGCATAATGACGCGCAAAACCGTGCCGCCCGTTTTGTCGTTCGTGGCGGCGAACGCTATTTTTTGACGGTCGGGCGATATCGCCGTATGCGAAATCGTCTGATCCGACAACGAAAACAGCGGGCTGACGGCGGTTGAGCCGATGCTTGTCAAAGCGACGGCGTCTTTGCCCTTGAAACGCGTCACGCCGCAAATTTCGCCGTCGGCGCAGGACGGAAAACGCAGATTGAACTTTATCGGTTTCGGCGACCGGTCCGGCGTCAAAACGGCGCCCGAAAAATTTTTTTCGCCGAAAGTTCCGGTCAGGATTTGATAAAACGATTTCGCGACCATAAATTTGTAGTGTCCCTGAAAGATGATTTCGTATAATATGACGAACACGGACGCCGTCAAAGTAAAAAAGGAGTTTTTTCCATGCCGACCGAAAACAGACCCGAAACGGAAACGACAACAGCCCGCCGCGGCTTTTCGCGGTTGAAAGAGTATATGAACGGCTGTATCGTCGGACAAGCCGATCTGGTTGACAAACTGTTGATTTCCCTGCTGGCGGACGGTCATCTGCTGGTCGAGGGCGCGCCGGGGCTGGCGAAAACCAAAGCCATTAAAAAATTGTCCGAAGCCATCGAAGGCGACGACCAGCGCATTCAGTTCACGCCCGACCTGTTGCCTTCCGACATCACGGGCAGCGACATTTATCGTCCCGAAACGGGGGATTTCAAATTTCAGGCGGGACCGATTTTTCACAATCTGGTTTTGGCGGACGAAATCAACCGCGCGCCCGCGAAAGTCCAGTCCGCCTTGCTGGAAGCCATGGCGGAACGTCAGGTCACTGTCGGCGGGAAAACCTATAAACTGCCGCGTCTGTTCATGGTGATGGCGACGCAAAACCCCATCGAGCAAGAGGGGACGTACCCCTTGCCCGAAGCGCAGTTGGACCGTTTCCTGATGTACGTCAAAATCGGACAGCCCGACGCCGCCGCCGAACGCCGCATTTTGCAGCTGGTCAGAAACGAGGCGTTGCGGGAACGGACGGAACGGATCGACGTCATGCCGCAGGAACTGGTTTTCGCCGCCAGACGCGAAGCGCTTGGCGTTCATTTGTCCCCCGCGCTGGAGGAATACGTCGTTCAGCTGGTCATGGCGACCAGACGCCCCGAATCCTACGACGCGAAATTCGCCCGCTGGGTCGCTTTCGGCGCCAGCCCCCGCGGCACGATCGCTTTGGACAGATGTGCGCGCGCCCGCACTTGGCTGGCGGGCAGGGATTACGTTCTGCCCGAGGACATTCACGCCGTCGTTCACGACGTTTTGCGCCACCGCGTCATTTTGACGTTTGAAGCCGAAGCCGAGGGCGTCACGCCCGACAGCTTTATCGATCTGTTGCTGGAACGGGTGCCTTTGCCGTAATGTTTGACAAACTGAAAACCTTTTTGCGTTCGAAAACGGATTCGTCCGTCCGAAACGGCGGCGACGGGGACGGCGTGCATGTGACGCTGCCCGAACTGCTGGCGCAAAAAAGGTTCGTTCCGTTGCTGTCGTTTGACAAAACCGGCTTTTCAAAGGCGGAGGGACTGGGCGTCCACCGTTCCCCGTTCCGCGGGCGCGGCATGGAGTTCGACGAGGTGCGCGCCTATCATCAGGGCGACGATATCCGTCTGATCGACTGGCGCGTGACCGCCCGCACGGGCAAGGCGCACACCAAACTTTACCGCGAGGAACGCGACCGTCCCGTTTTGTTTCTGGGCGATTTTCGCGCGGGAATGCGGTTCGGCACGAAAAAAGCGTTCAAATCCGTCGTCGCCGCCCGCGTTCTGGCGGCTTTGGCGTGGGCGTCGCGCGAACACGGCGACAAAATCGGCGCGATCGTCATGTCCGAAAACCACTATTTTAAAATCGCTCCGCACCGTCAGATGCGCCGTTTGATGGAGGTCTTCAACGCCGTCATCACCGCCGCGGACGACGACGGAACCGCCGGCGGCGCGACGCTGGAAGACGCTTTGGCTGAATTGCGCCGCGTCAGCAAAAACGGCGGACGCGTCTATATCGTCAGCGACTTTTACGGCTTTGACGACGAATGCAAAAAGCATCTGACGTATATCGCACGACAATGCGACGTCGTTTGCGTTCAGGTTTTCGACGTTTTGGAAGAAACGCCGCCGCCCCCGGGGACTTACCGCATCAGCGACGGCAAACGCAGCGCGACGATTTACACCGACGATAAAAAATGGCGCGAGGCGTATGAAAAAATGTTCGTCGAACCGCGGCGGGATTTGGAAAGTTTTTGCAAAAGCCGCCACATTGTCTACATCGCTTTGCGCACGGACGGGGATATTGTTCAAACCGTTCGCCGCGGCGTTTTAACGGCGGAGGAAAAACGATGATTCCGCAACAAATCGCGCAGGGGTTGGATTTATCGGGATTGCGGGACATTCATCTGCCGCCCGTTCCGCCGTTGTTTCCCTTGCCCGCCCGTTTTTGGATCGCTTCGGCTGTTCTGGCGGCGGTCGCGTGCGCCGTCGTTTGCGGCGTTAAATTCGCCCGCAGACTGACCGCGCGCAAATACGCCGAACGCGAAATCGACAGGCTGGAAAAACGCTTTTCCAAAAACGACTACCGTTTGGCGACGGAAATCTGTCTGCTGATGAAGCGCGTCGCCATGATGAAACACCCCGAAACCGCGACCGCGACGGGGGCGGAATGGCGCGCCTTTTTGGAAAAGACGGTCAAAAAGCCCGTCTTTAAAGGAGCGGCGGGCGACATCGTCGAAAACGTCATGTACATTCCCGCCGACCGGTTTAAGGGCGAAAACGTCGCCGCGCTGATTGTCGCGGCAAAGGAATGGATCGCCGAAAACGCATGATTTCCTTCGCGTGGTGGTATGTGTTCCTGTGTCTGCCAGCGCCGGTTTTGATCCGCCGGCTGTCGAAAGCGCGCGGCGGCGTGGATTCGGTCGCGATCAAAATTCCTTTTTTTAAAAAAATCAAAGCGCTGAACAGACAAACCGAAACGTCGCCGACCGCGGGCGGCTCGCCGTTGCTGTGGGGGCTGTGGGTGTTGCTGGTCATCGCCGCGGCGCGTCCGCAGACGCCGGACAAAGTGCTTGACTACGCCGTTCCCGTGCGCGACGTGATGCTGGTCGTCGATATTTCGCGTTCCATGCTGCGCGCGGACGCGGGCGACGGCGCGACGCGTCTGGACGCCGTCAAAGCCGCCGCGATCGATTTCGTCCGTCGGCGCAAAAACGACCGCGTCGGCGTCGTTCTTTTTTCCGAACAGGCTAATCTGTATGTGCCGCCGACCGTCGACGCGCGGGCGGTTGAAAAGATGCTGTCGTCGGCGCGCGCGGGGTGGCTGGGATCGCTGACGGCGATCGGCGACGCGGCGGGATTGGCGCTGAAACATCTGAAACAAAGCGGCGCCGCGCGAAAAGTCGTCGTTTTGCTGACGGACGGGGAAAACAACGCGGGCAACCTGTCGCCCGACGACGCGCTGACCGCCGCGCGTCAAAACGGCGTCGCGGTCTACACGATCGGCGTGGGCGAGGGCGTCGGCGTCGACGCGGATTTTCTGGCGCGCGCGGCGGAACAGACGGGCGGGCTGTTTTTTATGGCGCGGGACGCGGCGGGCGTTCAATCCGCTTACGACCGCATTTCGGAAAACGAACCGCTGTCGACGGCGGACGTTTATCTGATCCGCAAAAGGGAGCTTTACCGCTACCCGCTGACTCTGTTCGCGCTGATCGCGTCTTACGTCGTTTTTAAACGCGCGGCGGAACGCGTCGCTTTCGGCGGGGGCGGCGATGACTGACTGGGAATTGCCGTTCGTCGTTTTGCGCCCGTGGGCGGTTGTCTTTATCCTGCCGGCGCTTTTGTTCATCGCGTTCGGTCTGCGCGGTTTCAAAGCGTGGGCGGGCGTCGTCGACCCGAAGCTTTTGCGGTCGCTGTCGACGGGCGTTAAAACGCCGCTCGGGACGAAAGCGGGACGTTTCGCCGCGGGTTTGGCGTGTCTGTGCGTCGTCGCGGCGATGGCGGGGGTGAGCTTTGTCGGAACGAAAAGGGCGCTGTACGAACCGAAATCGCCGGCGGTCGTCGTGCTGGACATGTCGCTGTCCATGCGCGCGGCGGACGTTTCGCCCAACCGTTTCAGCCGCGCCGTTTTCAAAGTGTACGATCTGCTGAACGAACTGAAAGGCGTTCCGACGGGTTTTGTCGTTTTCACGGACGAACCCTATCAGCTGGTGCCGGCGACGACGGAAAAAGGCGTCGTCGAATCCCTGCTGCCGCTGTTGAATTTCAGCCTGATGCCGTCGCAGGGATCGCGTTTGGACCGCGCGATCGGCGCGGCGATTGAAACGATTACGGAATCGGGCGCGGCGTTCGGCGACATTTTTTTAATCACCGACGGCGGGGACGATGTGTTCGAAACGCGCGATAAAACGGAAGCTCTGATAAAATCCGCCGCCAAAAAAGGTTTTCGCCTGTTCGTTTCGGGAGTGGGAACGGCGGCGGGCGGCGCGGTTTTGCAAAAGGAAAACGAGCCGGTTCTCGACGCGCTGGGCAATCCCGTCCGTCATCGTTTGGACGACGCTTGGCTGCGCCGTCTGGCGGCGATCGGGAACGGCGCCTACGCCGCGGCGTCCGCCGACGGAACCGACGTCGCTTTTCTGAGCGCGCACTACCGCTACGAGGTCGGGAACAAAGCCGGTCCGACCGATGACGGGCAGGCGGACACCGGCTATTTGTTTTTGATCTTGCCGACAATGATGTTTCCGTTTTTGTTTAAACGCGGGCGGCTGCTGGCGGCGGTGCTGTTTCTGTGCGTTCCGGCGAAAGCCGACCCCGTCGATTGGTTTCTCAGCCCGTCGATGGCGTCGTCCCGGCAAATCGGGGCGGGGGACGTCGCCGCCGCCGTCGGGACAGCCGAACGGTCAAAGGATTTCACCGCGCTTTACAACGTCGGCACGCGTCTGATTTTCAGCGGGGATTATGCTTGGGCGGCGTCTGTTTTGGAACAAGCCGCCGCTTTGCGCCCCGACGATGAAAACGCGCAAATCAATTTGGAAATCGCGCGGCGTCTGAACAAAAATCCGCCGCGGGATTCCGGCGGCGACGGCAACGGCGAAAACGACGGCGGGCGCGACGAAAGCGACGACGGCGCGGGCGGAGGCGGCGAATCGAACGGCGGCGAACAGGGCGGTGGTTCGGAAAGAGACGGGGACGGCGACTTAAATCAAAACGCCAACAATTCACCGCAAGGCAATGAAAACAAAGAAAACGCGGACGGAAACGCCAACGATTTTCAGGACGGTTCGAATGATAATTCCGGCGACGGGCAAAGCGAAGAAGGATCGGACGGCGGGGAAAGCGATTCCCAGAACGGCGGCGTCGACGGCGGAGAGAACGACGACGGGGATATGATGCCAGTTCACGAAGATCCCGCGGCTTTGCTGAAACACAAAATCCTGTTCCAGTATTACGAAAACAGATACGGCGGCGAATCTGAAATCGGGGCAAAATGGTGAAAATTCAAGCAATACTGCTGTTTTTGCTGGCGGCGGCTGTTCGGGCGGAAGCGGCGCCTTTGCGGCTGTGGTACGATTTC
>DJRZ01000071.1:9541-11458 GCA_002440235.1 Alphaproteobacteria bacterium UBA6347
ATTTCGCCCCGCCGCCCGCCTCTTTTTACGCGGGGCAGGAGGTCAAGTTCACCCTGACGCTGTTCGACGCGATCGGGCTGTCGAATATCGGCGTCGTCCCGACGGACTGGAAAAACGGCGATCTGTATATGGAAAATCCCGAAACCGGAAAACGGATCGAACGCGGCGGGCAGGTCTACGACGCGACGGTTTTCCGTTTCGGACTGGTGGTCAAATCCGCCGGACGAACGGACTATTCGCCGTTGTGCCTGATGGCGAAGGGATCGGTTTTATCCGCGCGCGATTTGCCCGATTACGTTCATGTCGGGCGGGCGGGAACGGTCGCGGTCTGCACGCCGCCGCTGTCTTTTGACGTTCTGCCCGTTCCGCCGCACGCGCCGCCGCTGTTCCCCGCGGCGGGGGTCGAGTTGTTCGAAGGCGTTTCGCCGCGTTCCGACACGGTCAAGGCGGGTGTCCCTTTGAAAAGATCGCTGATTTTGACGGCGAGGGGAACTTTGGACGCTTTTTTGCCGGATTTGCCGACCGGCGCGCCCGACGGCGCGAAATCGTACGACGGCAGAACGGAACGCACTTTGTCGACGGCGGGGAAAGAGCTGATCGCCGCCGTCAGAAAAACCGTCGTCGTCGTTCCTGAACGGGCGGGACGGCTGGAATTGCCCGCGATCGACGTCCTGTGGCTGAACACCGCGACGGGGCGGATTGAAAAATCGACCGTTCCCCCGCGCGTTTTGACGGTCGTTTCGGACGTCCCCGATGTTGTTCCGCCGTCCGCCGTTTCGCCGCCAGAGGCGCGTTCCGTCGATTTTTTCAACCCGAAAACCGCGGCGGGCGGAGCGGGGATCTTGTGCGCGGCTCTGTTGTTCGCTTCGGGACTGAAACGCCGGAACAGGCGCGAAAAATTGCGGAAAGCCGTTCTTGACGCCCTGAAAAAGCAGGATTTCGACGGCGCGTCGCGGGCGATCGTCGATTGGGCGAAAAACAGATGTCCGAAACGAAAAATCGTCGATCTGGGCGGCGTTCGAGCCGTGTACGCGAAATCAGCCGCCGATTTCGCCGCGGACATCGACGAATTGCAGGCGTATCTGTACGCCACGGGGCGGTTCGGAAAACACGTCCCGTCGGCGCAAACGGCTTTGGCGGAAAAACTGGCGCGTTCGTTCGGGCAAGCCTGCGCGGCGACCGTCAAAACGCGCGCAGAACCTAAAAAGCATCTGCCCGACCTGTATCCCGATTAAACGGATTTCATCATGATGACGGCGTCTTCGGCGGGCGAGGCGTCGGGGGTGAAAAAATCGATGATCCGCCCCGTTTCCTTAAAACCGCGCTTGGCGTACAAATGCCGCGCCGCCGTCCATTTTTCGGACACGATCAGAATTTCCCTGACGACGTTCGGATAGCCGCGGGCGATTTTATCCTCCAGCGCGGAAAACATCGCCAGACCGATCTTCTTGCCGCGCCAGCTTTTCAGCGTGCCGAACGACGTGACGTACAGATTTTCCCCGCCGTCGTCGTGCAGTTTCAGCGGGTCGTGTCCCAATTCCAGCATTTCGGAACTCACGTCCAGATCGTCGCTCCACAGCTCGGACGAGATGTAGCAGCCGATTTCACCGGTTTCCGTGTTTTGCGCCACCAGAAATCCGTCGGGAAACGCCCGCAGCCGTTTCAGATAGACGCCGCGTTCCTCGCGCGTTCCGGGGACGAAGCTTTCGTTTTCGATTTTCATGACCGCGTCGATGTCGGCGGGGGTGGCGGAACGGATTGAAACAGTGCTTTCCTGCATTTCGGACTCCTTTAAAAATGTTCTTGAAATTCTGTATGAAAAGCGGGTAAAAATCAATATCCGTTTGTTCTGTTAAAAGGCATAAATTATGACGAAATATCTGATTACCAGCGCGCTTCCCTACATCAACGGCATCT
>DJRZ01000013.1 GCA_002440235.1 Alphaproteobacteria bacterium UBA6347
CCCGTCAGAAACGCCGTCAGCGCGCCGGACGCCATGATGCCGCCGACTTTCAGCCTGTTTTCGGGCTTCGCGGTTTGCCAGATCGCCAGCGCGGCGGCGGGCAGACCGAACATTTTGACCAAAAAACCGCCGCCCAGAATCCCCGCCGTCGGATCGCCCGCGAAAAACCGGGGAATGTCGCCCGTGACGATCTCGCCGGCTTTGTTCGCATACGACCCGATTTCGAAAAAGAACGGCACGTTCCAAATGTGATGCAGTCCGAACGGCAGCAGCAGACGTTCGACAAAGCCGTAGGTCGCCCCCGCCGCCGCGGGCGCGCTGTACGCCGCCCACATCGAAAATTTGTTGATCAGCTCTTGGACGGGCGGCCAGAACAGGCTGAGCAGAACGCCCAGAACGATCGCGATCAGGGACGTCAGAATCGGCACGGAACGCTTGCCGGCGAAAAATCCCAGATACGGCGGCAGACGGACGCGGTGGAATTTTTTATAAACTCCCGCCGCGACGACGCCGACGAACAGCCCGCCGAACACGCCCGTCTGAATGGTTTTTATTCCGACGCTGGACGACACGATCCGCCGCGCGAAATCAAGGTCGAATCCGAACGTCCGCGCCAAAATCCCCAGCGTTTCCCGTTCCGAACCGACGTGAAACCACAGAACGTCCGCCATGACACCCATCGTCGCCTGCAACACCAGAAACCCCGTCACCGCCGCCAAAGCCGCGACGCCGTCGTTGTCGGTCAGTCCCAGCGTCGTGCCGATCGCGAAAATCAGCGGCATGTTGTCGAAAATGACGTTGCCGCTTTCGGTCATGATTTGCGGAACAAGGGACGGAATCCAGTCGATTCCGGCATTCAGCAGTCCCGAACCGACGCCCAGCAGCAGCCCCGCCACGGGCAGGACGGCGACGGGCACCATCAGCGATTTTCCGATTTGCTGTAAAAACGCGAACGCTTTTTTCATCATTTTTCTCCTCCCAGATTCGAGGCGACCGCCCGCCGCGCCTGTCCGGCGGTTTCGCAGTCGAGCGCGCGCAAAGCCGATTCGCGGCAAGATTCATAATTCAACGTCCTGATTTTCGCTTTGACGGCGGGGATCAGCGGCGGTTCGACGCTCAGTTCCCGAACGCCCAGCCCGATCAGCGCCGGAACGGCGGCGAGGTCCCCCGCCAAAGCCCCGCAAACGCCGACGGGCTTTCGATGTTTTTCCGCGCCGTCGACCGTCGCGCGGATCAGCCGCAAAACCGCGGGGTGCAAACCGTCCGTCATGCCGGTCAGCCGCGCGTTGCCCCTGTCAGCCGCCAAAACGTACTGCGTCAAATCGTTCGTTCCGATCGAAAAGAAATCGACGTAAGGCGCGAACCTGTCCGCCAGAACGGCCGCCGCGGGGACTTCGACCATCATGCCGACCGCGATCCGCCCGGACGTTTTGATTTGTTCGCGCGCGTCGTCGACGATTTTTTTCGCGCGCAGAAATTCGTCGACGTCCGTCACCATCGGAAACATCAGGCGCAGTCCCGTGTTTTCCGCGGCGCGCAAAGCCGCGCGAATCTGCGTTTCAAACACGTCCGCGTTTTTCAGCGACAGGCGCAGACCGCGCACGCCCAGAAAAGGATTGTCCTCGCGTTCCGCGGTTAAAAACGGCAGCGGCTTGTCCCCGCCAGCGTCCAGCGTGCGCAAAACGACGGGATTGTTCGCGCCGACGGTTTCGGCGATTTCGCGGTAGACGGATTCCTGCTCGTCTTCGGACGGCGCGTCCGAACGTCCGGCGAATAAAAATTCCGAACGCAAAAGACCGATTCCCCCGCCCCCGTATTCGACGATCAGGCGCGCGGCGTCGACCGAACCGGCGTTGCCCCAAACGTCGATCGAAACGCCGTCGACCGTCGCGGCGGGTTTGTCCTTTTCCGCCAGCCAAGCCGCCTGTTTTTCAAAATCGGCGGATCGCCGCGCGACCGCGTCCCGTTTAGTCCGTTCGTCCGGATTCAGGCGAAGCTCGCCCGCCGTTCCGTCCAGCAGGACGGGCGCGCCGTCCGGAATGTCCAGTACGCTTTCGGGCAGTCCGGCGACGGCGGGCAGACGCATCGACCGCGCCAAAATGGCGACGTGCGAAGACACGCCGCCTCCGACGGTCGCGAATCCGGCGACCTTGCCTTTGTCCAGCGTCGCGGCGTCCGACGGCGTCAGTTCGGCGGCGATGACGACGGCGTTGTCGGGCAGGTCGATTTTTTGATCTCCCCCGCCCGTCAGCAGACGCAAAACGCGCCGCGCGACGTCCCGCACGTCCGCCGCCCTCTGCGCCAGCAGTTCGTTGCGCATGCCGGAAAAGCCGCGCGCCAGATCGTCCGCCGTTTGTTTCCACGCGAACGCCGCCGAACGTCCCCGATCGATCAAAGCGTTCGTCCGGTCGACGATTTCGGGATCGTCCAGCAGTTCCAAATGCGCCTTGAACACGGCGGCTTTGTCGTCGCCCGCCGTTTGCCTTGTTTTTTCATATACGCCGGACAACTGCGCCTTCGCTTCGCCGACGGCGGCGGCGAGCTTTTTCTTTTCAAGATCGGGCGTTTCGCCGGACTCTTCGACGTCGAAAACCGCGTCGTTCAGCAACACGGCGACGCCGAAAGCCGTTCCGCCGGACACGCCCGTCCCCGCGAAAACGCCGTCTTTTCCGCCGCTGGCAGGTTTTACGGCGGCGACGGAAGAGGAAGAAAGGGCGGCGGGACGGGTCAAATCTTCGCCCAATCCGGATTCCAGCAACGGAATCAGCGTTTTCATCGCATCTTCGGCGTCGTCGCCGTCGGCGAAGAGCCTCACGCGGTCGCCTTTGCGGAAATCGGCGCCCATCACGGCGACGACGCTTTTGGCGTTTGCGGATTTTTCGTTCGACCGGATTTCGACCGCGCAGGAAAAAGCCTTTGCCGCGCTTGCCAGAACGGCGGCGGGACGCGCGTGAATCCCCGACGGGTTTTTGATTTCGATTTCCCACGACCGCGCCCGAACGCCGACCGCGTCCGGTTGCGAAACGGCGGCGTTTCCGACGATTTCCGCCGTGACGACGACGTCACGTCCGGCTTCGACGCGCCGGTTTTCGTTCACGGTCATCACGGCAACGCGTTCCATATCCGTCACGATCACCGCGACCAGCGGATTTTTACCCGCGCGTTCAAGGGCGGCGCGGTCGAAAGCGATCAGCGGATCGCCTTTTTTCACCTTTTGCCCGACGGCGACCTTGACGTCGAATCCGGCGCCTTTCAGCGTCACGGTGTCCAGACCGATGTGCATCAGGACGGACACCCCCGACGGCGTTTGAACGCTCAGCGCGTGGCGCGCCGAATGAATCTGCGTCACGACGCCGTCGACCGGCGCGCGCAAGACCCGCGAAGCCGGATCGATCGCCACCCCGTCGCCGACCGTCTTTCCCGAAAAAACGGGATCGGGAACGGATTCGATCGCTACCATTTCGCCCGACACGGGGGCGAAAATTTCCAAAAACGCGTTTGCGGACATAGAACATCTCCCGTACTGAAACAACGTTTCATTGTGTTCGGGAAAACGCGCCGTGTCCATACGGGCAAGCGGCTATGTCGACTTTCGGCGACGGGACGGATTATTTCAGCGCGTCGAAAATCTGTTTCGCCAAAGTCGGGCTGATTCCCTCCACTTTGGCGATTTCGTCGGCGCTGACGGCTTTGATCGCGCGCACGGAACCGAAATGTCGCAGCAGCGCCTTTTTGCGCTTCGCCCCGATGCCCGCGATGTCGTCCAAAGCCGACACCAGCGTGTTGTTGCGCCGTTTGATCCGGTGCGTGCCGATCGCGAAACGGTGGGCTTCGTCGCGCAAACGCTGGATATAGTGCAGCAAGGGGTTGTCAAATTCCAAATGAAGCGGCGGTCGGTCGGCGAAATGCAGCGTTTCCTTGCCGGCGTTGCGGTCGACGCCCTTGGCGACGCCGACGGCGACGACGTCGGGAACGTTCAGTTCCCTCAGCACTTCCAGCGCGACGCGCAACTGGATTTCGCCGCCGTCGATAAACACGACGTCGGGCAGGTTTCGTTCCGCCAGTCCGCGTTTGAAACGGCGGGTCAGCACTTCGCGCATCATGCCGAAATCGTCGCCGGGAGTGAACGTGTCCCACGAAATGTTGAACTTGCGGTAGGATTTTTTGTCAAAGCCGTCCGGCGTCGCGACGACCATCGCGCCGACCGCGCTCGTCCCCTGAATATGACTGTTGTCGTATGTTTCGACGCGCGAAATCGGGTGATCGATTCCCAACAGCTCCCGCAGCTGTTCCAGCAGTTCGGCGCGCGCCGCCCCTTCGCACCGGCGGCGGATCAGCGCCTCTTTCGCGTTCATCGCGGCGCGGTCGACCAGCCGTTTGCGGTTGCCGCGCGCGGCGTCCGTCAGTTTGACCGTTCCGCCAGCCTTCGCGCTCAGCGCGGCGGCGACGACCCCGCTTTCCGGCAAAGGCGTCGACAGCAGGATTTCCCGCGGCAGGGAATGCGTCATGTAGAACTGCCCCAGAAAAGCCTGCAAAATTTCGCCGTCGGTCTGCCCCGCCGTCTGCGTCGGGAACGCCGCGAAGTTGCCGCAGCTGCGCCCGCCGCGGTAAAAAAACACCTGCACGCAGCTCTGTTCCCTGTCCGTGTAAATCGCGGCGACGTCGCAGTCGGAAATGCCGTCCAGATCGCCGCTTTGCGCCTGAATGCGGTTCAGCGCGCGAATGCGGTCGCGCAGGACGGCGGCTTCCTCGAACCGCGTTTCCAGACTCGCCTGCTCCATTTTTTTCGCCAGCTCTTCCTGAATCCTGGTGCTTTTGTTGCGCATGAACGCGCAAGCCTCTTCCGCCAGAGCCATGTAGTCTTCGCGGCTGATTTTGCCCGCGCAGGGCGCGCTGCACCGTTTGATCTGGTGCAGCAGGCACGGGCGCGCGCGGTGGTAAAACACGTTGTCGGTGCAGGTGCGCAACAAAAACGCCTTTTGCAGAACCTCCAGCGTTTCGTTGACCGCCTGAACCGACGCGAACGGTCCGAAATATTCGCCCTTTTTATCGCGCGCGCCGCGGTGTTTCATCACCTGCGGCCATTCGTCGCGCGTCGTGATCAGAATGTGCGGGAACGTCTTGTCGTCTTTGAGCAAGATGTTGTAGTACGGCTTCAACCGCTTGATCAGATCGTTTTCCAGCAGAAAAGCCTCTTCCTCGGTCGCCGTTTCGATGATTTCGATGCGGTCGATCTGCGAAATCATGCGCTGAATGCGCATGCACGTCCGTTCGGGGCGGGCGTAGTTTTCCAAACGGCGGCGCAGGCTTTTGGCTTTGCCGACGTACAGGATTTTTCCCGCCCCGTCCAGCATGCGGTACACCCCCGGACGTTCGGGGAAAAACGGCAGATGCGCCGCGACATACGCCGCCCCGACGGGCTTTGCCGCCGATTCGCCGGATTCGGCTGTTTCAAAATCAGGCTTGTTTTCGCTTATCATATTGAAATTAAACCTTTTTCTTAATTTTTAAATAAAATGTTAAGTTTTCCCCAAACCTGTGGATAAGTCTGTGCAAATCCCGTTTTTATCCCCCTTTGACATAGGATTTCCCTTGTTTTTTATCAAATTGCCTAAAAAATAGGCATTAAAGATAAGTCTTTGTATAATTTGCATATTTTTAAATCAAGCATTATTTTTAATTTTTTTCGACATCTTTTTCTTGATTTATTTTTCCGTTCGGACTAACCGCGCGCCGTTGTGGATAACTTCGGCTGTTTCGGCGGGAATCGGCGCAAAACAAGGAAAAGGTCTTTTTTCCGGAAAAAAGACTCGGTCGCGAATCATTTTCCGGCGGACGCGGACGGCTGACCGCCCAATTCCAAAACCTGTCCCGAAACCAACGGATTTTGCGCCAGAAAACACACGGCGTCGATCAAACGCCCGCGCGCCGACGCGTCGTACCCCGACAGAGCCAAAGCGTTGACGCGAACCTTGTCCGCCAGCGTTCCGCCCGCCAGCGCGACCAGTTCGCGCGTCGCCGCTTTCGTCAGCGCGGCGGACGAAAAGCCCGTCCGGTCGTTTTTGAAAACCGCAAGCACGTTGCCGACGCGCCCTTTTGGCAGAACGCGGGCGTAGGCGCCCGTCAGAATGAACGGCGCGCGCAGATTGACCGCGACGTTTTCGTCGAAACCGCCCGCCGCCGAATCGGGCAAATCGGCTGACGCCGCGAACACCAGCAGATCCGGCGCGCCGTAAGTCCTTGTCACGTCGTCGATCAAACCGCCCGTTTCGTCGACGGAATTGAAATCGGCGCGCACGTACGCCGCCTTGCCGTGTCCGGCGCGGCGCAGTTCCTCGACCAGTTTCGCGGCGTCGGCGACGTCGGCGTGGCAATGCACGATCACGGCGCACCCCCGCGCCGCCAGCGCGCGCGCGATGTCCGCCCCTATTCCGCGCGCCCCGCCCGCGATCAGCACCGTTTTGTTAAACGCCGCGGATTTCGGCGCGTTCCGGACAGTCGCCGTTTCCGTCTGCGTTAAAAAGGAAGGCAGCGTTTCCGACTTTGTTTCGGCGTAAAAAGCCGGCAGAGCCGAATAATTCGAAATCGACGCGGGCGGCGTGTGCGCCGCTTTGGCGATAATCGGCGAAGACGGGCGATCCGCGGCTTTTTCGGACAGAATGTCGACCTCGCCCCTGCCTTCGATGATTCCGGACGCGGTTTCGATCGTCGCGGCGACTTTGCTTTTCGCGGGCGCGGTCGCGTCCGTTTTGATTTTCACGCGCGACAACAGCGCCGTGTACAGCGCGGCGCGCGCCACGCCTTTGATTTCCAGCCGGTTGGCGTTGATTTCGATCGAAACCGTGTCCTGTCCGACCGTGACGGTTCGCCCGTCCGCGACGCCGTCGATTTCCAGCGCGTCCTCGAATTCGTCGGGAATTTCGACCGACGCCGACAACACCTTTTCATCATCGGGCAGCACCGGTAAAACGGCGGCGATTCTGTTGCGCAACAACGCCTGAAAATTGCCGTCGCCCGCCTGAAGCCGAAAAGCGATCAGCGGTTTTTGCTTCGCGGGGGGAACCGACGCGTCGACGTAGCACAACAGGACGGCTGCGCTTTCCTTTTGCGTCGTAAAAACGAAACGGCGCGCGCCGTCGGGATTCAGTTCGGGGTGCAGACCGTAGGCGCAACTGTGGTAGATTTTGCCTTTCGGCACGTGAATCCGCCCGTCGTTCGCCTGCCAGACCAGCACGGGGCGCGCGGTTTCGACCGTCGCGTCGACGGCGGGACGAACCGTCAGCCCGCCGGCGTTTTTCCAAACGGTTTTTCCCTGTTCCAGCGCGGGGAACAGCCCGTTCTCCTCCGGTTTCAGAAATTTCCAAAATCCGTTTTGACCGCTCGCGGCGTCGTTGAACCACGGCGCGCCCCTGTTCAGATCCCACCCGTTTTCAATCACGAAAAAGACGGGCGTTTTTCCGCCCAGCCTGTTGCCCAGAAAAACGGAGCTGACGTTCGGAATCAAAGCGGACGTTCCGACGTTCGCGAACAGCGTGCGCGCGTCCGCCGGCGCGTTGTTTTCCAGCGTGTAAAACCCGAAAAAATGCCCGTCCGACACCGTTTCCAGAAACGTCGCCTTGACCGGCGCGGCGTCGTGAATTTGCAGAATCGACGCGTCAATGAAAAAAGGTTCGGACATGATCGTTCCTTTCGGTTATTTGCGCGTCATTTTCGAAACGGCGGGAAAGCGTCTGAACGGCACGGTCAAAGCGGCGTACCACGGGAAGTACCGGATTTTAGCCCCTCTGCGGACATAGTTCATGCACGCGCGCGCGCATGCGCCGGCGTCCAGCGGTTCGTGCCAGAACACGTGCCGGCGTTCCCCGACCGTGTCCCAGTCGTCGGCTTTGACGGTCGTGACGGCGACGTGGCTTTGCGCCATCTGTTCGCGGAATCCCTGCAACCAGACGTTCAGCGCGGCTTTCGTCGACCCGAACGCGTAGTTGTCGGGCATGCCGAAATCGCCGGCGGTCGATCCCAAAACGATGATTTCGCCGCATTCCTGCTTTTGCATCACGGGCGCGATCGCGGACAGGAAATAGACCTGCGACAGATAGTTGATTTGGAACATGTTTTTGATTTTGCCCAAATCCCTGCCGCATTCCTTTTGCGAATAGACGGTTTCCAGCGCGGAAAACACGCTGATGATGTTTTTGGCGGTTTCTTCGCATTGCGCGACCGTTTTCGGAAAAGATTCCAGATCGCCCGTGTCCAGTTCAACGACGGAAACGTCGACGTCGGGATAGCGCGCGCGGACGTCCCGCGCCGCCAAAGTCATGTCTTCGCTGCTTTTTCCCGTCAGAATGACGTCGTTCCCCTCTTGCGCCGCCAGACGGGCGAAAGCGCGTCCGATCACCCCCGTCGCGCCCAGAACGATCCAAGTCCGTTTATTGTTCATTCTTTCTCTCCTTCGCGAACAGGCGGCGACCGAAATTCGAATCGAATTTTTTCTGCGGATCGAACGCGTCCCTGACTTTGATGAATTTTTCCAGCTGTTTGTACATCAGCACCAGATTGCGCGGTTCCAGCAGGGCGTCGTCCTGAACGGACACTCTGCCGTTGTGTTCGCCGGCGACCGTGATCAGGTGTTTCAGAAAATCGTCCAGCCCCTTGCGGCGGATAAAATCCAGACTGATCGTGTAGCCGCGCAAAGCCGATCCCAGATAGGACAGCGTATCCTCTTTGGTCAGAACCAGCGCGGCGCGGCAAGCCTGAACGCGCGTCTGCGCCATTTCGGTCAGAATGCGGCGAATCGCCTGCGGTCCTTCGGCTTCGGAAAAGGACGCCTGAAACTGGTACACGCCCCGATGGGTGAAATAGCGCACGCTGTCGGACGGATATAAAAACTTTTCATACGGTTCGACCGTCTTGCCGTCCGCGGGCGAAAGCCGGTAGCGCAGACGTTTGAAAAACGGCGTCGCCGCCAGACGCAAAAAGAAATGCGGCAACGGCAGTTTGAATTTGGGCATGGAAAACCACGGCACGGTCGCGGGATCCCGCGTAAAGGACGCCGTCGTCAAAACGCCGCGCCCGACCGCGTCCGCGCGCGCCGACGTGTCCAGCCACGCGTAGCAGAAATCAGCCGTTTTGCGCGCCGATTTCAACGCTTCGGTCAGTTCGTTCAAATTCGCCGTGCGCCGCCGTTCGACGACGACGTTGTCCGCCGGACGTTTCAACAGCGTGACGGAAACCTGAATAATGATGCCGATCAGCCCCTGACCGCCGACGACGGCTTTGAACAATTCCGTGTTTTCCGTTTCGCTCGCCCGAACGGCGGTGCCGTCCGCCAGCAAAACCTCGACCCAGTTGACGGAACGCGCCAAAGACGTCCGCCGGTGTCCGTTCATGCCGACGATGTTCGCGGCGATCGCGCCCCCCAGCGTGTGCTGACCGGACGCCGTCGCCGTCGGCAGCATGAAACCGCGCGGCGCGAACAGTTCCGTAATCGCGCGCAGAGTCACCCCCGGTTCGCAGACCAGCTCGCCCGTTTCGGGATCGAAAGAACGAATGGAATCCAGACGCCCCGTCATCATGACGGCGCCGTCTTCGTTGATCGCCTGATCGGCGTAGCTGCTGCCCGAACCGCGAACGATAATGCCGTTTTTGCCGACCTGTTCCAGATATTTCGGCACGTCGGCGATGCGGTCGGGGCGGCACACCTGCGAAACCGCCGAATCGGTGTGACCTCTGCCCCCCAGTTTCATTTCATACCAGTGCATAGTACGCAACTCCTTGTTAAATTAGGGAATAGTGTACTCGAATTTAATCCGGAAATGAAGAAGTTTTAGGCGAAAAAACTTACGGACGGACGCTGTCCAGATAGGATTTCAGCACGACCGACAGCGGTTTTTCGGGACGTCCGCCCCAAACGCGAATGATTTCCGCCGCGGACAGCGCCGCCAGCTTGCCCGCCGCGGGCAGGCTGAAGCCCCGCGCCAGACCGTACAGGAACGCGCCCGCGAACGCGTCGCCCGCGCCCGTGCTGTCGACGACGGACTGGTGATTTTCGGACGGAACGGTCGAAACGCCCTCGTGCGAAAACAGGCACGCGCCCTTCGCCCCGCGCGTCATCGCCAAAATCTGCCCGCGTTCGGCGAGAACGCCCATGAACGCGTCCAGATCGACGGCGTTCGCGTCGATTTCGAAACACCCGCGGATTTCGCGTTCGTTGCCGATCAGAATGTCCGCCTGCGAACGGATCGTTTCAATGACCTCCTGCACCGCGACGGCGCGGAAGTTCAAATCGTGCATGTTGAAAGCGACCCGCACGCCCTCGTCCTTCGCCGTTTTCAACGCCAGAGAAACCGCTTGGCGCGCGCGGCGGGACACCAGCATCTGTCCGTCGATGAACAGGATTTTAGAATTGCGGATCGTTTCGACGTCGATGTCGGCGTCGTCGATTTCCTCGCAAACGCCGAAATTGAAAGCGAACGTGCGGTCGTGGTCGGGCGTGACCAGCACCAGACATCTGGCGGTCGCGCGGTCGACGTCGCGGTCGAAAGCGACCAGGGGGACGCAGGATTTGACGCCCGTTTCGTCGAACGCCCGTTTGAAATTTTCGCCCGTCGTGTCGTCGCACGCCTTGCCGATGAAAGCCGCCCCGCCGCCCAGCGAAGCGACGACGGCGACGGCGTTCGCGACCGTGCCGCCCGGAATAACGCGGGAATCCAGCAGGTTTTTGCGGATTTCGCGCAGAACGGAAATGGGCAGGACGTTGCCCTGACCTTTGGTTAAAGAATAGTGTTCCAGAAAATCTTCCGTAACATTTGCCACGATATCGACAAAAGCGGTCCCGATCGCGGTGACGTCAAATTTGTTCATAAAGGAAACTCCGTTAGATTCGCGTTATCGGGATTCCGTTATATCGGCTGACACGCCAAAAGGCGAGTCAAAAATACACCGAAAGACGGTTTCGCGAAAATGCGCCGCTTACAGCAGGACGGGTTCCTGTTCGGCGGTTTTGCCTTTCGGCGCGGGCGCGGGGCGGCAGGTCAGCACGATCTTTCCGTTTTTCGCCGTCAGCGTCGCCGTTCCGCCGTTTTTCAGATTGCCGAACAGAATCTCGTCCGCCAGCGGTTTTTTGACGTGTTCCTGAATTACGCGCGCCAGCGGACGCGCCCCGTTTTTGGAATCGAATCCTTTTTTGATCAGCCAGTCGCGCGCGGAAAAATTGACGGCGAGTTCGATTTTCCTGCCCGCCAGCTGAGATTCCAGCTGGGCGACGAATTTGTCGACGACGCGTCCCGCGATTTCGGGCGACAGCTTTTCGAACGGAATGATCGCGTCCAGACGGTTGCGAAATTCGGGAGTGAACAGGCGTTCGATCGCCTCTTTGTCCTCGCCCGACCGTTCGGCGCGTCCGAACCCCATCGCGGGCTTTTCCATGTCCGCCGCGCCCGCGTTCGTCGTCATGATCAGAACCGCGTTCGAAAAATCGACCTTTTTGCCGTTGGAGTCGGTCAGCTTGCCGTAATCCATGACTTGCAGCAGAATGTTGAACAAATCGGGGTGAGCCTTTTCGATTTCGTCCAGCAGAACGACCGCGTAGGGGTGCTGGTCGACCGCGTCGGTCAGCAGTCCGCCCTGATCGAATCCGACGTACCCCGGCGGCGCGCCGATCAGACGCGAAATCGAATGTTTTTCCATATATTCGGACATGTCGAACCGCACCAGTTCCGCCCCCAGCGACTTCGCCAGCTGGCGCGCGACCTCCGTCTTGCCGACGCCCGTCGGTCCGGAAAACAGGTACGCGCCGACCGGCTTTTCGGGTTCGCGCAACCCCGCGCGCGCCGTTTTGATCGACGACGCCAGCGCTTCGATCGCCTTGTTCTGACCGAACACCGTCAGTTTCAGGTCGCGTTCCAGCATGCGCAGGGACTCGCGTTCGTCCGCCCGCAAAGTCTTGGTCGGAACATGAGCCGTCTGAGAAACGATCCGTTCGATGTCCGCGACGGTGATCTGCTTTTTCCTGCGCTTGTTTTTGAGGTTCACGTCGGAGCACGCCTCGTCCAGCAGGTCGATGGCTTTGTCGGGCAGTTTGCGGTCGTGCAGATAGCGCACGGACAGGTCGACGGCGGCTTTGACCGCCTCCGCCGTATAGACGACGTTGTGGTGCTTTTCGTACGCGCCTTTGATTCCGCGCAGAATGGCGACAGTTTCGTCGGCGGTCGGTTCCTTGACGTCGATTTTCTGGAAACGCCGCAGAAAAGCGCGGTCTTTTTCCATATGGTTGCGAAATTCCTTGTACGTCGTCGAACCGATGCACCGCAATTCCCCCGACGACAGGGCGGGTTTCAGCAGATTCGACGCGTCCATCGTGCCGCCCGCGGTCGCCCCCGCGCCGATGACCGTGTGGATTTCGTCGATGAACAAAATCGCGTCCGGATCGTCGCAAAGCGTGTCCATGACATATTTCAGGCGTTCTTCGAAATCGCCGCGGTAGCGCGTCCCCGCCAGCAAAGCCCCCATGTCCAGCTGATACACGACGGCGTTTTTCAGCAAAGCCGGCACTTTGCCTTCGACGATGCGGCGCGCCAGCCCTTCCGCCAGAACGGTTTTGCCGACGCCGGGATCGCCGATCAGCAGCGGATTGTTTTTCGTGCGCCGGCACAGCACCTGAATCATGCGCGTCAGTTCGTTTTCGCGCCCGATCAGGGCGTCGACCCCGCCGGACCTCGCCTTTTCGTTCAAATCGACGCAAAAATCCTCGAATTCCGCGTCGTCGTAGTATTCGTCGTTTTCGTCGTCGATGCCGGAAACGGGCGCGCTGCGGGTCAGATACGTCACGACGTCCATTTTGGCGACGCCGTGCTTGTCCAGAAAATAAACGGCGAACGATTCCTGTTCCGAAAACATCGCGGCGATCAAATGCACCGTCGTGACCATGTCGCGCCCGCTGGACTGCACCTGAATGGCGGCGCGCTGGACGACGCGCTGAAACGCCATCGTCGGACGCGGGTCGCGCGGATTGTTTTTCTGAACCAGCGAATCCAGTTCCGTGTCGATGAAAACGGTCAGGTCGTTTTTCAAATCGTCCAATCGCGGACAGCATTTTTTGAAAAAGGGACGGGCTTCGGCATCGTCGCAAGCCGCCAGCAGCAAATGTTCCAGCGTGGCGTATTCGTGGGCGCGCGCGGCGGCGAGCATCAAAGCGCGCTGCAAAGTTTGTTCCAGTTCCCGGGACAGCATGGTCAAGCCCTTTCGATTTCGCAGCGCAGGGGGTGCTGACTGCGGCGGGCGGCGTCGACCGCTTGCGCGGCTTTCATTTCGGCGACTTCAAACGTGTAGACGCCGCAGACGCCGATCCCGCTTTGATGAATTTGCAACATGATTTCGTTCGCCTCCTGCGCGGTTTTGTCGAACAGGGACGTCAGCAAAGACACGACGAAATCCATCGGCGTGAAATCGTCGTTCAGCATGACGACCTTGTACATCGCCGGTCTTTTGATTTTCGGTTTCGTCATCGTGCCGCCCTGCGGCTGTTCCTGCGTCTTTTTCGCCATCGTGTCGCCCCTTTGTTCCGTATAATCCGATCCGCGCGGATTTCAAACGCGTCGGGACACTTTATCCGCTTTTGATTAAGCATAAATTAACACAAGGTCTTTACGCTTTTTCCGTTTCATACGGTGACGGTCATGAATATCGCCAAGACGCTGTTTTTCCTGATGACTTTTCTGTGCTGCGCGAACGCGGCGGCGCAGACGCGCACGTCGTCCCTGCTGATCGAGGCGGAAACGGGGCGCGTGCTGTTTTCCGAAAACGCGACGGAAAAGCGGTATCCCGCGTCGCTGACGAAAATGATGACGCTGTATCTGGCGTTCGACGCGCTGGAAAAGGGCGAGGCGCGCATGGATCAGCTGCTGACCGTTTCCAAAAAGGCGGCGGGCATGCCGCGTTCCCGCATGGGACTGAAAGAAAATTCGACCATTTCGCTGGAAAACGCGATCTTCGCGATGATTTCCAGATCGGCGAACGACGCCGCCGTCGTCGTGGCGGAGGGACTGGGCGGTTCCGAAGCGCAGTTCGCCGACAAAATGACCCGCACCGCGCGCGAACTGGGCATGAAAAACACGCGGTTCAAAAACGCGTCCGGTCTGCACAACAAAGATCAGGTCACCACCGCGCAGGACATGGCGATTCTGGCGAAAGCCCTGATCCAGCACTTTCCGGAATACTACAAGCTGTTTTCCGTGCGCGGCTTCCGCTACGGCAGACGGTATTACGGCAACCACAACCTCGTCGCGCGGTTTTACAAAGGCGGCGACGGACTGAAAACGGGTTACGTCGACGCGGCGGGCTATCACGTCGTCGGTTCCGCCGTGCGCGACGGCAGACGGCTGATCGGCGTCGTCATGGGACGCAATTCCGTGCGCGAACGCGACCGCCACATCTTCAAACTGCTCGATTCGGGATTCGCCGCGCTGAAAAACAAGGCGAGAACCGTCGACACGATGAACGACGCGCCGTTTTTCGAACCGATGAAGGAACAATCCCCCGCGACCAGCGAACAGGAATACAGACAGCGCCGCGTCAAAGCCGCGAAACTGTCCGAATCGCTGGACGCCGTCGCGACCGTCGACGCCAGCCTGAACATGGAACAAAACGACAGCGTCGTGAAAAACGCCGTCATCGACTGGGGGCGCAAAAGACCTTGACCGATTTTCCCGCGATTTTGAAACAGGCGGCTGAAAGCCTGATCGACAGCCCGCGCGCCGCGAAACGGGACGCCGAAACGATCAGCCTGCGCTACCGCGGCGAAACGGGGGCGGCGAAAACGCTGAAATCCGGCGCCGAATCCGCCGCCTACGCCGTCGCCAGAATGCCCGCGACGTTCGCCGCCGCGGACTTCGTTTTGCGTCAGCTGCCCGACGTCGGCGCGAAAAGCCTGACCGACGCCGGCGCGGGGACGGGCGCGGTCGTCTGGGCGGCGGCGGGACTGTTCGATTTGGACGAAATCCTGTGTCTGGAAAGCGAACCCGCGATGATTCAAACCGGCGAAAAGCTGGCGGAAGCCGGCAAAGACCTGTTCAAAACCCCGCCCGTCTGGCGCCGGTTCGACCTGACGCGGGACGAAACCGCCCCCGCCGACATCGTGACCGCGTCCTACGTTTTAAACGAACTGCCCGAATCCGGACGGGAAAAAGCCCTGACCAACCTGTGGAATGCGGCGAAAAAAGCCTTGGTTCTGATCGAACCCGCGACGCCCGACTGCTTCGCCCGCATGAAATCGTTTCGAAGCCTGCTGATCGAAAACGGCGCGTTCATCGCCGCGCCCTGCCCGCATCAAAACGCCTGCGCCGCCGATTGGTGCCACTTCGCCCGCCGCGTCCGGCGGTCGAAACTGCACCGCGCCCTGAAAGGCGGCACCGCCCCGTTCGAAGACGAAAAGTTCACTTATCTGATCGCGACGCGGGAAAAATTCCCCGCGCCCGCCGCGCGAATCCTGCGCCGCCCGAAAATCGGAAAAAACAAAGTCGTCCTGTCGCTGTGCGCCGCGGACGGCATACGCGAGGAATCCTTTTATAAAGGAAGCGAAAATTACAAAGCCGCGCGCAAAGCGGACTGGGGCGACGCCTTTATTTCCAGTCCGTGACGTTGTCGACGCGCAAACGCCCGCGTTTGCATTCGGGGCAGAGCGGAGCGCGGTTCGTTTCCAGCTTTTCCAAAACGCGCCCGCAGTCCAGACAGGTGAAATGCGGAACGTAGTCGTCGTTTTTAAACAGGAAATGATAAGTGAAGCGGTTGTACAGCCGCGCGCAGTGCGGGCAGTAATACGGCTGGTGTTCCCACGTTTGCAGAATGACGGGGCGGTGTTTGCGGATCAGCGCGCGGATAAAGTCGACCTCGTGCGGATTGTCGACGATGTACTGCCGGAAATTGACGCCGACCTCGCGTTCCTCTTCGGACGCGAAGTCCTGCGTTCCCAGCGCCAGATCCGTCTTGCCGACGCCGTATTTGCCGACGAAACGGAATCCGCAGTCCGGACACGAAAATTCGACCAGTTTGCCCATGTTGCCCTCCGCGATAAAAAAGCTTGGCGAAAAACCGCGCGGATTCTGACATATTTTCCGGCTTTCGGCAAGCCGAAGGTTTATTTTTTCGCCTTTTTTCAAAGAAGTGTTTTTTTGTCGCGCGCAAATGTGATATAAGAGATAAAAATTTTTTCAATCACACTCTCGGAGGATACATGGTTTCTCATAAAGATATGGCGAACGCCGTCCGTTTTCTGGCGGCGGAAGGCGTCCAGAAAGCGAATTCCGGTCACCCCGGCATGCCGATGGGCATGGCGGACGTCGCCACGGTTCTGTTCACGAAGTTCCTGAAATTCGACGCGAAAGCCCCGCATTGGGCCGACCGCGACCGCTTCGTCCTGTCCGCGGGGCACGGTTCGATGCTGCTGTACAGCCTGCTGTACCTGACGGGCTACGAACAGGCGACGCTGGATCAGCTGAAAAGCTTCCGCCAGCTGGGCTCGCGCTGCGCGGGTCACCCCGAATACGGTCATCTGGAAGGCATCGAAACCACGACCGGACCTTTGGGTCAGGGCATTTCCACCGCCGTCGGCATGGCGATCGCCGAAAAACTGCTCGCCGCCCGCTACGGCAAGGACGTCGTCAACCACTACACCTACGTCATCTGCGGCGACGGCTGCCTGATGGAAGGCATTTCCGAAGAAGCCATTTCTCTGGCGGGGCATCTGCGCCTGAACAAAATGATCGTTCTGTGGGACGACAACAAAATCACGATCGACGGTTCGACGTCCGTCGCGACCTCGACGAACCAGCGCAAACGCTTTGAAGCCAACGGCTGGAACACCGACGAATGCGACGCGTACAACGCCGACGAAATCGAAGCCGCCATCGCGCGCGCCAAAAAATCCGACAAGCCGACCCTGATCGCCTGCCATTCCGTCATCGGCTACGGCGCGGCGAAGGAAGGCACCAGCAAGGTTCACGGTTCGCCCATCGGCGCGGAAGACCTGATCGCCGCCCGCAAACGTCTGGGATTTGAATACGCCCCGTTCGAAGTGCCCGAAGACATCTTGAACGAATGGCGCGCCGCCGGCAAGCGCGGACACGCCGAGCGCGAAGCTTGGGAAGCCCGCTTCGCCGCCATGGATCCCGCCAAAAAATCCGAATTCGACCGCACCGTCCTGCACCATATCCTGCCCAAGGACTGGAAGGAAAAAATGCAGGCGTACAAGGAACAGCTGCTGACCGACAAGCCCAAGGTCGCCACGCGCAAGGCGTCGCAGATGGCTTTGGACGTTCTGGTTCCGGCGATCCCCGAACTGCTGGGCGGTTCCGCCGACCTGACCGCGTCCAACCTGACGAACGCCAAAGCGTCCGTGTCCGTCACCCCCGACGATTTTTCGGGCAACTACATGCATTACGGCATTCGCGAACACGGCATGGCGGCGGCGATGAACGGCATCGCCCTGCACGGCGGATTCATTCCGTACTCCGGCGCGTTTCTGGTGTTCATGGATTACCTGAAACCGTCCCTGCGTCTGGCGGCGCTGATGGGAATCCGCACGATCTACGTCCTGACGCACGATTCGATCGGCGTCGGCGAAGACGGTCCCACGCACCAGCCGATCGAACATCTGGCGAGCATGCGCGCGATTCCGAACGTCAACGTGTTCCGTCCCTGCGACGTGATCGAAACGGCGGAATGCTGGGAATTGGCGATCGAATCCGAACACGCGCCGTCCGTTTTGGCTCTGTCGCGCCAGAATCTGCCGACGCTGCGCGAATCCGTCGCCGAAAACCTGTCCGCCAAGGGCGCGTACATCATGCGCGACTGCGACGGCGAACGCGACGTGACGCTGATCGCGACGGGTTCCGAAGTCGAAATCGCCGTCAAAGCCAAAGACCTGCTGGCTGAAAAAGGCGTCAAGGCCGTCGTTGTTTCCATGCCCAGCTGGGAAATGTTCGACAAACAGGACGCCGCCTACAAAAAAGCCGTTTTGGGCGATTGTCCGCGCGTCGCGGTCGAAGCCCAGGGCGCTTTCGGCTGGGAAAAATACACGGGACTGGACGGCGCGATCGTCGCGATGCGCTCGTTCGGCGCCTCCGCCCCCGCGGAACAGCTGTACGAACATTTCGGCATCACGCCGAACGCCGTCGCCGCCGCCGCTATGGGCTGCTTGAAAAAATAACATCGGGAAAAGGAGTTTAATAAAACTATGCCTATGATCACTTTACGTCAGTTGCTGGACCACGCCGCCGAATACGGTTACGGCATGCCCGCTTTCAACGTCAACAACATGGAACAGATTCTGGCTGTCATGGCGGCGGCGAAAAAAACCGATTCGCCCGTCATCGTCCAGACGTCCAAAGGCGCCCGCGGCTACGCCGGCGATCCGATGATCCGCCACATGGTCGAAGCCGCCTGCGAAATGTACCCCGACATTCCCGTCTGTCTGCATCAGGATCACGGGTCGTCCGTTGAAACGTGCGTCACGGCTTTGGCGAACGGCTACACGTCCGTCATGATGGACGGTTCGCTGAAAGACGGCAAACCCGCCACGCACGAATACAACGCCGAAGTGTCCGGCACGACCGCGAAATTCGCGCACATGATCGGCGCGTCCGTCGAAGCCGAACTGGGCTGCATCGGTTCGCTGGAAACCGGCAAGGGCGAAAAGGAAGACGGTCACGGCTTTGACGGCGCGATCGACAAAAAACAGCTGCTGACCGACCCCGACGAAGCGTTCGAATTCGTCAAGGCGACCAACATCGACGCTTTGGCGGTCGCGATCGGCACCTCCCACGGCGCGTACAAATTCACGCGCAAACCGGACGGCGCGATCCTGTCGATCGACACGATCAAGAAAATCCACGCCAAAATTCCGACGGTTCATCTGGTCATGCACGGTTCCTCCTCCGTTCCGCAGGAATTGCAGGACATGATCAACGAATTCGGCGGCAAGATTCCGCAGACCTACGGCGTCCCCGTCGAAGAAATTCAGGAAGGCATCAAGTACGGCGTGCGCAAAGTCAACGTTGATACCGATTGCCGTATGGCAATGACGGGCGCAATCCGCAAAATCTTTGCGACGAAGCCCGAAGAATTCGACGTCCGCAAATACATGGGTCCCGCGATGGAAGAAATGCAGAAAGTCTGCGAAGCCCGTTACGAACAGTTCGGCGCCGCGGGCATGGCGTCCAAAATCCATGCTATTCCGATGTCGGAAATGGCGAAACGCTACAAATCCGGCGAATTGGATCATATGCTGTAATCGGCGGAAACGATCGAAAAGCCCCGTGTCAAAACGGGGCTTTTTCTTTGCGAAAGGAAACGATATGGAAAAAATCCGGACGGACTTGTATCAAGCGGCGAAATCCGTTTTAAATCCCCGCAAAGTTTCCGACGTTGTCGAAGCCGGCGGCGTCGGCGCGGCGGTCGAAGCGGAATCGGGCAAAATCTATACGGGCGTTTGCGTCGACATCGCGTGCGGATTGGGCGTTTGCGCGGAAAGAAACGCCCTGTTCAATATGATAACCCGCGGTGAAAGCGCGTTTCGCCGCGTTATTGCTTTGAATTGGGACGGCAAAGCGATGCCGCCGTGCGGTTCGTGCCGCGAACTGATGACTCAACTGATGCCGGACGGTTACAAAAACGTTGAAGTCATGCTGGATTTCGACATCGCCCGCGTCGTCACGCTGGGCGAATTGACGCCGGAATGATGGCTGTAGCCCGCCGGATCGCCCCGCCGCGAAACGAAATCGAAGCCGCGAGGGCGTCAGCCTGCTACAAACAGAATCGAAATCAACCCAGAAAGA
>DJRZ01000011.1 GCA_002440235.1 Alphaproteobacteria bacterium UBA6347
TTTCGATGAATATTCCGACACCAAACAAATCCGAAACTGCGAGCGGAGCGAAGCAGTCCATTGACGGCATCAACGGACTGAGTCCTGACGGTCGGGGCAGGACTGTGCGGCTGACTCACTTGGATTGCCGCCGCGGGCTGACGCCCTCCTCGCAATTTCGATAGAGCGGAATCTCGGGGCGGCCGTTCTCAGCAGTCCGCCGTTTCCGCGTCCGATTTCCTGTATTGAATGCGGTACATTTGCGCGTACACGCCGTCCGAAGCCACCAATTCGGCGTGTGTTCCCTGTTCGACGATTTCGCCTTCGTTGAAAACGTAAATGCGGTCGGCGTTGATGATCGTCGACAGGCGGTGCGCGATGACGATCGTCGTGCGGTTGCGCATCAGGCGTTCCAGCGAATTTTGAACGACGCTTTCCGATTTGGAATCCAGCGCGGCGGTCGCTTCGTCCAGCAACAGGATCGGCGCGTTTTTCAGCATCGCGCGGGCGATGGAAATCATCTGCCGCTGACCGCCGGACAGTCCCGACCCCTGTTCGCCCAAAACCGTGTCGTATCCGTCGGGCGTCCCCATGATGAAATCGTGGGCGGCGGCGGCTTTGGCGGCGGCGACGATCTGTTCGTCGGTCGCTTCGGGCATGCCGTAGCGAATGTTGTTTTTAATCGTGTCTTTGAACAAAATGACGTCTTGCGACACGTACGCCGTTTGCTTGCGCAGGCTTTCCAGCGTCACGTCCCTGACGTTTTGACCGTCGATGACGACTTCGCCCGCGTCGGGATCGTAAAATCGCGGAATGAAGTTGATCATCGTCGATTTGCCCGATCCCGAATGACCGACGAAAGCGACCGTCCGGTTGGGTTCGCACGTCACCGTGACGTTTTTGACGACCGGGTGTTCGCCGTCGTAGGAAAAAGACACGTTTTTCATTTCGATGCGTCCCGCCGTGATTTTCAGCGGTTCGGCGTCGGGCTTGTCGCGAATGTCGGGGACGATGTCCAGCATGGAAAACAGGCGCTGCATGGAAACGACGCCCTGTTGCAGGGTCATGTGCAGAGTGCCCAGATTCTTCATCGGTTTGTACGCGGCGACGATCGCCAGCAGAAACACCATGAAGTTCCCCGCGGTCATTTCCCCCGCGGTGATTTTGTATCCGCCGTAAGCCAGCGTCGCCGCCATGCCGACGCCGCCGACGAATTCGGTCATCGGGTGTTGCAGGGCGTTGAGGATCGCCATTGAAAATTGCAGTTTGTTCTGCGTGTAAATCGTTTTTTTGGCGTTTTCGAATTCCAGATCTTCGGTGCAGTAGGACTTGACGATTTTGATGCTTTTGAACGTTTGCGTGACCTGATCAAAGAATTTTTCGTCGACTTCGCGGTTTTTTCTGAACTTTTGCCGCATTTTTTTGCCGAAAATGACGATCGGCCAAATCGTGGCGGGAAAGACGAAGAAAACGACGCACGCCATTTCGAACGACTGCCAGAACATCAGCAAAACCAGGAAAAACACGGACGCCGAATCGCGCACGAAAGTCGTCAGACTGCCCAGAACGGCGCCCTGGACGGTGGCGACGTCCGACCCGAAACGCGTCAGGATTTCGCCCAGCGTGTGCTTTTGATAGAACTTGTTGTCCATCGCCAGCAGTTTTTTGAAAACGTCGAACTGCATGCCGCGGATCACGCCGATGGACAGCTTCGTCATCACCAGCGCCTGCGAATAGCTGAACGCGCCCTTTAAAAAGTACAGTCCCAGAATGATCAGACCGATGCGTCCCAGCAAAGCGCGGTTTTTATCCAGAAAGACCTCGTCGAAAACGGGTTTCAGCTGACTGACCAGCAGCGCGTCGAAACTGGACGCGACCAGCATTAAAACGATCGACAGCGCCAGCAGTTTCCATTTCGGCGCGACGTACGTCAGCCAGACCCGCTTGTACATCATCAGGTTGTCTTTGGTCAAAGCGGGCAGGTCTTTGTTTTTTTTCTTGAAAAAAGCCATTTCGTTTTCCGTTTTCAAAGTGTCGACGAGTCGTTTGTAAAGTAAAACCGGACGAAAAGCAAACTTTAAACTAAAAAAGCCGTTGAAAATCAACGGCTTTTGAAGTGGCTGGGAAACCTGGACTCGAACCAAGACTAACGGAGTCAGAGTCCGCTGTTCTACCATTAAACTATTTCCCAATGTCTGACGAAATCGTATATAGCGCGTTCCCGACAGGTTGGCAAGCTTTTTTTGAAAAAAATATCAAAAAACGCGTTTCGCCGTTCCGGTCGTTCACAACAGGGATTTGACGCCGTCGATGATGAACTGCGCGGACAGGGCGGACAGCACGATGCCGAATATTTTGGAAATGACCGTGTTGATCGTTTCGCCCACGATTCTGGACAGCCACGCGGCGGCGCGGAACAGTCCGTAGTTCGCCAACAGAACGACCGCCAGCGTGAAGACGATCATCATCTGGCTGAAAACGTTCCCGTTGTGCGAGCTCATCAGCAAAACGATCGACGCGATCGTCCCCGGTCCGGCGATCAGCGGCACGGCAAGCGGAAAAATGGCGACGTCGTTCGTTCCTTCGGGCTTGTCTTCGTCAGCCTCTTGTTTGTTTTCTCCGCCGAAAACCATTTGCAGACCGACGATGAACAGCATGATGCCGCCCGCGATGCGGAACGCGGGCAGCGAAATGCCCATCGCGTTCAGGAATCTTTCGCCGATGAAGGCGAAAACGACCAGAATGAAAAAGCCGATCAGGCAGGCGCGTTTCGCGACCTGTTCGCGGTATCCCTCGCGCGGGCTGTTGGTCAGCGCCAGAAACAGCGGCATGTTTCCGATGGGATCCAAAACGACGAAAAGCATTGTGAACATCGGAATGAAAAGGCTGAAAAATTGGTTCATGAATTTATCCTTTTACGTTTATTTTGAACAGGATAGCACAGGGCGCGCGCAAAAAGAAAGAGGGGAAAAAAGATTTTGTTGTCCTTGGGGCGCGGTTTATATATCTTATGCCTGTGACGGATTACAGAGGTTTCTAAAATGACGGATTTATCGCACATTCGCAACTTTTCCATCGTGGCGCACATCGATCACGGCAAATCGACTCTGGCGGACCGCCTGATCCAGCGCTGCGGCGGGCTGACCGACCGCGAAATGCACGATCAGGTGCTGGATTCCATGGATTTGGAACGCGAACGCGGCATCACGATCAAAGCGCAGACCGTCCGTCTGAATTACAAAGCCAAGGACGGGCAGGAATACCAGCTGAACCTGATCGACACGCCGGGGCACGTCGACTTTACTTACGAGGTCAGCCGTTCTCTGGCGGCGTGCGAGGGATCGCTGCTGGTCGTCGACGCGTCGCAGGGGGTGGAGGCGCAAACGCTGGCGAACGTGTACAAGGCTTTGGACGCCAATCACGAACTGGTGACCGTCATCAACAAAATCGACCTGCCCGCCGCGCACCCCGAACAGGTCAAGGCGCAAATCGAGGACGTGATCGGCATCGACACGTCGAACGCGGTCGAAACGTCGGCGAAAACGGGCGTCGGCATCGACGACGTTCTGGAAAGCATCGTGACCGAACTGCCGCCGCCGCAAGGCGACGTCGACGCGCCGTTGAAGGCAATGCTGGTCGATTCGTGGTACGATCCGTATCTGGGCGTCATCATTCTGGTGCGCATTAAAGACGGCGTTTTGAAAAAAGGCATGAAGATCCGCATGATGGCGCACGGCACGACGCACGAGGTCGAACGCGTCGGCATCTTCACCCCGAAAATGAAGGACGTGCCGCAGCTGACCGCGGGCGAACTGGGATTCATCACGGCGGGCATCAAAACCGTCGGCGACACCAAGGTCGGCGACACGATCACGGACGACCGCCGTCCCGCCGCCGAACCTTTGCCGGGGTTCAAGCCCAGCGTTCCCGTCGTTTTCTGTTCGATGTTCCCGCTGGACACCAGCTATTACGAAAGCTTGCGCGACGCTTTGGCGAAGCTGCAGCTGAACGACGCCAGCTTTGATTACGCGCCGGAAAAATCCGCCGCGCTGGGGCAGGGATTCCGGTGCGGCTTCCTCGGTCTTTTGCATATGGAAATCATTGAGGAGCGGTTGGAACGCGAGTTTAATCTGGACCTGATCACGACCGCGCCCAGCGTCAGCTATAAGATGCACATGACGAACGGCGAAACGGTCGAACTGCACAACCCCGCCGATTTTCCCGACGTGACGAGCATCGCTTCAATTGAGGAACCGTGGGTCAAAGCGACGATCCTGGTTCCCGACACCTATCTGGGATCGGTGATTCAGCTTTGCACCGAACGCCGCGGCGTGCAGAAAGACCTGACTTATGTCGGCAACCGCGCGATGCTGGTGTACGACTTGCCGCTGAACGAAATCGTGTTCGACTTTTACGACCGGTTGAAATCCATCACCAGCGGTTACGCCAGTTTCGATTACGAAGTCGAGGGATACCGCACGGGCGATTTGGTCAAGGTTACCATTCTGGTCAACGGGGAAACGGTGGACGCGCTGTCGTTTCTGGCGCACCGGTCGGATTCGGAACGCCGCGGGCGGCAGATTTGCGAACGGCTGAAAGTCCTGATCCCCCGCCACCAATTCAAAATTCCCATTCAGGCGGCGATCGGCGGCAAGATCATCGCGCGCGAAGACATCGCGGCGTTTCGCAAGGACGTGACGTCGAAATGCTACGGCGGCGACATCACCCGCAAACGCAAGCTGTTGGAAAAACAAAAAGAGGGTAAAAAACGCATGCGCCAGTTCGGCAAGGTCGAAATCCCGCAGTCGGCGTTTATTTCCGCCCTGCGCATCGGCGACGAATGAAAAGCGTCACGAAAACGACGTTTTGCTTTTTCTTTTGCGGCATAGGAAAATCAGAGTCAGCCCGATCAGTCCGACGCTGACCCAGACGGGACCGCGCAGCAACCGTTCGGCGAACGAATCGCCGGATTGCAGCGAAATGCCGGTAATGATGGTTAAAACGTCGGACGTCGCCAGCGTTTGATGTTCCCCCGACAAAGCGGCGACAGCCTCCGCCGACGCGGTCAGCGCGGCGATCATCAGCAATGTCCAACCGAAAAAGCGACCCAGAAACATGACGATCCTTTCAGAACCGAACTCTTTGCAACGACGCTAGCAAGGAATATTTTTAAAAACGATTAAAAATCAAGGGAAAAATGATTTTTTCGCCGATTTTTTCAAAAAAATGTTGTCAAGCGCGCGCGAATCGGTTATTTATACGCCTGTTCCGTGGAGAGATGTCCGAGAGGCCGAAGGAGCTTGATTGGAAATCAAGTATAGGTGTCAAAGCCTATCAAGGGTTCGAATCCCTTTCTCTCCGCCATAAAAAAACGCCCGAAAGGGTGTTTTTTTATGCGGGAAAGCGGGCGAGAACCCTTGATCAAGGGTTCGGTGAGCGAAGCGAACGACGCGCAGACGCGCATAGCGTCGAGCGGTCGGCGGGACCGACGGACGGAACGTCCGCAATCCCTTTCTCTCCGCCATAAAAAAAACGCCCGAAAGGGTGTTTTTTATGCCCTTTTTCATTTCCGCCTTTTCATATTTCAAGGAGGTTTGAATGCCCGAATTGCCGATTGTCATGGTCAACGATTTTCTGGACACCGAAGTCCGCGGCATCTTTACGACCCAATACGTCGAGGGCGACGAAATGCTGTTGCGTCACAACGCGTCCGGATTGAAAGTCAAAATCGTCAAAGACGAAAAAAAAGTCGCGGCTTGGCTGTTTTCATTTACGAACGGCTGGGTTGAAATCGCGCAGGAAGCCGTCAGCGCGCCCGCGACGTTCATGCCGATGTCCATTCCGAAACCCGACGAGATCGCCGAAGCCGAAGAACGCGACGCCACCATTCGGGAATGCCGCGAATACAACGGTTTCAGATTTTTGAAAAACATCGCCATTCTGCTGGGCGACAATCCCGAAGACATGGACGAAGTCAGAATCGACGTCGACGAATAACCCTATTCGCTTTCGTCGTGCCTGTTCAGCGCGCGCGTGTGGGCGGCTTTGTCCGCGTTTTGCAAATAAAGCGCGACCGCGCTGACGGGAACGAAAACGACGCCCCGTTTTTTCGCGGCGGGGATCCATTTGCCCAGCGCGTCGACGGTCGCTTTGTGCGGGTGTCCGATGCCGACCGCGAAACCGTGCCGGCGCGCGTGGCGTTCCAGCAGGGAAAGCTGGCGCATGATGTCGGCTTCGTTGCGGGCGTTGTCCAGAAAAACGTTGCGCACGGCGAATGGCGTTCCCGTCTGTTCGGCGACGCCGGCGGCGGTGCTGCGTCCCGACGTCAGCGAATCCAGAAACAGCAGACCGCGGCGGTTGATTTCGTCCATGACGACGCGCATGTCCGTTTCGACGGACGTGAATTTGCTGCCCATATGATTGTTAACGCCGACGTATCCCGAAAACGAATCCAGCATGACGGACAGGTTTTCCCTGATTTCGTCGGGCGTCATGTCCGTTTTCAGCGCGTCGGGACCCGCGTCGAACCGCGGATCGACGGGTTCCATCGGCATGTGCACCAGCAGTTCGTGTCCCGCCAGCCGCGCCAGTTCGGTTTGCGCGGGCAAATCGTCGGCGTAGGACAGAAAAGACGCCGTCAGCGGGGCGGGCAGAGCGATGACGCGGCGCGTCATTTTGCGGCTGACGCCCAGATCGTCGATGACCAGCGCGATTTTGGGGGCGGATTCGTCGACGTCGTCGACGGCGACGGCGTTTTTGATCCACGGCGGTTCCGCGCCGCCGATTTCGGAAGCCGCTTCGGTCGCCGCGCAGGCGCTTGCCGCGCAAACCAGCGCGGACAAAATCAAAAAACGTAAAAAAGACAAAATGTTCGCCCCTTTGAATTTTTCAAGCGAATCGAAATATACGGCGAAAGATTAAAAAAATCCTTGCCATCGGACGCGAACCAAAGTAGAACAAAAAGAGAAACTTTGTTCGCGGAGGTTTTTATGCTGACCAAAAGACAATATCAACTGCTGATGATGATTGAACGCAAACTGCGCGAAGACGGCGTCCCTCCGTCGTTTGACGAAATGAAAGACGCCATCGGGCTGAAGTCAAAATCGGGGATTCACCGCCTGATTTCGGGGTTGGAGGAACGGGGCTTCATTCGCCGTCTGCCCAATCGCGCCCGCGCTTTGGAGGTTTTGCGCCTGCCCGACAATCAAGACGGTTTCGACAGCGTGAACGCCAACGATCTGCTGAGCCGGCAGACGACGCAATCCTTTTCGCGGCTGAGCGAAAATCTGGTCGCCAATTCGGTCGAACTGCCGCGTTACGGCAAAATCGCCGCCGGCACGCCGATCGAGGCTTTGCGCAGCAACGAAACGGTCGCCGTTCCCGCCAACATGCTGGGCAACGGGGAACACTACGCGCTGACCGTCGCGGGCGAATCGATGATCGAAGCGGGCATTCTGGACGGCGACACGGTGATTATCAAACGCGCCGATTCGGTCGAAAACGGCGAAATCGCGGTCGCGCTGGTCGACGGAACCGAAGTCACGCTGAAAAAAATCCGCCGCAAAGGCAACGCCGTTTTGCTGGAACCTTGCAACAAGGACTACGAAACGCGGATTTACAGCCCCGAACGCATCGCGATTCAGGGAAAACTGGTCGGTTTGATGCGCAATTACGACTGACGGCGAAAAAAAACGTCGCGGCTGATAAAAAAAACTGTTGACGGCGGGGCGGATACCCGATATATATAGCCCGTGCCGCAAACGATGACCCCATCGTCTAGAGGCCTAGGACATCGCCCTTTCACGGCGGTAACTGGGGTTCGAATCCCCATGGGGTCGCCAAATTAAACCGTTGAAAATCAACGGTTTTTTTGTTTTTCCATTTCCAAAAATTCCCGCCGTGTCTGCGTTATGTCTGCATTGTGTAACGGGGAAAAGCCGATTCCGGACGGAAATGCCGTTTTTAAATGCGCTTTGTCGTTGCAACGAAACGCTCGAGTCGTTTTTTTTACATACGCCTGAAACGCGTTTTAATGCCCGTGCGTTCGCCTTTGCGATTTTTGGGAAAGAGGGCGGGGAAAATACGATTGAAAGCGTCCCTTGCTCGTTTTTTTTATTCCGTGCTGTGTCCGTGCTTAAAGCGTTTCTTTGCTTCTTCTCGGCTTCAAAATTTTCCGCTTTGAATTTTCCCCGATATTCCACGCTAAAAAAAGATTTATAAAAAACGGGGTACCTATGGCTACATATATATGTTTATCAATTTTGGTTACGGTTAAAGGGGCAAAAAGAGGGCGTATAGTGTTCGTTTTGGGTACAGCCGTATCCGTTTTGAGTATCTTTCAGTATCAATTTTTATTATCTTCAATATTCGTTTTGGGTACGTGTTTTTGATTTTTCGGCGGTTGTTTTTTCAAAATAAGCCCCGTCAGCTTTCGCCGGCGGGGTATCCCTTCCATTTGTCCGTTTTTGGGTGCCCTGTTCTATTGTCCGTCAGGAACGTTAAAAGCCATTCGCTCCGGTTGCCTTGATAAACGCCGGCTTTCGTCTTTTCGATAAAGCCTTTGTCCGCAAGGTCGTTTAAAGCCCGCTTCGTCGTATTGATCGAAAGTCCGAACTTTTTGCCGTCGCGGTAGCCGAAAGCAATAAAGCCGTTATTGCTTCCGTTGTAACAGGTAAGCAACGCGCATAAAATCTTAACCGCGCTTCCGGTTAAAGCGGCGTAAGCCGGACTTTGCACAAGGTTGTGCGGAAGAACAAAGAACGTACCGCCGCAATACGACTTTCCTTTACGGCGCGCCATTGATAACAATCCTTTCGCCGCCGTTGTTGTCGTTCGCGCTTCGCAACGACTGTAACGCCGCCGCTTCCGTCAGATTGACGGATAGCCTTGACAATAGCCACGCGGGCAGGTGCTGCGCTTTGAAAAATTCAAGAAAGAACGCGTCAACGGGAATAAAGACGTTTTGCGCGCCGCTTCCGTTGCTGTTCGCCGCCGCCCGCCACCGCGCCGCCGCCAACGGTTGCGATAGGACAAAACGCGCCATTTGAAACGGAACTAAATAAGCTTCGGCGGTGTCGTCAAAGGTGAACAGATAGAAATCCGTCCGTTCGTTCGGATCGGTTATACAGGAAACGAACCGCCCGCCGTTGTTTCGAACTTCAAAAGTAAGCTCGGGAATGTTTTTATTTCGCCAATAACGGCAAGTTCCCGCCTTGCGCCGTTTCGCGTCCACCCGCGCCGTCATGGGCGCGCCGGTGCGCGGCTCGGCATAAGTGACGAGATAATCAATTCCCGCGAATTGCCGCGTTAAATCCGCGACGACTTCAATCTTTGCAGGCGTCGGGAAAAAGCGTTTTAAAATTTCAATATCGGAAACTTCAAACCTTTTACTGTAATCAATATCCCGCGCTTTTTGTTCGGCTAGGCTCTTGTTGTCGTTCGCCACTTGACGTGTACCGGTAAAGCGGATATTATACCTCTGTTTTTGCGTTAAGGGGCGGTCGCCGTTATTTGCGGCGATCGCTCTTTTTGTATCGGTCATTTGCGCCCCCCTTTCCGCGTTGCCGGCGGCGTTGTCGTTTGCGCTGGCGGCTTCCAGTTCCCTTACCCACGCTTCAAACGCGTTTCTTGAAATAAGAGTGCGTTTGCCCGCCTTGAAACAAACGGGGGCTTTTCCCCTGTTTTTCAAAGTGTAAAACAAAGCGCGGCTGATTCCCGCTTCCTTGCAAAAATCCGCAATGGATAAAAGTTCTTTCTGCATAGTCTAATCCTTTCGGTTGTTAAATTCTCAACAGGCTTTCTTTGCCTGTTTTCGTTTTCAACCGTTATCAGATCGCTTTATGCAAATAGGCTTACTGCAAAAGCATTAAAGGGCTTACTGCGAAACTTTTTTCGCGGCGTAAAAATAATTCTTAACCGTTTGTTTTTTCATGGTTTTTCCGTCTATCGCAACGGAGTTTTCCGTAAAATTTATTTCCGCGCCGTTAAAATTGTAAGGTTTCTTTTTACAGGCATTTTTCCATATTTTCCAAGCATTTTCAAAAGTTGAAGACTGATTTTTTTCTACGAAACTTTCAATGAATTTTTGTAGCGGTTCGTTGCGTTTTCCCGCTTTTCCGCCTTTGCGTCCCGCTTCGCTGAAAACATTGCTTGCCGTATTGTCAGATACAGAGTTTTTTTCGGTCGCTTCTTTCTCTTTTTCTTTTTCTTCCTGCAAGCGTTGGATCAAAGATTTATCGTCTAAAAAGGCTCTAATTACGTCACTGCGATATGTTACGTCTTCATAATTATGGCAACAATTAGAATCGATAATAGAATAACTTTCGTCGTCGTTCTTTTTTGCAGTGTAAAATTTGTTTGCGTCAGTTATATAAGCTTGATTGCGTTCTACAAGATTTAAGCTGTTAACAAAATTTATAAGAATCCCCCGCGCCTTGCGTTTTAACGCTTCAGGGGCGTCGTGTTTTAAATTAAGTTCGTCAAGGTGTATGATAAAATCAATCGCTTCTTCATAGTTCAAATCTAAATCCATAGTCAACCCGTCCTTTCAGTTCGTCCTATAAGCAAAGCAGAGGAAACGGATTAGGACTTGTCCGCTTTTCGCCCCGTCGGGCTATCCTCTGCGATCTTTTGCGCGTCCGCGCGCTTCCCCCTGTGCACGGCGTTCTTACGGGGTTAATCTTTTTTGAAAAGCCTTTTTATCTGTCTGTCAAAATCGGATTCTATCTTTTGCGTTTTGTTGAAAACGTCATATTCGGACAAAGCCTTTTTAACCGCCGTTTCGTGCGAAACAGAGCCGTTTCCGCTTAAAACGCGGTATTCGTTGAAAGAAAGAAACTTGTTCACGCTGTCCACGAATTGCGCCATTGTAAAAGCGTTTCTGTTTTCTATAATCCGTTCTATATAGTCAAAGAAAGCCCCTATCGCGCGTTCAAGGCGTTTTATCTCGTCTTCGGTCAGATAGTTTTTCGCTATAACGGTATCGGACTTTAAAACCCGTCCGTCGGGCGCGTTCTTAAACGTCTTCAATCCCATGAGGGGCTTTGTCGCGTCCGCGGTGTTGTAAATGATCTCCGCCGCCGTCTGTCCGGTAATCGCGTAATGGAATTTGTTTTGAACGGTGGCGTAAAAATCCCGCGTTATATCGCTGTTTCTGTCGTAATCAATGGAACACTCCGCGAAAATATCCGTTATTTGTTGCCAAATGCGCCGCTCGCTCGCCCTGATAGAGCGTACCCGCTCCAAAAGTTCCCGAAAGTAATCTTTACCGAAATACCGCCCGTTTTTCAGTCGGTCGTCGTCCAAGATAAAGCCTTTGATTATAAATTCCCGCAAGCGTTCGGTCGCCCATATCCGAAAGCGCGTGGCTTTTGCGGAATTTACCCGATAGCCTACGGAAATGATCATATCCAGATTGTAAAAGGTCGTTTCGTATTTTTTTCCGTCGGCGGCAGTGTGTGCAATTTTTGCACATACTGAATCTTCCTTTAACTCCGCAGCTTCGAAAATGTTTTTGATATGTTTCGTTACAACGCTTCTATCGACGCCGAAAAGCTCCGCAATTTTCTTTTGGGGCAACCAAACCGTTTCGTCGTGTAAGAACACTTCGATTTTCGTTTTTCCGTCCGGCGCGGAATAAAGCAGGAAGTCCGTCAGTTCGTCCGCCGTCGTTATCGTTTTTAATTCGTTTTTCGTCATGGTTTTCCCTTATTTTATCGCTACAATCTTGTTTTCCCGCCGGTTCGTAAAGGGCAGTTTCGCCACCGCGTCCCGCAACGTCGTATCGCAAAGGTGCGCGTAATGTTTCGACGTTATGCGCGTGTCGGCGTGTCCCAAAAGCTTTGAAATGGTCAAAAGGTCAACGCCCCTTTGCGCCAGCATACTGGCGTATGTGTGCCGTAATTCGTGAAAGCCGATCGGTGGGGATATTTTCGCTTTTTGACAAGCTTCTTTCATAGGGCGCTGTTGGTCGTTCTTCGCCCATTGCCGCCCGTTCTGTCGAATAAAGACAAAATCCGCACTCGTCTTTCCGGCGGTCAGGCTTTCGAAAAAATCCAATCCTTCCGGCGGCAGGGGGACGTAACGCCCTTTGCCGCTTTTTCCCGGCTGTATAAAAATCAATCCCTGATCGGGCATAAAATCATAAACGCGCATTGCCGCCAGTTCGCCGTAACGCGCGCCGGTAAATAACGCGCCTTGTATCAAATCTTTAAAATCGGGTTCGGCGACGTTTAAAAGAAGATCGGCTTCATACGGCTTTAAAAAACGAATCCGCGCTTCTTCAACTTTGGAAAACGGTTTTACGCGCCGCCAAGCGGTGTCGTTCGCCGTCTTGCCGTCATAAAAGGCTTTGTTCAATATTGCTTTGAAGACGGTTAAAATCCGGTTCGCTGTGGCTTTTCGCGCCCGCTTTTCGTTTTCCGTTTGCGGTGGCGGCAAATAGGCTTGCGTTTCAAAAAGCCTTGTCCTTGTCCGGCGCGGCTTCGTCGCTAAACTTTCGTGCCATTGTTTGATTTTAAGCGTCGTCAGTTCGCCGATCAGGCAATCCCCGAAAGCGGGCAGAATATGCGCGCGGATTGTCAGCGCAACCGATTTGTAGCTTTTTCTGTTCAATTTAAACCAATTCAAATAATCGTCAGCCGCTTGGGAAACGGTTAAGGGCTGGGTTATCAGTCCCGATTCAACCTTATATTCCTTTTCAATCAAGCGCGCCTTTTCCGCCGCCTGAAAATAGGAAAAAATCGTTTCGCCGTCCGCGTCTTTAAAGTCGTCCGCTTCGCCGATCAGGCGCGTTTTGTATTCATGAAAGCCGACCCGCGCCGTCCAAGAGCCAACGCCTTTCGCGTCGCGTCTGTAACATAACGCCAAACCGCCGCCGATTCCGGCATAAAACTTTTTTTGAATCGGTAATTTAAGCCGCGCCGTTCTGTTGTCAAGTGTGTTCGCCCTGTTTGTTCTTGCCATTAAAAAGTGCCTTTTTCGTGTCTGCGTTATGTCTGCATAGCGTTCCAAAACCATTAAAAACAGAATAGGACGATAAAATGCAGTATTCAAGAAAAACAATAACTTAAAAGGTTTTTTCACGTCTGTAAATGTCTGTTCGGCGGGACTTTCACGGCGGTAACTGGGGTTCGAATCCCCATGGGGTCGCCAAATTAAAATCCACCCGAAAGGGTGGTTTTTTTTACGCCTGATTCGATTTTTGTTTCGCCGGATTTGCGCCGCCGCCGATAACGCTTGCCAATCGATTAAAAATTCCGTACTCTGATAAAGGTTCGCCGTCAAAGCGAACAAGCGCCTTAGCGGGCGCGGAGTCCTAGAAAAACTCTTTCGGCTATACCGGCGCAGATATGTGCCGTAACCGTTTTGCGCAGGCAAATACGGAAAATATCCCCGACTTTTTTGAACGGTCGGGGAGCTTTTGATGCATGTTCAGAACGCAACCCGTCTTATCCTCAATTTTACAGGGGGCGTTTAAAGGTCAAAAGGATCAAGTATAGCTGATTTTTTCTACTCCCCGACCGCTTTCGGCGGTCATTTTTTTAACCTGAAAAAAGGAGGGGATCATGAAAAAAGCGTTTTTATTGATACTGTCGGCGGTTTGGCTGGTATCGGCGTTTCCGGCTGTCGCCGGCACGGGTAAACGGCTGTGCGTCGAAGGAAAAGAGGGAACTCGCGATTATTTTGACTATTGCGCTGCCGTCAAAGCGAAAAGAATCATTTACAACTGCGCCCCCGGCTTTGTTTTGATTTATGCGGAAAACGGATATCTTTGTCATCGGGAAAACACTTTTCACGAAGGCGTATGGACGAGCCCGAACGGTCATGTTCCGAACAAATGGGATATATTGGATCAAACCCGTTTTCCGTGCGAACCGCGAAACGTGCCGCAGGATCCCGAAACCGGCGAATGCATGCCGGGATTCCATGAAAGCGTTTCCGATTACTATGCCCAAGTGAACGCCTATCAAGTGGCGCGTGGACAGATTTACGACGCCGACGACGCGGAGGAAATGTCGCACTTGTGCGCATACGGGGATCCGAACTGCGGTTCTCCGTGGAGCGCGACAATATCGTGCGGCGAGGCTATTCCGAATTGCGATATATGTAACGGAACGTTGGTTTGTTCCGAATGCCAGTCCGGATATGTTTTGCAGGACGGCAAGTGCGTGGAACGGGTCGCCTGTCCGTCGAACTGCGCGGAATGCGATTCGTCGGGCGTCTGCACGAAATGCGACGGCGGCTATGTCTTGAAAAACGGCGCTTGCGCGGTCAAGCCGAAAACGCAAATCGCGTTCTGCCCGCCCGACAAGACGCTGACCGCCGATCTGTGCTGCTGCGTTTCGAAATGACGCGCTTTGAAACCGTCTGAAAAAACGCCGCCCGAAACCGGACGGCGTTTTCCGTCGCCGCGAAAGACGGCGAAGGTTTATTTTCCCGTTTCCTGCGCCAGCATTTCCAATTCCAGCCAGCGCGTTTCCTTTTCGTCCAGCGCGGTTTTCGCCCGTTCCAGATCCGCCGCCGCCCGTTCGAATTCGGCGGGGGATTTCGCGTAAAAATCGGGAGCGGCGATTTTCGTTTCCAACGCCTTTATTTCGCTTTCCAAAGCCGCTATTTCGGCGGGCAGGGTTTCCAGCAGGCGTTTGTCCTTGTAAGACATGCGCGGGGCGGCGGGTTCTTTTTTCACAACCGGTTTGGCGGTTTTTTCCTGCGCCTTTTTCGCCGCTTCGGCGTTTTTTTGTTCCTTTTCCTTTAATTTCCGCATCAAATCGGAACAGGAATCGACGTATTCGACGACTTTGCCGTCGCCCGCCATATACAGCAGGGACGTCGCCGTGTTGTCCAGAAAATCGCGGTCGTGGCTGACGATCAGAATCGTTCCCTTGTAGGATTCCAGCGCGTCCTGCAACAAATCCAGCGTGTCCATGTCCAGATCGTTCGTCGGTTCGTCCAGCACCAGAAAATTCGACGGTTTCGCCAGATCGCGCGCCAGCAGCAGGCGGTTTTTCTCGCCGCCGGACAGAACGGAAACGGGCGTGTCCGCCTGCGCGGGCGAAAACAGAAATTCTTTCAGATACGAATAAACGGATTTCGGTTCGCCTTTGACGAACACGTGGTCGCCGCCGTCGGGGCAGAGCGTCTGTTTCAGCGATTTCGTCGGATCCAGTTCGGCGCGGTGCTGGTCGAAATAAACCTCCTGCGCGGTTTTGGATACGCGCACGCGTCCAGCGTCGGGGGCGAGCCTGCCCGTCAGCAGTCTGATCAGCGTCGTTTTGCCGACGCCGTTCGCGCCGACGACGCCGATTTTGTTGCCCTGCATCACGCGCAGGGTGAAATCGTCGACGATCGCGCGGTCGCCGAACGATTTCGATATGTTTTTCGCGTCGACGATCAGTTTCGACTGCGCGGAACCGCTGTCGATGTTAAAGTCTACCGTTCCGGTTTTCTTTATTTGATCCCTGCGTTCGTTGCGCAGATCGAACAGGCGGCGCAGGCGTCCCTGATTGCGGCGGCGGCGCGCGGTGACGCCTTTGCGCAGCCATTCCGTTTCGGCGTCGATTTTTTTGTTCAGGCGGCGGCGTTCGGCGTCTTCCTGTTCGTAGACGGCGTCGCGCCAGTCTTCGAACGCGTCGAAACCCTTGTTCAGCGTTCTGACGATTCCGCGGTCAAGCCACAAAATCCCGTCGCAGACGTGTTTTAAAAACGCGCGGTCGTGGCTGATGACGATCAGCGCGCCCGCGAATTTCGACAAGGCGTCTTCCAGTTTTTCGATCGTCGCGATGTCCAGATGGTTGGTCGGTTCGTCCAGCAGCAGAATGTCCGGATCGTTCACCAAAGCGCGGGCGAGCGCGGCTTTTTTCCTTTCGCCGCCGGACGCCGTCCGGGGATCCGCGCCGGCGTTGATTTCCAGCCGTTCGATCAGAATGTCGGCTTTGTAGGACAAATCCGTCCCGTCGCCGCCCAGTCCCGACAAAACGGCGTCGCGCAAAGTGGAAAACCGCGACAGGTCGTCGTCCTGCGCCATATAGGAAACGACCGTTCCGGGCTGTAAAAACGATTTGCCGTCGTCGGGGGCGGTTTCGCCCGCGATGACTTTCAGCAGCGTCGATTTGCCCGATCCGTTCCGCCCGACCAGACAATATTTGCGCCCTTTGTTCAGGTACAGATCCAACCCCGTGAACAGCGGGCGTTCGCCGAATTGCAGACGGGCGTTTTGCAAAGAGTAGATCGGTGCGTCGAAATCCATTTCAGTCTTTTTTCTTTTTGTCTTTGTTTTTCTTCGGCTTGTCGGCGGATTTGGCGGAAACGGGCGGCGGAACGTCGTTTTTGGTTTCGTAGTCCAGCACTTTTTCCAAATGTTCGCACAGCAGTTTCATCGCCTGAATCCGACCGTATTTCTTGTTGTTGTCGGGCACGACGAACCACGGCGCGCGTTTCGTGTCCGTTTTTTTCAGCATGTCGTCGAACGCTTCGTCGTACAGGTCCCATTTTTCGCGGTTGCGCCAGTCTTCGCTGCCGATTTTCCATTTTTTATAGGACGTTTCCTCGCGCGCTTTGAACCGCGCCAGCTGTTCGTCCGACGAAATGTACAGCAGGAATTTGACGACGATGTTGCGCCCGTCGGTCAGCTGTTTTTCAAACCGGTTGATTTCGTCGTAGGCGCGTTTCCATTCCCGATCCGTCGCGAAATGTTCGATGCGTTCGACCAGAACGCGCCCGTACCAGGTGCGGTCGAACACGGTCAGCAGTTTCTGGTTCGTCAGCCGCGTCCAGAACCGCCACAGGAAATTGTGGTTCAGCTCTTCTTTCGTTGGTGCGGCGATCGGAAAGATGTTGCAGTCGCGCACGAAAATCGACGAAGCCAGACGGCTGATCACGCCGCCTTTGCCCGACGCGTCGGGACCCTCGAACGCCAGAACGACCTTTTTGTCGCGTCTTTTGACTTCCGTCAGCAGCGCGTTCAGCCGCGCGCGCAGATAAGGCAGCTGTTCGCGGTATTCCTCTTTGGACAGCGACGCGTTCATGTCCAGCGATTTGACGAAATCGGGCTTCTTGGGCTTTTCGGGGGCGGGCGTTCCGACCTTTTTCTCTTTTTCTTTCGCTTTCAGAAAAGCGTCGATCTGCGTTTCGACGCGCGTGCAAAGGACGTCCAGCGCCACGCGCAGACGTTCCGTAAAGCTGCCGTCGCCGATTTCGAACCACGGGGCGTAATCCTTGTCCGTATAGCGGATCAGCTTTTTCGTCGTCGTTTCGAATTTTTCCGCCATGCAGCAGTTTTTCCAGTCGTCGGGCATGATGCGCCATTTTTCATACGGGTCGTCGTCCAGCGCACGCAAAAAGTCCTGCTGTTCGTTTTTGCTCTTGTGAAACCAGATTTTGCAGAAAACGACGTTGGAATCCGCCAGCATTTTTTCAAAATCGTTGCATTCGTCCAGCCGTTCGTACAGTTCGTCGTCGTTGATTTTCCCGTTCGCGTGGTTGACCAGCGGGTCGGAATACCACGAACTGACGAAAATGCCCGTCGTGCCGTTCAGCGGCGTGTCGCACCAATAGCGGCGAAATTCGACGGGGTCGTTTCTGATGTCGCGGCGTTCGTAGGCGTGCAGATCCAGCCGCCGCTGATCCAGCCAGTCGCGCAGAATGCCCAGCGCGGCGTTTTTCCCCGACCCGTTGACGCCGCACAGCAACACGATGACGGGGACGTTCGCTTCGGCGATTTTGTCCTGCAAAGTAATCAGACGGGTGCGGATTTCGGCTTCCTCTTTATTGGAAAAGTTAGCTTCCAGTTCGATGTCGTCTTCTTCGGAATGAGCCATGATCATTGTTCCTTTTTGGCTTGGTTCAGGGATTTCCTGACGATTTTCTTTTGTTTTTTGACGGGCGTTTTTTTGACGGTTTTCGCCGTCGTTTCCCGCGCGGCGGGTTTCGGCGCGGCAAGCGGTCGGGCGGGTTCGCGCTCCTCTTTGCGGACGGCTTTTTTCTGGCGGGCGACGATGTCGCGCAGTTTCGCCGAACCGCGACCGGACAGGCTGGGGTGCGTCATGAAAAACTGGTGGCAGGAAAAGGCCTGCGGGCTTTCGGAAACGCGGGTGTAGGTCATGTCGGGGTGCAAAACCCAGCTGAGCGCCTCGTCCTTGATGTTGCCCTGCATGATCTGTCCCATGATCTGTTCGTGGACGGTTTCGTTTTCGATCGGCACCAGCGTTTCGACGCGGTGGATCGTGTTGCGCTGCATCCAGTCCGCCGACGAAATGAAGACTTTGGCTTTGGGCGACGGCAGTTTGTTGCCCGCGCCGAAACAGACGATGCGCGCGTGTTCCAGAAAACGCCCGATGATGCTTTTGACCTTGATGTTGTCGGAAAATCCGGGGATTCCGGGGCGCAGGGCGCAGATGCCGCGCACGACCAGCGTGATTTTCACGCCCGCCTGCGACGCGCGGTACAGCGCGTCGATCAGCTTGTCGTCCAGCAGCGAGTTCATTTTCGCCCAGATGTTGGCGGGTTTGCCCTTTTTCGCGTATTCGATTTCCTTGTCGATCAGCTTCAACAGCTTGTCGCGCAGATTGATCGGAGCGATCGACAGCTTTTTCAGATTGTCGGGCTGGGCGTACCCCGTCAGATAGTTGAACACCAGCGCGGCGTCGTTGCACAAATCCTTGTCGCAGGTGAAAAACGACAGGTCGGTGTACAGGTTCGCGGTGATTTCGTGGTAGTTGCCCGTGCCGAAATGCGCGTAGCTTTTCATTTTGCCGTTTTCCTTGCGCGTCACCAGCGAAATTTTGGCGTGGGTTTTGTAGTTCATCAGACCGAAAACGACGTGAACGCCGGCTTTTTCCATGTCTTTCGCCCATTTGATGTTGGCCTCCTCGTCGAAACGGGCGCGCAGTTCGACGACGGCGGTCACGTCCTTTCCGGCTTGCGCGGCGTCGATCAGCGCTTTGACGATCGGCGAGTTTTTGTTCGTGCGGTACAGCGTCTGTTTAATGGAAACGACGTCGGGGTCCTTTGCCGCCTGACGCAGGAATTTGACGACGACTTCGAACGATTCGTAGGGGTGGTGGATCACCATGTCCTTTTTGCGGATCGCGGCGAAATGGTCGCCCTTGAAATCGCGGACGCGTTCGGCGTGGCGCGCTTTGTAGGGTTTGAACAGCAGATCCTTGCGGTCCGACGTGATCAGCGCCGACAGCGACCGCACGCCGATGATGCCGTTGCGCCGCACGACGCCGAAGCTTTCGACGTCCAGCTTGTGCGTCAGATAGGCGGCGAGCTCCTGCGGCATGTCCTGATTCATGACCAAAGCGATGACGTCGCCGCGTTTCTGTTCCGCCAAAGCCGTTTCGAACTGGCTGACCAGATCCTCGGCGCGTTCGTCGACCTGCAGCAGGCTGTTGCGCACGATCGAAAACAGCCCCGAATGCGCGACTTTGAAATTCGGAAAAATGGTTTCGACGAACTGCATGACGACGTCTTCCAGCGCGATGAAACGCGCGGGCTTTTTCGTCAGGCGGATAAAGCGCGGCAGTCCGGCGGGCAGGGGAATGATGGCTTTGCGTTCCGTGCCGTCCTTGTCCTTCATTGAAAAAATCAGCGAATGCGACAGGTTCGCCAGCCACGGGAACGGGTGCGCCTGATCCAGCGCGATCGGCGTCAGAACGGGAAAAACGGATTCCTCGAACACCGATTTCAGCGCCTTGATGTCCTGTTTGGACAGCTGATCGCGCGAAATCAAAAAAATGTCCTCTTTTTCCAGTTCTTTTTTCAAGGCGTGGAAATACTCGTCTTGTTTTTCGCGCAGGTCGGCAACGCTTTCGTTAATGGCGTCCAGCTGTTCCTGCGGGGTCAGACCGTCGTCGGAACGCGTGTTGATTCCCGCGTAGATCTGCGCCAGAATGCCCGCGACGCGCACCATGAAAAACTCGTCCAGATTCGACCCCGAAATCGCCAGAAAGCGCAGGCGTTCCAGCAAAGGATAGCGGGTGTTCATCGATTCTTCCAAAACGCGGCGGTTGAACGCCAGCCACGACAGTTCGCGGTTGAAAAAGCGCGACGGCGACGTCATGGAAACGGGTTCGGAAAACACGGACGGTTTGGACGGCATGGCACATTCCTTTCAAAAGACAAATCCCCTCTATTCGTAATATTTTTTCGCCCGAAATGAAAGCACAAAAACAGGCTAGAACGATTGAACAGCTGTCTTTCGCGGTCGGGATTCCGTATCCTGAAAACAGTCGAACGAAACAAAGGGGAGGCGTCATGAAAACGACAACGAAGACAACGCAAAAGGAAATGGAAAAAACGGAAGCGCAAGCCAGACACCTGTATCTGATGCGGCACGGCAAGGCGGCGAAAAACAAAAGGGGGAACGACGTTCTGCGCCCGATGAACAAACGCGGCAGAAAAGACGTTAAAAAAATCGGAAAGCTGTTGCGCGAAAAACACGTTTCGCCGGATCTGGTGCTGTGCTCGCCCGCCGTGCGCACGCTGGAAACGCTGGAAAAACTGCGCAAAGCCTTCGACGCGGCGGAAATCGCGTTCATTGACGGTTTGTATATGGCCGACGCGGCGGAGATGATGGGAATCCTGCGCCGCACGGCGAACGACAAACGCGAGGTGCTGGTGATCGGGCACAATCCGGGGCTGCGCGATTTTCTGCCGCTGGTCTGCGACGCGGACGCCGGCGGAACGGACGGACACAACCACCATGTGTCCGAAGGATTCCCTACGTCCGCGCTGGCGTGTCTGGAAATCGGGCAGGACTGGGACAGGCTGGGAACCGCGCCCGCCCGTCTGATGAATTTGATTTATTCGTCCGACCTTTAAATCTTTTTCAGCAGATCCGTCAGCGTTTGCGCCGCGACGTCGCAAGCCTTGGGCGCGTTTGTTTCGAAATCGCCCATGGTGTGGTTTCGGTTGTCGGAAATCGCGCGCACGACGGTGACGGGAATGTTCCACATCGTCGCGATCTGGCAGACGGCGGCGCTTTCCATGTCGATGCAGCAGGCGTTGAATTTTTCCTCCAAGAAGACCTTTTCCCGTTCTTCGGCGAAAGAGTCGACGGTCGCCAGCGTTCCCGATTTGCAGGTCGCGCCCAGCCGTTCGGGCAGGTAGGCGGTTTGCGAATATCCCGGCTTGCCCGCGAAAAATTCCAGCGACGATTCCGTCACGTCCGTCGGATTGTACGCGTCGCCGAAACGGACGTCCCCGTGGACGACGCGGTTCGGAACGACGGCGTCGAACACGTTCAAATCCTCGGCGACCGCGCCCGCGACCCCGCAGACAAAGATGTGGTCGGGTTCGTACATCTGTATGATTTTCTGCGTTTTCGCCGCGGCGAACGTTTTGCCCACGCCGCAACGCGCCAGAACGACGTCCAGCCCCGCGAAATCGAATTTCTTTTCCTCGAACACGGTTTCCAGCGGTTCGCCCAGCTTGCCGAAGGCTTTTTCGACGGCGGCGAATTCCATGGGCATGGGGCATAAAACGGCGATGACGGGCTTCATAAAACGACCTTTCCGGATAAAAAAACAAATGACAACATAGCGGACGCCGACGGCTTTGTTAAGCCTTTTTTCAGTAAAAACGGACTATAATCCCTTTTGTTTTTCGATGCGGGAGGTTTCTTTATGGACAAATGGCAGAAAAGATTTTTTGATTTGGCGCGGCTGGTCGCCACTTGGTCGAAAGATCCGTCGTCGCAGGTCGGCGCGGTGATCGTCGACGATAAAAAGCGGATCGTTTCCGTCGGATTCAACGGTCTGCCCATCGGGGTGGAAGACACGAAGGAGCGGCTGGAAAACCGCGAAATCAAATACGAACTGATCGTCCACGCCGAAGCCAACGCCATTCTGACCGCGCCGAAATCGGTCGCCGGCTGCGCGATTTACGTCTATCCGTACCTGCCGTGTTCCCGATGCGCGGGCGCGATTATCCAGTCGGGCATCAAGCGCGTCGTCGTCGAAGACCGCCCCATACCCGAACGCTGGCGGGCGAATTTCGATTTGGCGAGAAAGATTTTGACCGAAGCGGGCGTCGAAATCGACATCGTCCCGATCGACGAATAAAAAAACCGTCCGAAAGGACGGTTTTTTCAGGCGGTCTTTTTCATGGTCAGTTCCGTCAGAAAATCCGTCAGATCGGGCGTTTCGAAATCGCAAAAATCCTTGTCGTCGACCGAACAGTATTGATTGTTTTCGACGTTTGACGAAATCCACACCGTTTTCATGCCGACTTTTTTCGCCGCCAGAATATTGGCGGGGCTGTCGTCGAACATCACGCTTTCGGCGGGGGCGATTTTAAAAGCGTTCAGCATTTTCAAATACGTCTGTTCGGCGGGTTTCGGAATATAGCCCGCTTCGCCGATCGAAAAAACGCCCGAAAAGCATTCGCCCAGCCCCAGACGTTCCAGCACGCGTTCGGCGTGGCGGCGCGCCCCGTTGGTGAACACGAATTTCCGACCGCGCAAAGCGTTCAGACAGTCGCGCAGACGGGGATTTTCCCTGATGGACGACAAATCCAGCCGGTGGACGTAGTCGGTAAACTCTTCGGGCGGAATGTCGTGTTCCAGCATCAGACCGCGAACCGTCGCGCCGTATTTGCGGTAATAATCCTTTTGAATGACGCTCGCCGTTTTTTCGTCGACGTTCAGCGCGCGCATGACGAACGCGCAAATCCGTTTCGCCATTTGGGAATAAACCTCTTTCGACGGGGGATAAAGCGTGTCGTCCAGATCGAAAACCCAATAGCGAATGTTTTTAAACGCGGAAATCAAATCGTCCATCATGTGTGTCCTGTCAGTTCGGGATACACATGATAGGGCGAATCCTTTAATAAAAAGTTATTGCAATCAGGCGTTGAACGCGTCGAACAGGGCTTTGACGAAATCGAATCCCCGGTCCATCGACGGCGTTTCGACGTATTCGGCGGCGGAATGCATGTTGTAAATGTTCGCCGCGCCGACCAGATACGGTTTGAACGCGACGCCCGCCGCGTTTTTCTTTTGCGCGTACAGGTGGGTTTCCGCGCCCGCGTGGAACGACGACACGTTCAGCGGCAGTCCGATTTTCGCGGCGGCGCGTTTCGCCGTGTCGATCATGGTCGTGTCGCTTGATTTTTCAAACGGCGGGATATGTTCTTCGAACCGGACGGAAACGGTCGCCTTGCCGCCGTATTTTTCGTTGAATTTTTCAACGGTCTTGTTTATGCCCGCGATCAGCTCCGCTTCTTTGGCTTTGTCGGAACTGCGGATCGAATACAGCGCGAACGCGTCCGTGTTGATGATGTTCGACATCGCCGCGTCCGTCAGGTAAAAGGCGAAGTCCGCCCCCTGTTTGTCCGTCGGCAGGTTTTTGACCCCGCCGCCGACGACCGCGCCCGCGTTGATCGACGTGACGACGCCCGTTTCGTCTGCGTAAAACACGCCCTGCGGGATTTCAGCCATGACTTCGGCGATCGCCTTGACGGCGTTGACGCGACCGGCGTCCGCGATGTCGATGCCGGAATGTCCGCCCTTTGTGCCCGTGACGGACAGGATCATTTTGGTGTAGCCCGCGCCCGCGATTTGGAAATCGCCCAGCCGGTCGCCGTCCAGCACCAAAACGTATTCGGATTTGAACGTGTCGAAATCCAGCGCGCGCGCTCCGCTCATGTTCTGTTCCTCGTCGCGGGTGAAGACGATTTCCAGTCCGCCGTGTTTCAAGGTCTTGTCGTTCGCGACGGTTTTCGCCAGCATCATCGCGCAGGCGACGCCGGCTTTGTCGTCCGCGCCCAGCGTCCGTCCGCCGTCCGTTTTCAGGACGTCGCCGTCTTTGACGATGTTCACGGCGGAAGAATCGCCGACGACGTCCATGTGCGCCGACAGCATCAGCGGCTTTTTCGCCGCGTCCGTCGCGGGGATTTCCGCGCGCACGTTGCCGAATCCGTCGCGGCGGGCGGGAACGCCGTACCCGTTCAGCAGGGAAACGATTTTTTCGGCGACGTCGTCTTCGCGCATGGACGGGGACGGTATTTTCGCCAAAGTTTCAAACAAGACGGTTAATTCGGACATAGCGGAGCCTCCTGACAAAATGGTTTTTTAAGCAAAGTATTCCTTTTAACGGATTTACTCAACACCGAAAACGGGGTATATCAACATTGCCGCATGAAGGAGAACGACCATGGACGCTTTTGAAATCGAAGAACGCTTTATCGCGCTGGAAAGCCTTGCCGCCGAATACGAACGCACCGTCAAGGATCTGAGCCAGATTGTCGCCGAGCAGGCGCGTCAGATCGACGTGCTGAAACGCGAAGTGTTTTATCTGGCGCAGAATTTCGACCCGAGCGGCGCGGTTCGCCCCCTGTCCGAAGAAGTCCCGCCCCCGCATTATTAAGAGCGGATTCAAATCAGCGGGACAGTCCTTTTTTCGCCGGCAGAACGGCGGAAACCTGTTTTCGCTTTCGCAATTCGGCGCGAATTTTGCGCGCGGCGGATTCCTGACGCGCTTCAACGGCGCGCTTTTTCGCGGATTCGCTGACGGCGCGCGCCGCGTTCGCCGGTTTTTCGGGGCGCGGTCGTCCGATGATCGCGGCGACGGATTTGTCGGCGGGACGGTGCGCGGTCAGACGGGCTTTGGTGTCCGCGAACATTTCCGAATACTTGCCTTTTTCCAAAGACTTCGGATCGTCCGTGAAGTAGTTTTCGCCGTTGAAGTCCGTGCAGACGGCGGCGACGAACCGCGCCGCCGAAATCGTTTTCGGCTTTGCGCGGAAAACGGACGGGGACACGCTTTCGACGCAGGACGCCAGCGTTTGGTCGTAATAGTCGCGGCGTTCGGCGTTGTCGTACCACCCCGCGAACGCGGCGGTGCGGGCTTGATTTTTGTCCCCCGTTTCCGTCAGCGCTTTTTCAAACGGTTTCGCGATTTCGGGATAGGATTCCGAAAAATCGCTCCAGCACAGGTCGTTGCCCCGTTCCTTTAATTCCCACGCGACCAGACAGCCGAAACTTTCGGCGTCCGCCTCCATGACGCGGGAACGGTGCATCATCGTTTTCGTCGAATAGCCGGCGTGGTCGGGTTCGTCGATATCGTCCATCGTGTACTGATAGGCGTGACGCAGTTCGTGCGCCAGCGTCACGATGTTTTGCGCCAAAGTGTTTTTAGGGTTCAGCGCGCAAACCTCTTCGCAGGGATCGGCGTAACCGAAAACGCCCTGTTTGGTCGTTTGGCGGTCGAATTTCAGTTCGTAGCCGTAATCGGCGGCAAATTCCAAAACGGCGCGCCCCGCGTCCGATTTGCACATTTCGTCGACGACGGCGGACATTTTCGCCTGAGCTTTCGCGCCGCCCCGAATATAAAGGTCGACTTCGGGCATGACCGGTTTCCTTCGCGTTAGCGCAGCATCGGGCGGACGGGCAGGTTTTCGTAGGCGGTTTGCTCGTCTTCGATTCTGACGCCGCCGTCGGTAGCGACCGAAAATTCGGCGGAATACAGCGCGTCGCCGTAAGCGACGTACCCTTTGACCGTCCAGCCTTTCGCCGTTTTGGAAACGGCGGGGGCTTCGATCAGCTTTTTCAGACTGTCCGCCAGTTCGTCGTCATAGGCGTCGTCGATCAGGTCGTCGGCTTTGACGATCAATTTGGCGAAATCGTCCTCCAACGCGACGGCGTCGAAATAAAACCGCAGATAGTCGACGACGTTTCCGTCCGTCAGGTTCAGGGAAAACGCGGCGTTCATGTCTTCCAGCGTTTCCTTTTCGCCGTCGATTTCGAACACGCCGGCGTCGCCGCAAACGTATTCTTTGGTGATGACGGGGCGCGTCGTGAAACATTCGATGTCGACTTTGCGCGCGTTTTTGTAAAACGGCAGAACCGCGCTTTGCACGCCGCAGCGGTCCGTTTTGAACGGCACGCGTTCCATGGCGCCCGCGATGCGTTGCGCCAGCTGTTCTTTTTGTTCGTCGGTCAGGTTTTCCGTCATGTTCGTTCCGATTCAGTCAAAGTTTCAGATAAAAAAATCCCTCCGGAAAAAGCGGGAGGGAATTTTTCCTAAGCGGGCGTGTTCCCCGTCGGCGTTTTATGCCTGAACGTGATGCGTCCCTTGGTCAAATCGTAGGGCGTCATTTCGATGTCGACCTTGTCCCCGACCATGACGCGAATGCGGAATTTGCGCATTTTGCCGGCGGTGTGCGCCAGAATTTCATGATCGTTTTCCAGTTTCACGCGAAACATGGCGTTGGGCAGTTTTTCAACGACGGTGCCGCTGAATTCCAACAGTTCTTCTTTTGCCATAAAGGACTCCTATAAATAAAGACAGGACGCTTATACGCCGTTTTGATATGAAAAACAAGGATTAAAGGTCGTAGGCGTCCAGTTCGTCTTCGCTCATGTCGGCGGATTTGTAATCGGAAAAGATGTTCGCGCCCTCTTCTTCCCATTCGATTCCGCGAATGACCCAGTTGCTGATCTGTTCCATTTTTTCCAGCGGAATGTTCAGCGCCATGCCGACTTTGGAAATGAACAGAATTTCGGAATCGGACAGGTCGCCGTCCTCGTATCCCAGATAGAACATTTCGCGGATCAGAACCAGCGCGAACCCTTTGTCCGTGATGGTTTTGACCATTTCCAGCGCCTCTTCCTCGGTGCGGGGGCGGATCGCCTCTTTCGCCTGTTCCTTGTTCAGGTTGTACAGCTTCGCCAAATCGACGAAGAATTGCTTTTCGTTGCCGTCGAATTCGCCGTCGACGCGCGCCAGATGGGCGATCGTTCCCAAAAAGGCGATGCGTTGCGGCAGATCGACGTTTTCAAAAAATTCCATCATGGGTCGGATACTCCTAAATCGGTTGAAAGCAAAGCTCTTTTGTCAAAGTTATACCCGTTTTGCCGCCGTTTAAAAAGAAAAAAGTGCATGACGGCGCGAAATGTCGGCGAAACGCGGCGGCGCCGATACTTTCGGCTGAATCGACAATCCGCCGATTCCGTGTCAGACTGGGGGCGGAAAAGGGCGTTTGAAATCGCCGGCTTTTTCGCTTATACTATCCTTTCGTTCATTCAGTATGGAGAGGAAAATGCCTTCTTTTGACATAGTGTCCAAAACGGACATGACGGAAATGGCGAACGCCGTCGCGGGCGTTTCGCGCGAAATGTCGACGCGTTTCGATTTCAAGGGGTCGAAAAGTTCGGTCGAGCTGAACGGCGGCGAAATCGTTTTGCTGGCGGACGACGCGCTGAAACTGAAACAGGTGCGCGAACTGGTGCTGACCTATGTCACGCGGCGCAAGCTGGACACGTCCTGTCTGGATTTCGGCAAAGAGGAAAAAGCCGCCGGCGCGATGATCCGTCAAACCGTCCGCGTCAAGCAGGGCATCGATCAGGAAACCGCGAAAAAGATTTCCAAGGCGGTCAAGGATTCCAAAATGAAGGTTCAGATAGCCATTCAGGGCGACGAACTGCGGGTGTCGGGCAAAAAACGCGACGATTTGCAGGCGGCGATCGCTTTTGTTAAAACGCTGGGAATCCCCCAGCCGCTTCAATTCGTCAATTTCAGGGATTAAACAGGCAAGGAGTTGTTTAAATGAAAAAAATCGTTCTTCCGAATGTGACGGAATACATCGACCGCTTTTTTGATTTTATGAATGAAAAGGTCGGTCAAAAGGTTATGAACATGTTTGAATCGTTCGGCAGATGCGGTCTGCGCGCGCTGGACGTGCTGGCGGTTTTAAGCGTCGTCGCCGCGGTCGTTTTCGCCGTCCGTTTCGAAACGGGCGTTCTGTTCGCGCTGATCTTCGCCTTTATCGGCGTTTTGGGGTGCGTGCTGTTGCAGTACGCCGCGACCAAGATGCTGCCCGCGCTGAACACGCTGGTTAAAAACGCGCCGACGAAGCTGTCTTCCGCCGTGTTTTTGAAAGTGCTGGCGCTGTTCGCCGGCGTCGGCGGATTGATCGCGCTGGCGTTCGGCGTGCTGATTTGGACGGGGTCTTCCGAATACGTCGATCCGACGGCGGCGGACGTGAACGCCGTTGTGCTGGGGTGCTTCGCGGCTTTCGTTGCCTGCGAATTTTGGATGTTCCTGTTCTTGAAGCCCGAGGAATTGAGCGTCGAAGTCGTTGAAAAAACGTCCGTCGGCGAAGAATTCATCGGTCTGACGTCCTATTTCGCCAAAGGCTGCCTGAAACTGACGCCCGTCGTGTTCGGGCTGACGGTTCTGCTGGCGGTCGTGTGGCTGGTCGTCATGATGTTTTCGCCGATCGAAAGCATTTTCGGACAGCTGTTCGTTCTGGTCTATTTGGGCGTGATGGCGCTGTTGCCGTTCTTTATGTACGCGGCGTTTTTGTCGTACTACCTGACGCTGGACATTTTGACGGCGGTTTTGTCGCTGCCCGCCAAACTGGACAAGATCAAGGAATAACAGCTTTGAAACAAAAAAAACAGCCTCCGTGCGGAGGCTGTTTTTTTTACCGGTCGCGAACCTCAGCGGCGGTCGCCCCATGGTTTCGCCAGCCGCAGGATTTCGCCCAGCGCCTCTTTTTCAAAAAACGTGTGGTCGCGTCCCCAAACGACTTTGGAAACGGTTTTCTGACCGCATTGAAACAGGGTTTTGTCCGTCAGCAGATGCCCGCGGAACGGGACGGTCGTGTCCTTTTCCCCGTGAACCAGAATAAACTCCGGCTTGGATTGCGACGGGTGTTTTTCAACCTCCGCCGCGTTCAAAAGACAGCCCGCGACGATCATCACGCCGCCCAACGGGATCAGCGACCCGTCCGGCGCCCTGTCCGCCAAAAGGTCGGATTCGGCGCACATCTGCACCGCCATCATCGCGCCCTGCGACACGCCGAAAATGTAGGTGTCCCGCGCGCCGATGCCGTGCGCGTCCATGCGGTCGCGAATGTAATCGACGACCTTTAACGCCGCGGCGTCGTACCATTTGTACATGCGGTTTAGTTTCAGCCGCGCCCGTTTGGACAGCAAATCGGGGTGGCGGGCGAACCAGTTGTCGTTGAATTTCGGCGGAATGCCGAACCATTGGCGGGCGTCTTCGTTGCCGTCCATGGCTTCCAGTCCGTCGGGGACGTAGAACACCGCGCGCGGCATCACCCGCCGCAATTCACGGGCGAACCAGGCGTTCGATTCGCCCGTTCCGCCCATGCCGTGCAGATAGACGACCAGCTGTTCGGGCTTCGCGCCGTTTTCCGGCATCAGCACCGCGCTGTTTAACAAAGGTCCGCGCATGTCACCCCCGCAACGTCGCGCCGGTGGCGGCGGCGACCGAGCCGACGACGCGGCGGCAGACGCTTTCGATTTCCTCGTCCGTCATCGTTTTTTCGACGGGCTGGATCGTCAGCTGAATCGCGATCGACTTTTTATCGCCCAGATTTTCGCCTTCGTACAAATCAAAAACGGAAACGTCGGCGATCAGTGCCTTGTCCGTGTTTTTGGCGGCCGAAACGATCTTTTCCGCGTCGACTTTGCGGCCGACCAAAAACGCCAGATCGCGGAAAATCGGCGTGAACGCGGACAGTTTCAGCGTTTTGACGCCTTTGCCGTTTTTCTTTTTCGCGGGCGGCAGGCGGTCGAGGAAGACTTCGCACGCGCAAACGGGCGTTTTCAAATCCATCGCTTTCAACACTTTCGGGTGCAATTCGCCGAAATACGCCAGAACGGTTTTGCCGATTTTGACCGCGCCGGACCGGCCGGGGTGGTACCAGGCGGGGGCTTCGCGCGCGATCTGAACGTTTTGCGGGGCTTCCGCCGCGTCCAAAGCGGACAGGGCGTCGGCTTTGGCGTCGAAAACGTCGACAGGACGCTGGGCGACAGCCCAATGGCGCGGCGTCACTTGACCGAACCGCAACTGACAGGCGACCGTTTCCTGCTCCATCGGCTTAAATCCGAAAAATTGCGGACCGACTTCGAACAGACAGCCGTCAAACGTGCCTTTGGCGATGTTGGAACGCGCCGCCGAAAGCAGGTTCGGCAACAGATTCGGGCGCATTTCGTTCAGATCCGCGCTGATCGGGTTGGCGATCAGGACGGCGTCTTTGGTGCGGAAAGGTTCCGCGTCCCTGGACGACATGAACGACCATGTGATCGTCTGGAATCCGCCGCGGTTCGCCATCGCGCGGCGCACGGAAACCTCGCGGCGCTGTTTGGGCTGCAAAATGCCGTGGACGCCGTTCGGGCGCGGCAGGGCGATTTCCGGCAGCTTGTCGTAACCGTAAATGCGCAGCACCTCTTCGACCAGATCGTGCGAGCCGGAAATGTCGGAACGCCACGTCGGGCGGATCACGGAAAATCCGTTCGATTCCGGTTTGACGAAGCACCCCAGTTTTTCAAGGATTTCCTTGCAGGTATCCGCGGGAACGTCAACGCCGCACAGCTTTTCAACGCGTTTCGGGTCGAAAAAGATCGGCGCGGGCGCGGCGGGTTCCTTGCCCGTCACGACGATGTCGGAGCATTCGCCGCCGCACAGTTCCATAATCATTCGCGCCGCCATTTCCGCGCCGACGGGAATTGTCGAAGCGGGGTCGACGCCGCGTTCGAAACGCTGGCGCGAATCGGACGTCAGGATCAGTTTCTGTCCCGTTTTGGCGATGCTTTCGGGGTCGAAATAAGCGGATTCCAGCAAAACGCGCGTGGTCGAATCCTCGCACCCCGACACTTCGCCGCCCATGATGCCGGCGATGGATTCGACGCCGTTTTCGTCGGCGATCACGACCATGCCGTCGCTCAGCGCGTATTCCTTGCCGTCCAGAGCCAGCAGTTTTTCGCCGTCGCGCGCGGAACGCACGGTGATTTGCCCCTTGACCTTGTCCGCATCAAAAACGTGTAGCGGGCGACCGAACGTGATGTTGAAGTAGTTTGTCACGTCCACCAAAGCGGAAATCGGACGCAATCCGACCGCGGTCAGGCGGTCCTGCAACCATTTCGGGGATTGCGCGTTTTTCACGTTGCGGATTTCGCGCAGGGTGAAGAACGGCGCGCCGATGTCGACCGCTTCGTTGACCAGCTTGACGCCGGTTTTAAACGCGGGGGCGACGGATTCGCGCTTGGGCGTTTTCAGCGTGCCCAGTCCCGCCGCCGCCAGATCGCGCGCGATGCCAAACACGCTCATGCAGTCGCCGCGGTTCGGAGTGATCGACACGTCGAAAACGGGGTCGGACGGATAGACGGTCGCGATCGACGCGCCGACGACAGCGCTTTCGGGGCATTCGATAATGCCCGCGTGGTCGGGACCGACGCCCAGTTCGTCTTCGGCGCACATCATGCCGCAGCTTTCGACGCCGCGGATCTTGCCGGCTTTCAGTTTTTCGCCGAAAGCGGGGACGTAATCCCCCGGACGCGCCAGAATACCCTTCATTCCGGCGCGGGCGTTCGGCGCACCGCACACGATTTGCAACACTTCCTTGCCCGTATTGACCTTTAAAACGTGCAAATGGTCGGAATCGGGGTGCGGGACGCATTCGTCGACGCTGACGACGATCAGATCCTTGACCGCCGCGACGGGGTCGACGACCTCTTCGATTTCCAAACCGATGGCGGTCAGGCGTTCGGCGATTTCGTCAACGCCCGCGTCCGTGTCCAAAAAATCTTTCAACCAGCTCAGCGTGAATTTCATCTTTTGTTTCCTCCCGTCATGCTCAAGCCCGATCCCGTCGAGGGAATGTCCAAGGGAACGAATCCGTAATGTTTGATCCAGCGCAAATCGGATTCAAAGAACGTGCGCAGGTCGGGAATCGCGTATTTCAGCATCGCCAGACGGTCGAGCCCGATTCCGAACGCGAAGCCCTGATAGACTTCGGGGTCGATGCCGCAGGCTTTCAGCACGTTCGGGTGAACCATGCCGCATCCCAGAATTTCCAGCCAGTCGCTGCCCGCGCCGATTTTCAATTCGCCGTTTTTGCGCGAACACCCGATGTCCATTTCCGCCGACGGTTCCGTGAACGGGAAAAACGACGGGCGGAAACGCACGGGAACGTCGTCCAGTTCGAAAAACGTTTTGACGAATTCAATCAGACAGCCTTTCAAATGCGCCATGTTCGTTTCGGTGTCGACGATCAGCCCTTCGACCTGATGGAACATCGGCGCGTGCGTCGCGTCGTAGTCGCAACGGTAGGTGCGCCCCGGAACGATGACGCGCACGGGCGGACGCTGTTTTTCCATCGTGCGGATCTGCACGGCGGACGTTTGCGTGCGCACGATGAACTTGTCGCCGTTTTCCTCGCCTTTCAGATAAAAAGTGTCCTGCATTTGGCGCGCGGGGTGGTTTTTCGGCGTGTTCAAAGCGGTGAAGTTGTGGAAATCGTCTTCGATATCGGGACCTTCGGCGACGTCGAAACCCATTTGTCCGAAAATGGCGACGACCTCGTCGTACGTCTGGTACAGCGGGTGGACGCGTCCCTGCGTTTCGGGGCGGACGGGCAGAGTGACGTCCACGGCTTCGCGCGCCAGACGGGCGTTGATTTCGTCCTCTTCCAATTTGGATTTTTTGGATTCGATCGCGTCCGCCAAAGCGTTTTTGATCGCGTTGAACCGCTGTCCCGCGGCTTTGCGTTCGTCGGGATTCATCGCGCCCAGCGATTTCATTTTTTCGGTGACGACGCCTTTTTTACCCAGAACGGAAACGCGCACGGCGTCCAAATCCGCCAGAGTCGCCGCCGATTCCACCTGTTCCAGCAGCTGTGTTTGAAGTGTGTCCAGTTCACTCATTTGCCGATATCCTTGTTGTTTTTCTATGCAAAAGGGGCGCGACGCGCCCCTTTCGTTTCTGCAATCCGTTGCTTAGTTCAGAGCCGCCTTGACCTGTTCGACGACTTTGGCAAAAGCCGCGGGCTGGTTCATCGCCAGATCCGCCAGAATCTTGCGGTCCATTTCGATGCCGGCTTTGTTCAAGCCGTTGATGAATTTGGAATAGGTCAGTCCGTATTCGCGGACGCCGGCGTTGATGCGCTGAATCCACAAAGCGCGGAAGTTGCTTTTCTTCTTGCGGCGGTCGCGGTAGGCGTACTGCAAACCTTTTTCGACTTTTTCCAAGGCGATGCGGTACAGTTTGGAATTGCTTTCGCGATAGCCTTTGGCAAGTTTCAGAATCTTTTTGTGTTTGAAATGGGCGGTCATACCGCGTTTTACACGAGCCATGGTTCAATTACTCCTTAGTTGTACGGCATGAAACGATCGATGATCTTGAAATCGCATTCGCGCAACAGCGTCGTTCCGCGCGCGTGGCGTTTCATTTTCGTTCCTTTGGAAATCAAACGGTGGCGTTTGCAGGCGAATCCGTGCTTGATGGCGCCGGAACCCGTGCGGGCGAAACGCTTTTTGACCGAGCTTTTTGTTTTCAGTTTGGGCATTTCCGTCTCCTTGGATAATGATTTAACGGTTCTGCGTTTTCAGGCTGCCCTGAATAAATAGCCCGAAAAACGCGATTCCCTTTTTCAAGGGCTTCTTTTTATACTGTCCGCCGCGCCGGATTGCAAGCATTATTTTCTTGTTTCGCAAAGGGATAAAGCGTACATAATCGAGCGGAGGCGAAATCCGTGAAATACCATTTCAGTTTAACCAAAAAAAGTCTGTGCTGTCTGTTGGGGCTGGCGGTCAGCGGTTTCGGCGTCGCGCTCAGCACCCGTCCGGATCTGGGAACCAGCCCGATTTCGGGATTGCCGTACGTGATGACCTTTATTTATCCGCTCAGCTTCGGGACGTGGACGGTGCTGGTCAACGGGCTGTTCGTTTTGACGCAGGCGGCGATTCTGGGCAAAAAATTCGGCTGGCGGCAGCTGTTGCAGATTCCTGCGGTCGTCGTGTTCGGATTCTTTATCGATCTGGGCATGTGGCTGTCGGGGCTTTATCCGCCGGAAAGCTACGCCGCGCGCATGGCGGAACAGGTCGCGGGGTGCGCGGTTCTGGCGGCGGGCATTTCGTTCGAACTGATCGCCGACGTGACCTATATGCCGGGCGAGGGGCTGATCAAAGTCATCGCCAACCGCTGGCGTCTGAATTTCGGCAGGACGAAAATCGCGTTCGACGCCGTTCTGGTCGTTTTGTCGTTCGCGACGTCGCTGATTTTCTGCGGCAAAGTCATCGGTATCCGCGAAGGCACGCTGATCGCCGTTTTAATGGTCGGGTCGTGTATCCGCCAATTTCAAAGACCGTTCAGATTCTTTAAACGCCGGCTGGTGAAAGCGTAAAAATAAAAACTTTTCTTGTAAAACGGCTTCAAATAAATATAATCGTTGTAATTAAGTAATAATACCGTGAAAAGGTGAAAACGATGAATATTTTTGAAGCCGCCGAAAACGGCGATATTATTGAATTGAAAAAATGCATCGCTGCCGGAGAAGATGTCAACGCGACGGACAAATACGGTCGGACAGTATTGATACTGGCGGCTTACAACGGTTGTCTTGATGTGGTTCGGTATCTGGCTGATAACGGCGCAGATGTTAATGCAATAGACAGATACGGTCGGACAGCGTTGATGTGGGCTGCTGAAAATGGTCATCTAGATGTGGTTCGGTATCTGGTCGACAAAGGGGCGGATGTCAATGTGACGGACACAGACGGTCGGACAGCGTTGATGCGGGCTGCTGAAAATGGTCATCTAGATGTGGTTCGGTATCTGGTCGACAAAGGGGCAGATGTCAATGTGAAAAACGAAGACGGCTGGACAGCGTTGATGCGGGCGGTATGGAGCAGTCGTTTGGACGTTGTTCAGTATCTGATAGGCAAAGCTGCTGATGTTAATGTGGCAAAAAAAGATGGTTTGACGGCGTTGATGTTGGCAGTGGCGAAAAATCGTCAGGACATCGTCGAAATCCTGAAAAAAGCGGGGGCGAAATAATTCCGCGGCGGGCGCGCTTTCCCGATTCGCCGCCGTTTCAGCCGGTTGTTCGCGAGTGTAAAAAAACGGAGCTTTCGCTCCGTTTTTTCATTTTGCGGGAAATCTTAATCCCGTCTGTCGCCGAAAAAGCGCAACAGATAGATGAACAGGTTGATAAAGTCCAGATACAGGCTCAGCGCGCCGAAAATCGCTTTGCCGGCGATCGTGTTTTCGGTGTCGCCCTCGTTGTACATTTCGCGGATTTTAAAGGTGTCCCACGCCGTCAGACCGACGAAAATCGCGACGCCCGCGGCGGAAATCGTCCAATCCAGCGAAGAGCTGCGCACGAAAATGTTGACGATCGACGCCAGCAGCAATCCCCAGACGCCCATGTACAGAAACGATCCGACGCTTGTCATGTCGCGTTTGGTCGTGTAGCCGTACAGGCTCATGCCCAGAAACATGCCCGCGGCGATCAAAAATACGCGCAGGACGCTGACGCCCGTGTAGACCCAGAAAATCGACGTCATCGAAACGCCCATCAGTCCCGAATAGACGACGAACAGCGTGAACGCTTTGGCGGCGTTGCCCGACGACACGGCGGATCCCAGCATGAACACCAGCGCCAGCGGGGCGACGATCGCGACCCAGCCCAGCGCGTTCGGCTGTCCCGTTTCCTGCGAAAAGAAAACGAACGCCAGCGGCGTCGTCGCCAGCAGATAGCTGACCAGAGCCGTGATCAGTAGTCCGACGGTCATATAGTTGTAGACTTTCAGCATATATTGGCGCAATCCCTCGTCGATGTCGGGCGCGCCGGCGCGCGAAACGACGGTGTCGCGGTTGGTATCAAAAGCCATGTGCGTTTCTCCCAATAAAAAAAACATAAATCACATATAGCATAAAATAAGGGAAAACGCCAGACAATCAAGGGGACGGAACGAAAAAGGCTTTATGCTTTTGTTAACCAATTTGTGGTCAGATAGCCGTATGTACAAAGTCTTGTTCGTATGCACCGGCAATATATGCCGTTCCCCGACCGCCGAAGGCGTGTTCAGACAGAAGGTTGAACGCGCGGGGCTGGGAAACGAAATATCGGTGGATTCGGCGGGGATCAGCGGCTGGCATGCCGGCGAATCGCCGGACGCGAGGGCTGTTGTGACGGCTTTGGATAACGGGGTGGACATCAGATCCATTCGCGCAAGGAAATTCGTTCGGGACGATTTCAAGGATTTCGACTTGATTATCGCTCTGGATTCGTCGCATTTGGCGGCACTCGAAGAAATGCGTCCGGCTTTTTCGCCGGATCATGACAGGGCGGTGCCGGAATTGATGATGCGATTTGCGCCGCAATATGGAACGGACGATGTCCCCGACCCCTATTACGGGGGAACGGACGGGTTTCAAAACGTGTTCGACATGATCGATTCGGCGTGCGACGGGCTTTTGAACCACATTCGGAAGGAACGCCATGCAGGTTGAAAGCAATCCGCTGAGCGCGCGGGTCACCCGCGTTGTCGAGGAATCGACGGGAAAACGGGTCGTGTCCGCCGCGACGCTGGCGGGCGGCATCGCCGACGCCAAACACGTCGTTTTGTCTGACGGAACGCAGGTCGTCGTCAAATTGCCGAAGGATTCTTCGGACGATCTGGCGGTCGAAGGCGCGGCGATGGACTATTTGAAACGCCGCACGGAACTGCCCGTGCCCGAAGTCTACTATTCCGGACCGGACGCTTTGGTGCACGAATACATTGCCGCGGACGGGACGCTGAGCGTCGATTGCGAACCCGAGGCAGCGGATCATCTGGCGAAACTGCACGCCATCACGTCGGATTCTTACGGATTCGACTTTGACACTTTGCGCGGGGGCGTTCGACAGCCCAACGCGAAAAGCGCGAAATGGGTGCCTTTTTTCACGCAAAACAGACTGCTTTACATGGCTCGGCTGGCGTATGAAAGCGGCAATCTGCCGCCGGAAACGTACGCGCGAATCGAAAAATTCGCCGAAAACACGGAAAAATATCTGGACGAACCGCCTCGCCCCGCTTTGTTGCACGGCGACATCAGCACCACGACGATTCTGTGCCGCGGGGGGCGCGTCCGGTCGTTCGTCGATCCGGCGGTCTTTTTCGGCGATCCGGAGTTTGAATTCGCTTACGCGGGCGAACAGCCGTCGCTGAGCAGGATTTTTTACGACAGGTACGGGGAACGCCACGTCTTCCGTTCCGGCTTTTTCGAATACAGGCAGAGCATTTACAACCTGTATCCTCTGCTGTTGAACGTCAAAACGCGCGGAGGCGCCGCTTTGCCGCGCGTGGACGCCGTTCTGAAACGGTTCGGTTTTTAGCGATGACTCCCGAAAAAGTCAGGGAATTTTTCGCCCGATTGAAAAAAATCAATCCGGAACCGAAGTGCGAATTGAATTACGCGTCGCCCTACACGCTGCTGGTGGCGATCGTCCTGTCCGCGCAGACGACGGATAAAAACGTCAACAAGGCGACGGCGGAGCTGTACAAGGTCGCCGACACTCCCGAAAAAATGCTGGCTTTGGGGGAAGAGGGGCTGAAAAAACACATTCGTTCCATCGGGCTGTTCAATTCCAAAGCCCGCAACGTGATCGCCCTGTCGCGCGACGTCGTTGAAAAACACGGCGGCGAAATACCGCTTGATTTCGACGAACTGCAAACGCTGGCGGGCGTCGGGCGCAAAACGGCGAACGTGTTTTTGAACACGTGGTGCGGACTGCCGACGTTCGGCGTCGACACGCATGTGTTCAGGCTGGGCAACCGCACGGGAATCGCGGTCGGAAAAACGCCGGTCGAGGTTGAAAAAAATCTGGAAAAAGCCGTCAGGGGCGTTATTCCCGACGGCGATTTAAAGTACGTTTCCCATTGGCTGGTTTTGCACGGACGGTACGTCTGCACGGCGAAAAAGCCCGCCTGCGCGACGTGCCCCGTCGCGGACATTTGCCCCAAAAACGGTGTTTGAGAAAGCTTTAACGCGTCGCCTGCCGCCGTTTGACGATTTCGCTCAATAACGACGGGGACAGGGCGTCCTTGAAATTTTTGCGGCGCGCGCTTTGCGCCGGCGTTTTTTCGCGCCGGTTGTCGGGCGTCGCGCAGACTTGGCGCAAAATGCCGCGAACGCGGTCGCGGCGTTCCTGCCGCGCGGCTTTGGCTTCGGCGCGCCGTTCGTCCAGCCGTTCGCCGATTTCCTTTAAAAAGGTCTGTAAATTTTCGACGGAACGGTCGGCGGGCAGTTTCGCGGCGGCTTCGCGCGCTAAAACGTCCGACGTCAGAGGCTTGCCTTTCGCGTTCGCGCAATCGCGCGCGTGTTCCGCCCCCGTCAGTTCGACGGCTTGGTTTTTGGCGTCGCAAATGGCGCGGTAACGCTTCTTTGCCGCGTGCATTTCGCATAAAATATCGCGGGGCAGGTTGTTGACGTCCAGCTTTTGCCGCGCCCGCGACTGGCGTTCGGACGGCTTTTCGGCGGCGCGGTCGGCTTTCAGCCCGTAGCGGTTCGCCAGTTTTAAAACGTCTTTTTCCTCGTCGGTCAGATCCGTGCCTTTTTTCCGTTCGATTTCGGTCAGGTGTTCGCGCAGATGATCCAGAAATTTGGCGCGCGCGCGTTCTTCGGCGCGTTTTAAGACGTAGTCCAGATACGCTTTGTTCGCCGCCTTTTGATGATCGACGGCGTTTTGCAGTTTGCGGGGCGACGTGATTTCAACGACGGGGGGCGCGGGCGGCGGCGTCAGGCGTTGTTCCGACGAAGCAAAAGCTTTCGCATGTTCGGCGCGCAGGTTGAACAGCCATTTGAACGACGATTTTGATTGAACGGGGGCGGCTTTCGCCTTTTCCTGTTTTTTCAGCGCGACACCGCAATGCCGGCACGCTTTCATCAGCAGGGCTTTCATCGCGGGGGACAAGCCCGACGCGACGGCGTCGAACCCGAATTCGCGCACGGCGTCCAGCAAAGACGCTATGCGCCCCAGATTGACGCTTTTTTGCGGCAGCATTTCACGGAAAACGGATCGCTTGTCGCCGGCGTCCAGAACTTTGCCGCCGCCGACAAGGTTGATTTGAACCCGTTGGCGTCCGTCCGCGCCCGTGACCAGTTCGACGGAGGAAATTTGTCCGACGGATTTGCTGCGGCGTCCGCGCCCGATGTTCGATTGCATTTTCAATAAACGCGTCCACGCGTTTTTCAGGCGGTTCACGTCTTTGGTCGCGGCGGGCGGCGTCTGATTTTTTTCTTTGTCGTTTTCGCGTTGCATGTGCGGATTCCCTGTTTAAAAAAAGAAAGCCCGATTCGTTCGGGCTTTCCTTTCTGTACGTTACCTGTCCAGCTCGCCCTTGCGTTTGATGACGCTGGGCAAGTTCGTGTTCGCGTTGGAATTGGCGCGGGTGTTCGGTTTGACTTCCAGCGCTTTGACCTCGTTCGCCGCGCCGCCGTAGACCTGCAACATCGTCGACGGGGATTTGTCGGCTTTCCCCAGTCCCGCCGCCAGATATCCGGCGACTTGCGGGTTTTTCGCGGCAAGGTCTTCGACCATATAAGTGAACTTGGCGTTCAGCTCTTTTCCTTTTTCGGGGGGCAGGGCGGGCAAAGCCAGCTGCGTTTTCCCCGGCAGGACGGGGGCGGGCGGCTGATGCTGGTCGGCTTCCTGCTGTTTCAGGTTCGGCAAGCCCAGCGGCGCGTGACCATTCCGTTCCGGTTCCGGCTGTTGAGGAGTCTGTTCCTGTTCCCGCGTTTTGCCCTGTTCCGGATTTGGCAGACCCAAAGGTGCTTGCTCCTGTTGTTGCGGAGCTTTTTCCTCGACCTGCGGAGCTTTCTCTTCAACCTGCGGCGTCTTTTCCTCGACCTGCGGAGCTTTCTCTTCAACCTGCGGCGTCTTTTCCTCGGATTGCGGGGCTTTCTCTTCTACCTGCGGCGTCTTTTCCTCGGCTTGCGGAGCTTTCTCTTCAACCTGCGGAGCTTTTTCCTCGGCTTGCGGAGTTTTCTCTTCGGTTTTCGAATCCTGTTCGGACTGCTTCTCGTCCTTTTGATCGGTGTTGTCTTTGGATTCCGCCGACTTTTCATCGGGCGTTTTCGGTTCGTAACCGATGCCCTTGCTCTTGAAGCTGTCGGTCAGTTCCTTGTCGATGCCGTCGATTTCGACGCCGGCGGCTTTGCGCTCCGATTCCATTTCGGGGAAACGCTTGTCGATGCTGGCGTTGTGTTCGCGGTTTTGCGCGTTGCTTTTAAACATCGCGTCGCCCTGCTTCGCCAGTTCGGCGGACGGCGTGTAGCCGACGGGTTCCATGCCCATCGCGCGCATCGCCAGATACATCTGCTTTTTAAATTCGGGAGGACCGCTCAGCGTCGCGGACGTCCAGCCCTTTTCCATGCCCATGCGCACCATCGCCATGCAGTCTTCCAGCGTCAGCTGGGTGTTCTGCTTGCCGTCCGTTTCGACGACGGTGTTGAATTTTATGTTGATCTTGTCGGGCATGTTGATCAGCGTCGAACCGGACGGGCGCATCGTCGCCTGAACGAACGGATTTTTTTCGTCTTTGGATTCGACGAACGACGAACATTTGATCGTCGAATACGGGCAGAATTCGTCCTGTTCGCTCATATGATAGTTGATTTTCGCCGCGACGGCTTCCATTTCGGCGTGCAGCTGATCCAGCGACGCGGAATCCTGTCCTTGCGCCGCGTTGGCTTTGTCGTCGGCGGCTTTCCCGTCCGCGCCGGCGTTTCCGTCCGTGTTGGTGTTGACGTCGTCGTCGTATCCGGCGACGCCGAAGCCGCCCTGTTGACCGCCGTTGTCGTTTCCGGTGTTTTCCGGCGCCGCCCGATCGGCGGTTTCGGCTTCGTTCCCGTCGTCTTCAACGACGGGCGCGGCGGAAACCGGTTCGTTTTCAACCGGTCGATCCTGCGCGGGCTCGGCGCCCCGTTCGTCCGCTTTTTCGGGTTCGGACGCCGTGTCGACGACGACGTCGTTTTGCCGCGCCTGTTCCGGCGCGACCTGTTCGGCGGCGTTTTCCTCTTTTTCGACCGTCTTTTCGGCTTCGATTCCGTTTTCGGCGGATTTGGCGGGCAGACCCGCGGCGTTGGCATAGGCGGGATCGTTCGTCACGTCTTCGTATTCGGCGTCTTCGACGTTTTCCAGACCCGATTTCGCGCCGGTGTTCGCTTTGTCGTCCAAACGCGTCGCCGTCGCGGTTGGCTGTTCGGGGGTGTGCGCCGCGTTTTTCAGGCGTTCTTCAAACTGTTTGGAAAACGCCGCGATGTCTTTGTTTAAAGCGTCGGCGTTCATGCCGGCGGCGACGCCTTTGTCAAACGCCGTCGCCATAACGGCGGACATTTTTTCTTTCATTTCTTCGGCGGTTAAACCCTGACGCAAAAAATCTAAGTCCATATCACGCAGACTGTTGAACAGCCGTTGCGCCGATTCACGCGTTCTGTTTTTTGTAAAAGCGACAAAGGAATCCGCCAAGGCTTCCTCTTTCCCGACATTTTCAGCCGCGCGCGCTTTTTCAGGCATCGCGTTGCCGCGGACGGCGGGCATATTGGGATCGGCGTTTCCGCGTCCCGCCGAAGTTTCCGCACGGGCGCGTTCCGGCATCGCGTTGCCGCGGACGGACGGCAGATTTTCCGCCGCCGCGCGCGCCGCCGGCTTTTGTTCCGGTTCGGGCGTTTTTACATCGTTTTGAACTGTCTTTTCTTCTGTCATCAACCGCCCGTTTTTGTCGAACTTCTGTTCGGAAACGATTTCATTATCCGCATTGCGCGTGATGACATGATCAAAACCCATATCATCTTTCGCGTATTCTTTACTTCCGACAAACTCGCCGTTTTCAAACAGGCTTTCTCCCCGCAGAGTGCCGTCCTCGTCAAACCCCTGATCGGACAGAATCCTGTTTTCCGCATCATACGTAATGGTATGTCTCAGCCCTTTATCGTCCGTGCGATATTCTTTACGCCCGAGGGGTTCGCCGTTTTTATACAGACCTTCTCCCAACAAAGTGCCGTCTTTGTCGTATCTCTTGTCGGAAAGAACCCGCCCCGCGTCGTCGTGCGTTACGGTGTGGTCATATCCTTTGTCGTCAACATAACGGTTTTCGTTTGCATCGTTTTCTTTTTGATTGTCCGCCATGGGAGCCCCCTTGAAAAAACGTCTGAATCAATTTTATATATAATATAGCGCGTTTTTAGAAAAAAATAAACACCCTTTTTGCCAAAACACCCTTGGCTTGAATCCGTCGTTTCAGCCACATTATGACATTTTTTTGACAAAAAAAGACCGTCCTTGACGTTCAAGGACGGTCTTTCGGTCAAAAACGGAAAATCATTTTTCCAGAACTTTGACGCCCGGCAGGACTTTGCCTTCCATCCATTCCAGGAAAGCGCCGCCCGCGGCGGACAGATACGACAGCTTGTCGGCAACGCCCGCGTGTTTCAGCGCGGAAACCGTGTCGCCGCCGCCGCCGATGGATTTCAAACCCTTCGCGGTCAGATCGGCGACCGCTTCGGCGATTGCGAACGTCGCTTTGTTAAACGGCTTGATTTCGAACGCGCCGACGGGACCGTTCCAGATCACGGTTTTGCATTCGCCCAGCTTTTTGACGATTTCGGCGACGGATTTCGGTCCGATGTCCAAAATCATCATGTCGGCGGGAACCGCGTCGACGTCGACCGTTTCGTTTTCGGCGTTTTCGGCGAATTCCTTGGCGACGACGACGTCAACCGGCAAAATGATTTCGCATTTCGCGGCTTCCGCCTTTTTCATGATTTCGCGCGCGGTGTCCGCCATTTCCTTTTCGCACAGGGACGTGCCGACGGCGACGCCTTTGGCGAACAGGAACGTGTTGGCCATGCCGCCGCCGATGACCAG
>DJRZ01000005.1 GCA_002440235.1 Alphaproteobacteria bacterium UBA6347
ACGTCCGCAACGGTTTACGACGAAAACGACAAAGTGGTGTCCCGTCCCGTCGAGCAGTCTTCGACGTCGGGCGCGATGATCGGCAAAGGCGGCTACCGCCACTTTATGCTCAAAGAAATTTACGAACAGCCGCAGGTGATCGGCGACACGCTGAACACGATGATCAATCAGGACACCAACACGATCACGCTGCCCGACGTTCCGTTCGATTTAAAGGACGTGACCCGTCTGACGATCGTCGCGTGCGGCACGTCCTATTACGCGGGGCTGGTCGGCAAATACTGGATCGAATCGCTTGCCCGCGTTCCCGTCGACATCGATGTGGCGTCGGAATTCAGATACCGTTCGCCCGTGCTGGAAAAGGGCGGGGCGGCGCTGTTCATTTCCCAATCCGGCGAAACGGCGGACACGCTGGCGGCTTTGCGCTACTGCAAGGAACACGGGCAGAAAATCGTGTCGATCGTCAACGTGGCGGGCAGTACGATGGCGCGCGAATCCGATTGCGTTTTGCGGACGCTGGCGGGACCCGAAATCGGCGTCGCGTCGACCAAAGCCTTTACGACCCAGCTGACGCTGCTGGCGTGTTTCGCGATCGCTTTGGGGCGCGCGAACGGGAATCTGTCCAAAACGGACGAAGCCCGCTTGTCCCACGCGCTGGTCGAAGTGCCGTCCCGCGCCGCCGAAGTGCTGAACAACGACGACGCCATCGCCAAAATCGCGCAGGATCTGTTCGTCGAAGCCCGCGACGTCCTGTATTTGGGACGCGGAAGCAATTACCCGATCGCTTTGGAAGGCGCGCTGAAACTGAAAGAAATTTCGTACATTCACGCCGAAGGATACGCCGCCGGCGAAATGAAGCACGGACCGATCGCCCTGATCGACGAAAGCGTCCCCGTCGTCGTCGTCGCGCCGACGGACGATCTGTTCGACAAAACCTTTTCCAATATGCAGGAGGTCATGGCGCGCGGCGGAAAGGTCGTGTTTTTCGGCGATAAAAACGGCGTCGGTTCCATTAAAAGCGGAACGGCGGCGTCGATCGTTCTGCCCGCCGTCGAACCGTTCGTCGCGCCGATTCTGTACGCCATTCCCGTTCAGCTGCTGGCGTATCACACGGCGGTCGCCAAAGGTACGGACGTCGACCAGCCGCGCAATCTGGCTAAAAGCGTGACGGTGGAGTAATGTTCAAAGAAAAAGCCCGCCGCCTGTTCCGCCGTTTTAAAAACAAACTGAAACCGGCTTTGACGGTTTGGGTTCCGGCGGGGCTGGTCGCGGGATTTTTTCTGTTCGTCGTCCTGTCCGTCGCCCTGTCGAACGACACGTCGTTTTACGGGTGCGGGCGGGTGCTGACGCGGTGCGCGGGGGACGAACCGTCCGTCGGACGCATGGCGAAATGCGCGTGGAAAACGGCGTTGTGCGACGCGACGGTGATTTGGGACAAACTGAACGGCAAAAAATTTCCGGATCTGCCGGGGTTGCCCGTCGCGGACGAACGGGCTGACGCCGAACTGTTCGAAAAGCTGACTTCGGACGAGTTTTTGCAAAAGCGATTTGTCGAACAGGAACGATTCGAACGCGAAAATCCGCGCGAAACGGGATTGCCGGTCGACGGCGGTGAAATGAAAGCCTATGTCGACGAAATCCGCGCGCGGCGTCGGGTCTTTGAAGCAGAACAGGCGTTGAAGCGCAAGCTCGCCGGTGATGATTTGACTGGAAAAGCGGAAAAATAAAGCCTATAAGGAACGGGTGCTTTAAAAGGGGACTGGTTATGCAAAATTGGCTGCCCGACAGCTGGCGTGCGAAACCGGCGGCGCATTTGCCGGAATACGCCGACAAGGAAAGTTTGAAATCCGTCGAGCGGAAACTGCGCAAATATCCGCCTTTGGTTTTCGCGGAAGAAGCCTACCGCCTGAAAAAATCGCTGGGCGACGTCGCCAACGGCAAGGCGTTTTTGCTGCAAGGCGGCGATTGCGCCGAAAGCTTCGCCGATTTCGGGGCGGGCAATATCCGCGACATGTTCCGCATTCTGTTGCAAATGGCTGTCGTTTTGATGTTCGGGGCGTCGCGTCCCGTCGTCAAGGTCGGACGTCTGGCGGGGCAGTTCGCCAAGCCGCGCTCCTCCGCCTATGAAACGGTCGACGGCGTGACGTTGCCGTCGTACAAGGGCGACAACATCAACGGCATCGAATTTACGCCGCAATCCCGCGCTCCGAACCCCGAAAGAATGTTGCAGGCGTATCATCACGCTTCGGCGACGCTGAACCTGTTGCGCGCGTTTTCGCAGGGCGGGTTCGCCGATCTGAACAAAGTTCAGGAATGGAATTTGGGCTTCGTCGCCAATTCCCTGCAAGGCGAGCAGTACCGCCGTTTCGCCGACCGCATCAGCGAAACGCTGAATTTTATGGCGGCGTGCGGCATTTCGGCGGACACCGTGCCGTTGGTGCGCGAAACGCCTTTTTACACGTCGCACGAGGCTTTGCTGCTGCCGTTCGAGGAAGCCATGACCCGCGTCGACGCGTCGACGGGGGACTGGTACGACTGTTCCGCCCATATGCTGTGGATCGGGGAAAGAACGCGCGATCCGGACGGCGCGCACGTCGAATTCGCGCGCGGCGTGTGCAATCCGGTCGGCGTCAAGGTCGGTCCGAAAACCCGAAGCGACGACCTGTTGCGGCTGTGCGAAATTTTAAATCCGCTGAACGAGGCGGGGCGTCTGACGTTTATCGTCCGCATGGGGGTGAACAACATTGAAAATTGCCTGCCGCCCCTGATTCGCGCCGTCGAACGCGAAGGATACCGCGTCGTGTGGTCGTGCGATCCCATGCACGCGAACACGCAGGTGGCGTCCAACGGCTACAAGACCCGCGATTTTCAAGCGATTTTGGAAGAGGTCAAGCGTTTCTTCGCCGTCCATCGGGCGGAGGGGACGTACGCCGGCGGTCTGCATTTCGAAATGACGGGGCAGAACGTGACCGAATGCGTCGGCGGATCGCAAAAGATCACCGAAGAAAACCTGTCCGAGCATTACAGCACGTTGTGCGATCCGCGTTTGAACGCGAACCAGTCGCTGGAACTGGCTTTTCTGGTCGCCGAGATTTTGAAAAGCGACGCCGCCGCGTGAGATGCGCGCGGTTAAAGCTCTTTGGAACGCAGGGATCTGGGTTTCGGGGCGTTCATCTGCGTTTTCCAGAAATTTTCGCACCCCGCGATTTTTCCGTCCGTCAGGGGAACGCGGCTGACGGCGATGTTGCGTCTGCCCGAAAACGGATCGATGCTGATGCCGGGACCGCCGTTGAAACATTGGACGTAACCCGCGGAAACATTGTGTTCGTATCCCAGCAGACGGCGGTTGTGGTATTTGAACGGCGATTCCGCGACGACTTTGTTGTTCTGTCCGGATAAATCGATAACGACGGCGTTTGGCAGAGTCCAGCCCGCGACGCCGACGAGATGCCCCGCGAACAGCCGGTTGTCGGCGCGTTTGAACAGGTGCGCTCCGTCTTCCCTCGTCGGAAAGGTTTTCAGCTGTTCCCGCGTCAAAACTTTGTGTTCGCGGTGGCGCAGGGCGGCACCCTGGTAAATCAGTTTTTTCTGCGCCTTGTCAAAACGTTCGGCAAACGGGACATAGCCGGCTTTCCGCGCGACGGGGCGGTATAAAAACGCCGTTTCCCGCCGCGTTTCCAGACCGTCCGTCATCAAAAAATGCGTCCACGGAAGGGGCAGGGCGAAAAACAGGTACAGGCACGCCCACGCGAAAACGGACCAAACGTGTCCGCAAATGTTTTCCGAAATCATCTTGACGCCGGCGACCGCGCAAAGCGGGATAAAAAATCCGAACGGACGGTATTCCAAGCTGTCCGCCCCCGCAGCGAACAGGTAAAAGCAAACGTACGCCGTAAAGGTCGCTATCAGCAAAAACAGCTGTACGAACTTTCCGTCGTGCCGTTGCAGGCAGAATTTGAACCCCGCCCACAAAACGAACACGGCGATCCAGAAATACAGCGCGTATTCCAAAACGAACGATATGACGTATTCCCTGCCCAAATCGGGAAAGGGCGCGTAAAAGTTCGCTTTGAAACCGTTTAAAACATAAGCGCCGTAGACGCTTTTCAGCATTTCGTAATACAAGACGGCGCCGTACAGCGCGCCGAATCCGACGACGCATTGAATCCTGCCGCGTCCGGAAAACAGGAAATACAGCAAAAACAAAGCCGTCGCGGGGACGAACACGATGCCGTCGGCGCGGCACGCCGCCAACAGAACGGCGATGACGGGCAGGAAAAGGGGCGTGCGCTTTTTGTCCGCCGTCGCTTCGAACGTCCACCACAGCACCAGAAAATTATACAGCGCGGCTTCCGTTCCCGACGTCATGAACGCCAGAAAAGTTCTGTTCGTGATCAAAATCAGGCAGACGATCAAAAACAGGTACAGTCCCTTGCGGCGAATGCGGGGCTGGACGTTCATGCGCCGCACGAACAAAAAGCAGATCGCCACTTGCGCCATGGAAAACAGACCGGTGGCGACGTCCGCGGAAAACGGCGGCTGCAATCCGACCGCCCACAGCGCGCGCAGGACGATCAGCCACAAATAGCTTGTGAATCCCGAAACGGGTTCGAACGGCGGAACGTTGTAGGTGAAGCCGAAGCCGTCGACGGCGTTCGCGACATAGCGGAACGATACGAAAGCGTCGTTCGCGCAAAAGGAAAAGAAAGCCCCCGCGATCGCGAAAATCAGGAAAAGGGGAATGAAGAACAGGGCGATCCGCAGTTTGCCGGCGGACGTCTTTCCCGTCCAGTCGTTCAAATCCGTCGAAAATCCGCGAACCGCCCGAGCGAACGCCGGAACGGCGCCGGACAGAAAACGACGCCAGCCGCCGCGGATTTCGTCCGTGTTCAGCCGTTTGATTTTCGAAGCGAGTCCGGTCGGAAAGTTCCGCGCCCCGATTTTAAAATCCGTCCATTTCAGTTTCAGCGCGAAAAAGCGGTCTTTGACGTTCATTTTCCGTTTCCGTTATTTGTAAATGTTTTCGGGGGCTTTTTCCAAAACGGGGGCGTACTTTTTCAATCCGAGCATGTCGATCAGCAGATCCCACGAAACCAGACATTCCGTGTCGCCGCCGCACAGGTAAAGCAGAAAAGTCGATACCGGTTCGACGATTTTCAGCTGTTCGCGCACGGTGGCTTTGCCGGAGATCGCCTCGCGCAGAGGCGTGTAGACCGCCGCCATCGCCTGCAAGGCGGTCTGCTCCACCATTTTCGACGAACGGACGGGACTCAGCCCCGCCTCCCGTTCCAGCACCGTCTGGCTGATCAGCGACGCCGCCGTGTAATCGTAAAAGCGGCGGTAGGACACGCCGGTCAGTTCTTCGATTTTTTTGCGGTCCTTTTCCCCCGCCCAGTCGGCGATCATGTTTTCGACCATCGGACGAAAACCGTCCAGTGTTTTAAAGGTCGTCTTTTCCGCCGCGCTCAGATAGCCGTTCAGCGACGGATTGCGTTTCGCCGCCGTCGAAAAATCGGGCAGGACGCCGGCGCCGCGCAAAACGACGTAGGGCGTTTCGTCCGCGTGTTCGGACGTCGCGGCTTCGCCGGACGGAACGGACGGTTCCGCTTTGCCGATGTTTAAAATGGGAGCGCCGCGCTGAAAAGACATCGCCTTCGTGATTTTGTTCTGAATTTCAGCGAACAGGTCGGGACGCGTGACGTACAGACCGCAAAAACCGATCATGCCCAGCGACAGGGCGATTTTGAACAATCCGCCCAGACAGCCGCCGCCACGCGGTTCCAGATCGCGCCGCCTGTATTGCGGGACGCTCGCCCGTTCGCCGTCGGCTTCGTCGAAATCGTCGTCCAGATCGATTTCCGAATCGTCGGGGCGGGCGGAATTGGGATCGTGGTCGAATCTGTCTTCGAATGTTTCGTTTGACGCCATGGTGTCCTCTTTTGTTTCTGTGGCGGCAAGTGTATCCTTTGTCGGCTGAAAAATCAAAAAAAATCCCGACTTGCCGCCGGCGGGCGACTTTGCTATCCTTTCGCGGAAGATTTTGAGAAGGGAGCTTGACATGATTTTGGTTTTCGGTTCGTTGAACGCCGACTTTATTCTGCCCGTGAAAAACTTTCCCGCTCCCGGCGAAACCGTCCTGACGCGAAAAGCCGTCGTCAAAGCCGGCGGCAAGGGCGCAAATCAGGCCGCGGCGGCGGCGCGCGCGGGCGGGCTGGTCAAAATGTTCGGCGCGGTCGGCGCGGACGAGGTCGCCAAGGTTCCCCTGACGGCGTTAAGGGCTCGGGGCGTCGATTGCGCGGGCGTTCGGACGTCGGAACTGTCGACGGGCATGGCGATGATCATGCTGGACGAACGGGGCGAAAATTCGATCGTTGTCGCCGGCGGCGCGAACGCGGAGGCGACCGCCGATTCCGTCGGCGACGCTTTTTTAACGGACGAAACGCTGGTCGTGATGCAGATGGAGGTCCCACCCGCCGAAAACTTCAAACTGCTGCGCCGCGCCAAAGCCAAAGGGGCGAAGACGGTTTTGAACGTCGCGCCCGCCGCGCCGGTTCCGCCCGAAATCCTGCCGCTGATCGATTATTTGATTTTAAACGAGATCGAGGCGGACGCCGTCGGAAAAGCCCTGTTCGACGCCGCCGTTTCCGAACCGTCGGACAAAGCCGCGCGCATCGCGGAAAAAACGGGCGGGGCTTGCCTGATCACGCTGGGGGCGAAAGGCGTCGTCGTCGCGGCGGACAAAAAGACGTTCGCCGTCGACGCGCTGAAGCTGACGCCCGTCGACACGACGGGGGCGGGCGATGCTTTCGTCGGCATTTTCGCCGCGATGACGGACGGCGGGCTGGACATCGTCGAAGCCGCCCGCCGCGCCTCCGCGGGGGCGGGACTGGCGTGCCTGAAAGTCGGCGCGCAGGAGGCTTTGCCGTCGTTCAAGGAAATCGAATCGCGCGCCGAAGAAATCGAAACGCGGCAGTTTTTTATGGCATTGCGCTGAAAACCGTTATAGACTGAAACAAAATTATTATTTTGCAGAGGTTTCTTTATGCTGATTTCACAGATAAATCCCGTTGCCGGCGATTTGGACGGTAACTTGAAGCTGATTCACCGGGCGGCGGAACAGTGTCCGCATTGCAAGGGCGAAACGCTGGTTCTGCCCGCCTACGCCCTGACGGGCTGGCCCTTGGGCGATCTCGCCTTTTCCAACACATTTATGGCGGAAGTCCATAAAAAACTGCCCGAACTGTATCACAACGACCGCGAAGTCCTGACCGCCATTCCCGACGGCGCGGGCGGCGCGACCCCCGTTCTGGTCAACGCGAAAGGCGTCCATTACGGCAACCGGTTCACCATTACGGGACTGACCGTCGCCGTGTCCGTCGGTTTCGAACCCGTCAACTGCGAAGGCGCGGACAAGCTGATCGTTCTGGACGCCAAACCGTTCGCGTCCGGCACGGTCACGGAAACGCTGGAGCATTCCCGCACGTTCGCGAGTCGCATTCGTCTGCCGTTGGTGTACACGAATCTGGTCGGCGGCAACGACAGCGCCGTGTACGCGGGCGGATCGTTCATGCTGGACATGGACGGCGGCTTTATCGAATGCCTGCCGTTGTGGGAAGAAGGCGTCGCGGGGGTCGACGAAATCAATTTCCCGTGGACGGGCGAACCCGAAAACACATGGCGCGCTTTGACGGTCGGCGTCGGCGACTATGTGCGCAAAAACGGGTTTAAAGGCGTGATTTTGGGGCTTTCCGGCGGGTTCGACAGCGCGCTGTGCGCCGCGATCGCCGTCGACGCTTTGGGCGCGGACAAGGTGCGCGCCGTGATGATGCCGTCCGAATTCACTTCGCGCGAAAGTCTGGAAGACGCCGAAGCCGTCGCCAAAACTTTGGGAATCCGCTACGACATTCTGCCGATCGTCGACGCCGTTTCGTGCTATAAAAACATGCTGGCGCCGCTGTTCAAAGGGCTGGATCCCGACGTGACGGAGGAAAACCTGCAAGCCCGTCTGCGCGGCGTTCTACTGATGGCTCTGTCCAACAAATTCGGCGATCTGCTGCTGTCGACGGGGAACAAGTCCGAAACGGCGGTCGGTTATTCGACGCTGTACGGCGACA